>NZ_JAOQJN010000007.1:0-183902 GCF_025567085.1 Bovifimicola ammoniilytica | reverse complement strand
GTTTTTGGAAATCGTTTACACGATGTTCGCTGAAAATTTTTAGAATTTTCAGGGTTGGATTTATGTTACTGTTCAGTTATCAATGTTCATTTTGTCCTCTCTGCTTTTTAGCAGTAGAACTTCTCAATAGTATCATACTTCGTTGTGTTTGTCAACAACTTTTTTGATTTATTTTTTTGTCGTTGTTGCGAATGACTTACTGTCTCACAAGCGACTTGAATATATTATCACTATGGTTTGGTTTTGTCAACAACTTTTTTGACTTTTTTTGACTTTTTTCATTTTGTTTTTTTTGACATCTTTTTCATTATTGCATTTTATTTTCTTACAACCCCTTTTTAATCCTTCTTTATAATCAAAACACTATATGCATCTTACCAACCAAGTTCTAACAGCCAGTTATTAATTTTTCTTTCTACTTCTTTTTCCGAATCATTCTCTGTATTACCGTTATCATATTCACCCTTTATATTGCCGTCCACAATATATAGAATTCTTGAACATTTAGCTGCAACCTTCGAATCGTGTGTAACCATCATTATCGTTGTTCCCTCTTTATTAAGTTTAACTAATTCATCCATAACTTCATTAGCTGCAGTCCGGTTTAACGCGCCTGTTGGTTCATCAGCAAATAGCAACTTTGGTTTATTAATCATACTTCTGCATATTGCTGCTCTTTGCAATTGTCCTCCTGACACTTCATTTATATCATTATCTGCCACCTCGATAATTCCAAGTTTATGCATCAATTCTTCTCCACGTTTCATTTTCTCTTTACGTGTTTCCTTAATCTTCTTGCTTTGAATGGCAGGCAGCACAATGTTATCAAGAATTGTTAAATTCTTCATCATATACATCTGTTGAAATATGAATCCCATTTCGTTAAGTCTTAACTCAGCTAAATCTTTGTCTTTTAACTTAGTAATATCAGTTCCATCAAAAATAACTGTTCCACTGGTCGGATTATCCATACCTGAAACTGAATATAATAAAGTTGATTTTCCTGACCCTGACGGACCCATTATAGCCACCATTTCTCCATCATTAACTACAAACTCAACATTTCTTAAGACATTATTCTGCCTTTTATCAATCACATATGTTTTACATATATCTTTTACTTCTAATAAATGTCCCATATTTAAACCTCTTTTCTATACATTTTTAATTGTCATTTTACATTTTCTATTCGCAAATTCTATCTTAATTATACATTTTTACTCATCACATTTTTTATTCTATATTAGATGTGTCTTTACACTTAATTGTCTTTGTATAAACAGATACGATAAATGCTATCGCAAATGTCATCAACAAAATAATAACCGGATATAATACAAATATCTCTAATGGTTTAATATTGTATATAATATCCTTTGCACCCATCATTCCAAATATTGGTGTGATGCACAATCTAGTCATTGGTATGGATATCGCACCTGCTAATATGACTGCTATTAAAGACACGATTCCAAATCTATAAGTATGCCACTTAATTATCTGGCTGTCTTTAAAGCCTATTGCTTTAAGAAGTGCAATCTGACTTCTTTCATCTGCTATAAATGCTCTCTCCATTAAAATCGTCACAAGAACCACAACAATTAACGTAATAATCAACACCATATACTGTACAGATTCTAATGTATCCACAGATTTAGTAGATTCAATACAATATTCTGTACAATTCGTAACATCATCATTGTTATACAATTTCTTAATTCTTTCTTTACGCCTTTCTATTTCTTTTTCAGACGGATTATCCGTAAAATTAATCTGAAAACTGAAAATACTTGAAGCATATCTTAAGTTAGTAGGAGCATCACTATGAAGTCTTATTAATTCTCCAAGCTGGTTCATCGTCTGGAAATATGCTGTTATAATACAATTTCTTTGTTCATTTCCATAATCAATCGTAATCGTATCTCCTATTTTCACACCAAGTTTCCTTGCAATCTGCTTTGTAATTGCTATTTCATCTGCATTTTCAGGGGCATATCCATCTAAATATTTGTAATCAGACATTTTCGTATTATATCCCTGCTGGCATGTTATTTTATAACTACTTCCATTTGCTGTAATTTTATACTTGAATTGAACCTCTACCGCAAGATTTGCAGGCATATCCTCTTCCTGTAATCTTTCAGCCTGTTTACTCAGGTATTCATTAATCGCATTATCTTCATCTACTTTTGTCATTAATTCCATAGCTTTATTGGTATCTGTCATATACAAATCACTCTTTGTCGCGAAGAAATCAATTAGGTTATCACTTTTCATTGTATTAGTTGTATTTACAATCATAAGCACTAATAAGGTACAAATAAGAAATGAAGCTATAATAGTTATAAATCTTTTTGGACTGCTAAGCACATCATTAATTGCCATATACATTGGTGTACTTGTATGGCTTTTACCAATTCTATATAATGATTTCTTACTATATCTCTCGCCTGTCTGTCCCGACCTCACTGCATCTACAGGTGACATTTCCTTCACTCTTCCGGTACAAATAAATGCAAATGATACAATTATAATTACAACTGCTAACGCACCCAGAACATTAGTTAATATACCGATTTTATTACCTAATACCATATCATCACTGACAGATTTCAATAACATATTGCCAAACGGAATACTTATTATAAAGCCAAGTGCTGCACCAGACAGCGATAATATAAGATATTTAACAATATAGATACTTCTTATCTTAAAATTCTTAATACCTATGGCTTTCATAACGCCAATTTCTCTGAATTCTTCTTCAATGGTAAATGTAATTGAGAATTTCAATACCACAAAAGATACTATTATAAGACATATACTTAAAACGAGTATAATAAAAGCCACTATCATGTCAAGCACATAGCAGTTTTTAATTAGATTGTAATCTCCATCAAATGCAACATTGGGAATATCTGTAATTATCTTTTCTAATCTTTTTATGTCATTAGTCTGTATATATGCAATCTGCCCCCGGTAATAATTATTTATAGTTTCGTCCATACACATTTTCTTAAAATCATTGTTATTCATAATAATACGTGTATTTCCCATAAAACCGGAACCTAATAATGCATCTTTTGCCTTACTATCAATTATCAATGTCATATCTACACTTTCAAACTGTATGTGTATTTTGTCACCCTTTTTTAAATTATTGTCTTTCATAAAATTACCCGTAACATATATATGTCCCTCTTCTACTTTGGTAATTTTCTTATTATCAAGATTAAAATATGATAATTTAGATTCATCTATTGATTGAAATATAACAGAACCATCAGCTTTAGTTATCTCATCTTTTTCATTAAGCAGATTATACTTAGAGCCATATAATACATTTTCAAGCTTATAGCTCTTAACGGCGGCTTCGCCATCTAAGTACTCATCTAATCCCTTTTTCGAATTACCTCCACCCATAGTCAAAATATTATAGTCTCCGATGCCTGCCTTATCGAAATAATAATCAGTCCCATTAACTACACTGATTACATTGTTAAGACCGCTTGCTACAAATATCGTAGCGAGACAAATAAACAGAAACAGAATAATATTTATTGATTTTTTACGTTTTAAATCTTTCTTTAATATTCTGATAAACAAATGCTTTCTCCTCTCTATTTATAAACTAATTTTTAAAAACAACTTGATTATACAGAATAAATTATTAAATAATCCTTAAATACAAATATTTATGATTAATTTTCCTGCCTTTAGAAAACTTGGAAAAGCAAAGTAAATATGTACGTGTGAAGTTTGAGTTATCTTCATATATTTACTTTGCTTTTCTTACTACTACGCCAACCTTGAAAATATTATCGTTAATATCTGCAAAGACTTCTCCGTCCATCTTTAACATAAGTTGTCTGCAGATATATAAACCAAGTCCGCTTCCCTTTATATTATGGCTGTTACTTCCACGATAAAATGAATCGAATAAGTATGGTAATTCCTCTTCGTTTATTGAACAGCCGGTATTAGAAATATATATAAGCCTGCAATCTTCTTCATCTGCAAATGTAATTTCTATCTGTTTACCATCACCGTATTTGATAGCATTTTCCATAATATTTTGTATTACTTCTATTACACGCTCACTGTCACCCTTACAGATGCAATCCATATATTTCTCAATTTTTAATTCTGTATGCTTTATACCTAATTTATCTATATAGAATTTCTTAACGGACTCCATTATCTGCGACAGATAGAATTCTCCTGTTTCTACCTGCAGCTTGAGAAAATCTTCTCTTGATGCATTGATTATTTCATCAATATATCTCTTAATTTCTTTTGCATTTTTATCTATTCCGTATAATGCTTCCCTCTTCTTACTCTCTGAAGTGTATAGTTCTTTTGTTAAAGCATTTGTATATAATTCTATGGCCGATAAAGGTGTCTTTATATCGTGTGACAATGATAATACAAGTGTCTTTCTTTCCTTTTGGTATTCTAATTCTCTTTCCCTTGCTGTTTCTAAATTCTCTCTTAACATATCCATTCCCCACAGGAATTTACCAAAATATTTTCTCTTCTCTGCTTTGACTGGCATAGAAAGATTTCCCTTTGCCAATGACACTGCTAATTCTTCCATTTTATTAAATGGTTTTATAATTCTCATATTTATATAAAGCATTATCACTAAGGTAAATATAAGCATACTTCCGACTATAATATTCATATACAATACTAAATAGTTGCTGCTAACCCTCTTATATTCAATTCTATATAATTTATCTCCTGCCTTTTCTACCACGTAAGCATTATTGCATATTTCCTCTGCATTAAATTCACTTACTCTTATTATGGTTTTATATCCTGATAAATCAATATGATTAACATCTTTATTTTCTAATTCATTTGCAATTCTTTTGGATTCTACTCTGTATATTCCATCATTTTCTCTCTTATTTCTGTAATACATAACATTTCCAATTACAATTATAAGTATCTCTATTAACAGAACCACCAGAGTAATTCTTCTAAACTTATTCAAATCTGTACCCTACCCCCCAGGCTGTAATAATATGTTCCGGCTTCTTTGAATCTTTCTCTATTTTTTCACGAAGCCATTTTATGTGCACTGTCAATGTCTGTAATTCAGAATCGCTGTCGCTTCCCCATATAGTATTGAAAATATATTCTTTCTTAAGAGTTGTATTCTTATTCTCTATTAACAGCTTTAATAACTCAAATTCTTTCTCTGTAACATCTACCATTTCTCCATCAACAATAAGACTTTTATTAACAGTATTAAGTATCAGATTACCCTCTATAATCTCTTCCTTGGCATATTTTCTTTTAAATATCCCCCTGATTTTAGCAAGCAAAATGTCAATGTCATATGGCTTTTCTATATAATCATCTGCTCCCAGATTTAATCCTTTTAATTTATCGTCTTTATCCGTTTTAGCGCTCACTATAATAATATGTGAATTGGATTTTTCCCTTATTCTCTGGCATATTGCAAAACCATTTATTCCCGGTAACATTATATCTAAGATTACTAATTTTGCACCATATCTGCTATAAATATCCAATGCTTTTTCACCTGTATCTGCCACACTTACCACATAATTTTCTTTAACCAGAAAGTCTCTTAATAGTCCACTTATTTCCGGATTGTCTTCTACAATTAATATATCTAACATTTATTTTTCCTCTATTTTATTCTTATGTTTTTTTGTTGCTATATTTTTTATTCCAAATATATACATATTGAAATGGACTCCTTATCTGAATATATCACATACTAATATTAACAATTCTAATTTATAATTGCAATATATCTATAATATATAAGGACTAGTCTCAATTATATTTTGAACAATTAAAACATAATTAGGACCAGTCCTTATCTTATACAAACAGATATACTAACTTGTATTATATACTGTTTGTATCTATTCTATTTACATGTATTCAGTTTCTATACTTCCTATGACGCACTCTTTGTTGTCTCTTTAGATTCGTCTTTTTTATCAGAACTCTTAGTTTCTGAGTCTTTCATAGGCTCTGTTGTCTCTTCATTTACAGTATCTTCATCTGAATCAGTTCCTTTTAATACATCAACGATTGCTTTAAGGTCTGAATCTTTTTCACAAGCTTCTTCTAACTCTTTATCAACTTTATTAAATAAGTCGGTAACATTCTTACAACTTCTCATCTTTAAAATATATTTATAAATATCACTGGACTTATCATTTACGACTACGCATACCTTGTAATCTACTTTAGATGCTTCAGTAGCATCGTCTACAATATAACTTGTAAATAAACCAACTGTAGGTGTCTTTATCGATTTAATAGTTACCTGGAATTTATAATGTACTATATATTCCTTAGCTTTCATTCCTTTCTGGATATAACAGTCTGTTACCATAAATGACGAACCGACTACTAATTCAGCATATGCCTTTACCTCATCACATTTTTTCTTAATCTCATCATCTGTAATATCATCTGAATCAGCTATAAGACTTCTTACCACATTTATATCTCCTGATTCTAAAGCTGCATAATAATTATTAATCACATCAATAAATGGTGTTGTATCTACCTCAATAAACTCCCCGCTTAACTTAGTTGCTGCATTCACATCGTCATTCTTATCTTTGTTGCCTGCATCTACTGCCAATGCAATTATTAAAACAATAAATAAAAATGCTATCGCTGTCCCAATTGCAAAATTCCTGGTATTATTTCTGGCTGCTAACTTTAACTTATCCATAAAACTAAGCTTGTTCGCATCATTTGCAAGTCTCTTAGGAGCTTTCTTCCTTATTCTTTCATTAGAAATATTATCTTCTTTATTAAGATTAGCAAAGAAATCAAGGTTTGCCTCTTCCTCTCTACTATCATCTGAGGCCTCTGCATCTGACTTCTCCGAATCATCATCTTTACTTTCTGGCTTCTTAGATAAATCTTCTTTTTCCTCTACTTTATCTTCAGCAATGAAATTCTTATTATCTTCATCATTTTCTATATCCACGTCAACTTCATCATCAAGATAATCTAACTCGTCTTCCTCAATTTTCTTAATATTTTCATTCATCTTTTGTATTGCTTCTTTATCTTCTTTAATGAGACTTTTAACCTTTGATGACATATTCTGTTTTTTCTCTATCTCATCAAGTCTCTCTAATATTTTTTCACATTCTTCAGTATCATTATCAATTATTACCTTTTTTTCTATATTATTAACTGTATTGTTACTTAAGTTCTTCTTTTTATTTTTTTTCGAAGCCATTTCTTGGTCCTCCTCGATTTTTCAAAATCTATATTCAAATATTCTATTTATATTAACTGTATTTTTTGTCAATCACAATTAATTTTATCAAATCATAAGAGAAAATGCAACAAAAAGGTATTCAAAATCAATTAACGTTAATGACTTCCATTAAATTAAATTGATTTACTGAATACCTTTTTTTGAATTTAATATTTATCTGCTAAAAATATAAATATTTACTAAATGTGTAATTAATTATTTGAGATAATGATTAAGTACTAATTAAACAATAATATATAATCACTGTCATACTCTCACATCAAAACTACTGCTTAACGACATAAAAGTTAATCTTACTACTTGTCCATGCATCTGTTTCATATTGTATCACTACTTCTTGTGCATCAACCGGAACTTCAAATACAACATCTCCTTTAGTTTTCATGCCTTTTGAAATTGTTGCACTTAAATCATTATCTAAAACATAACTCATGTCAGCACTATAACCATCTGCATAACAATCAAAATCCATATCTGAAACATATTCGTCATCTTTACCAATATTTTCAAATTCGAAGCTAGCTTTGATAAATTTTTTACCCTCTGCCGGCTGTTCAAACTCATTATCAGATATATAATCTTCTACTGATAAAAATGAAATTCTTAATGTCTTAGTCTCTACCACATCTCCTGCAAAGAACTCATTTTTCTCTTCTGATTCAGTTTCCTTACCCTCTGAAGTGTCATCATTTGGATCATCCGAATCATCTTTCGAATCATCTTTTGAATCATTTTTAGATTCATCAACTTTATTTACTTCTCCTACCTTCTTAGGGGTATCATCACTTTCACTTGTACACCCTACAATTCCCATTGCCAGAATCGTTATAATAGCAATTGATAACCATTTTAATTTTCCTTTTTTCTTGTTTTCCATAATTTCCTCCTTTGATTGTAATAGCTATAACCATCACAATAATTAATATTTGATTACACGATTATATCAAAGAAGATTTAGATTTTAGTCCTCTGTATAGCGGACAATTATATTATCAATAATGCCATTATAACAAACAAGCCCAGACTATAGGATATTACATAAACTAGACTCATAATTATATTAAGTAATCCCTTTTGTCTTGTTCCCGGTAATTTGTATCTTACTCCCCGGTAATTCCCAAGATATGTAATACTTCCTATAATTATTACAAAAATAAATGTTCTTAATAAATATAATTTACCATTCGTAAAATTTTCACCTGTATTACTATCTTCTATTACCAGTCCAAATGATACTATACCAATTACTATATAACTTATAGTTGCAATTATCATCTTCCAAAGCTTACCGGTTCTGTATCCTACAGGCAGATATGTTCTTAACTCGTCAATTAGATTCTTATCATTTCTTAAATAATTATTTTTAGACAAATGTATGTATGGCTTATTTATATTAGGGATATAGTTTTGTAAATATAGAAATTGCAGGTTTCTTTTTAATTCATTTACATTTTTATACCTTTTATCAGGTTCTAGCATTATGCATTTCTTAATAATCTTAGTAAGCGTCTTTGAATCATTTCCATAGATTCTATTCTTAGGTACCTCACCCGTCAGCATCACATTTAACATTATACCAAGTGCATATATATCTGTTCTGGCATCTGACTGTCCAAAACCATACTGCTCCGGTGCAGCAAATTCCTTTGTTCCCATAAGATATGTATCTTCAACCTCTCCTACAACATTTTCCCTTGCCGCATCAAAGTCTATAAGTTTCACAACCTCATCATTACTAATCATTACATTCATAGGCTTAATATCTCTATGTATTATCGGAGGGTCAAATGAATGTAATTGTGATAAAATATCACATAATCTGCAAATAATTTCCACCGCTTCCCTCTCATTAAATAATCCATTTTTCTTCTGATATTCATATAAGGTTTCACCATGAATATACTCCTCTATTACAGTTAATTCTTCTCCATCTTCAATGCACAAATATATTTTAGGAATATCTTTTATATCTAATTCCATTAACCTTAACAGAAGTTCTCTATTAAATAATTTTACCTTTTTCTTTACATATATTTTGCCATCGTTAATGTTCTTTACAATATAGCTTTCCTTACCATCACATAATTCAGTAAGTTCTTTATAACATGAAAGCTCATACTCTTCCTCTAATGTCATTATCTTGCTTCCTGGTATATTGTAATTCATCTGTTCAAAAATATTTACAAATATACACTATCCTTTCTTTCCTACACTACTTTTCATTCTACTTTTTAACAACTATAATTTAGTATAGCATATATTTATTTTATATTATATAATTAAACATATATTTTTAAATTAATTGTATATTTTTTAATTAAATGTATATTTTTTAATTAAAATCGTTATAGTTTTATAATTATAAATCCTTATACTTTATCTTTAATACTGTAAAAATACGAATGGAGACCGAATAAATTATGAGTACAAATATGATGCAGCATCCAACGACTTCACTTTTAAATATCTTAAATGAAACTCCTATAAATGACATTGATGAATTTGTTGCGGAATACGGAGTTGAATTTAACACAGGGGAATTTTTTTCTAATTATATGTATAAACACAACATAAAATCTTCCGATATTGTTAAAAAATGTCAAGGATATCTATCAAAATCATACATTTATGACTTATTAAATGGTACAAAGGCAAATCCTTCACGCGATAATGTAATTCTGCTTTGTATTGCATTTCAGATGGATTTAAAATCTACCAGAAGAACTTTAGAAATCTTTGGTCACAGAGAACTCTATCCCAAGGATTCACGCGATGCAATTATTGCAATATGCATTAATAATGGCATCTATAGCATTGAAGAGATAAATGACAGGCTTTTTGAACATAATGAGCCAACTTTCTAAATGACTTGACGTTTTTGCATTTTTTATTTTTCTGTCATTCTATTCAATCCTCACACACCTGTTATCCTGTACTTTATATACATTCTTTGGCATTATCTGTTAATTAACGCCTTAAACTTCTTGAAATTTTTCATACAATAATATAAAATAACCTGTATGCACCCGTAGCTCAGTGGATAGAGCAATGGCCTCCGGAGCCATGTGCGTGAGTTCGATTCTCATCGGGTGTATTTTTTATGCCATCTTATCTTCATTTTCGCATAAATATACTAATTTTTCACCATAAGTCTCTTCGTAAATCTTTTTCCAGACTTCATAATTCTTATTTCTCATATATTCAATATTTTCAGCTTTTGTCTTACTGCTGTCCGGATAAATAGGTTCTCCTATATGAATTGTATATTCCTGAACATAGAAACCGTCATCATCTAGTACATCGCTGTCCTGCATTGTTATAAAGCAAGGAAGTACCGGTACATTGGCTCTCATTGCAAATGTATACGCACCTTTCTTAAGTGGCTTTGGTTTCTTATAATTCCACCACATACTCTGTTCAGGATATATCAGCATAAAATCTCCATTTTGTAAAACTGTATCAAGTGATTCAAAGAACTTCTTCATTGTATCCTTATTCGAACTAAGCGGAAATGTATAACAGTTTCTCATAAGTAATCCATAGAACCCTGAGAAATTCGTATAATTTCCCTCTCTTATTACTCTATAGAATTTTCTGTTCTTCTGTCCTGATTCTTCATATGCTATCTGCATTGCAAAACTGTCTAATGCATTAAAATGATTGCAGGTAATTATTGCACCTGAATTAAGATTCTTAAAGTTCTCAATTCCCTTTATGTCATGGATAATGAGCTTTTTATTCTCAAGCATATTATTCATATAACTTCTTGCAATTCTATATGTGAGTTTTGTTTTAAGTTTACTCTTGAATTTCTTCTTAAGATAATCTATATCTTCAGGAAGTAATTCTTTCGTAGGTGGGTCTTCTTCCACATCTACATCGAATCTTCCCTCACTCTCAAGTTTGGCAATCTTTCCTAAGACTTCTATTCTGTCTCTTGATTTTAACATACCACTATTAAGAAGATTAAGATAGTTGTTCTCTTTAGCAATTTCGTTTAAAGCCGTCTGATACAGTCTGTCACACGAATCATTATCTTCTTTTCTCTGCTCATCTGTATAACTTTCTAATTCTTTACTAATCTCATCATATACTGCTGTTTCCTTAGCATATTTCCAGAAATGATTTGCATATTTACAATCTTTGTAATGCCATGGTTTTGATACCATAATATAATGAATTATCTTGAATTCACTTTCATCATATGTAATATTTCCATACACTTCTGTGTTCCATTGTTGTTCTAACCAAAACACATTATCCTTGCAAATAAGGTTAAGATAATCTTCGTCCTGTGTTACAACGAAATTATAATCATATAATAATTCCACAAATCTGTCTAATGCCTTATTATTTCTAAATTGCTCGCAATTCATAAGAAGTATTCCGGCATTAAAATAATTATTTCTATCTATTCCTAATACCTTTTCAACGTATTCACCATACACATCTGTCTGTACCATTACCTGGTCTCTTGCCGCGCCAACATATTTATCGCCGATATCGTGATTATACAACTCGGAAATATCACCTAATACAATGGTATCACTATCAATATATATTGCCTTATCATATTCAGGATACATTTCTGCAATAAACATTCTGTAATATGTTGTTTTAGAATAATAATCACGTATTGGCAATTTTCCGCTTATGGACTTAAGATAATCTGTTACATCTTCAAATAGAATCTCAAAATTATCATTTTCCATATCTAATACGATTTTCTTCATTTTTTCTGAAATATCTGTATTTAAAATATGAATTACATATTTATATTCTTTTGAGGCGTTTTCCATAATTGATTTCAATGATACAATTGTATATTTTACAAAATTGTCATCACATGAAAAGAAAATTGGAATAATATTTTTGCTCATTAGTAGTTAATCTCCTTTACTTTCTCTCTCATATTTATTTTTTAAATATATATACTCATAGAGAATATCATCGAATACATAGTAACCAAATACTCTATGTATGTCACTGACTCTCCATTGCTTTATATTATCAGTATGGGGATAAGGTAAATAAAATAGCCTTTTTGAAAAATGTCTTACCACTGTATGTTTATGCAGAAACTTCTGGTCGTTGAATCTCTGTGGAAGCATTTTCTTCTTCGTTGTACTTCTATATACGGCGCTCTGGTCTGCGAAAACTAATTTTTTCTCTTTAATAAGCTTTCTGGACTTCTCTAATAATCCTGTTTTCCGTATTTTTTTCATATTAAATAAAAGTACACCAGCATTGATATAGTTAGGATTAAGTAAATATTTACCATAATGGTCTCTGGCAGCAGCATATTCATATTCAGTTATATCGATATCATATAACAGTCTTATGTCTCTGTTAAATAATATATCGACATCAAGATATAACAATTTATCAGGCATATCAGGAACAATATCTGCAAATAGCCTTAAGAGTGTATAGGGTGAGCAATATGCCTGCTCATTAGGGCAATATGCAAATTCCTTTTCATATAACTCAGTCACATCTACCTTAACCATAGAATTTTCAACATTATATTCTTTAACAATTCCATCTAAAAATTCAATCAGTGGATCACTTATAGGTGTATACTCAGGCATTACTCTTGTCGCATCCATCGTATATACATAAAATCTAAATGGTTCTTTGGTATCTGTTCTCTTTAGTATTGATAAAACACACGTAAGAACACCGTCAAATACCTTTTCATTTCCTGAAAATAATACATTAATCATTATTCTTTTCAACCTTTACATATTTTATCATTTTCACATTACTGTTCTTAGACCGTTCTTTCATCTTTGCATATATCATATCCCTTAGCTGCTGTTTCTTCTCTCTGTCGTTCTTATCAGCATCAGCATAGAATGGTCCATCAATATATGTTACAAGTTTCGGTCTCTTTGAGAACCGTCTCTTCTGATATGTATTTGTAAGACAAAATGCCATCGCCTTACTCTTAACCGGATATCTGAATGACATATTTCTAAATGGTCTTATATCAGTATAATATGGCCAGATATGTGCCTCCGGATATATCATTATACATTTATCCTCTTTAACTTTTTGTTCTATGGCCCTCATAAAATTCTTTGTAGCATCTATATCATCTGGAAGTGGTAAAGCCCCTAAGCTTGGAGTAATTCTTCCTAACAAAGGCATTGATACATTGTTAGCATGTACAATAACTGAAACTTCTCTTGGGAAATTCGCAATCGTAGGTATAAGTGCATCTGCAAGAAAATGTGTATGATTACCATATACAAAATATGGCTTGCCCTTAGCTTCCTTTAATACTTTCTTATTAACAATTTTATGATGAAAATATATCTTAAGATAACAAAATGCTAATGGTGTTGCTAATATTCTATACCAGAAAATATGTCCTATTCTGCTTAGTATTCCTTTTCTAATATATCTGTAATTACCATCAATCTTCTTTGCAACAATATCATCCCCTGCGAATTCGTCATTCAGTTCATCACTATAATATATTATCCTGTCCTTTGTTTCTTTATTCTCTTTTAACATACTTCCTCCAATATATAGTACAGAAAATAATAAGTTAATTTTTCATACTCTCACTATTCTATTATAAATTTGTATATTTGTCTATACTTTTATGTAGTTTTAATAACTATATGTCATAGTGTATGTATTTCATATATTTCTTTGGCACAAACCTTGAATCAAACTATTGATTTTCTAATTTATATAAGAATTACCAGTTATTGGATAGGTGTATAAAATGAATTCATATACACATAATAAAGTCATAGTATGACTATAGATATTATATTAATTATAAATTATTTATTAATCTAGTTCTTAAATAAAATTAGCAATTAATATATATCTTTCTTATAATCATATTATGACTTTATATATTTGTTAAATAAATATAATTCTGTTCTAGCAATCTCTTTTTTATATTTTCTGCATTAACATTATTATTCTTTATTTTTTCTAATATAAAACTATATATTTTTACATTATTACTTATGTTATCTGCCTATAAGCACACCTCTCTTCTATCTCTGCTATAATAATATACGTGGTCTGAAAGTACATCTATAGCATCTAATTCTTTCTTATTAACATCTTTAACCATATTATCAAGTTCTTTCCGGTCAATATCATCAGTTGCTGGAACAATTATTATCTCATGTACAGAACTTGGTAAAATAAATAAATCTTTTTCTAATTCATTCGCAAAATCCTCAATCACATTATCATATAGCATACATATTGCACCATTTGTTTTCTGTTTATTCGTCAGTACGTACATTGCAACTTCATTTCCTGCACTATTTATATCTTTAAGTAATCCATCTGCTACTATATCAGGACTAGGCATATTACAATTCATATCATACCTATCATCTTTTTCATATATAGTCTGCTGCAAATCACTAATCAGCATTTCTCTGATAACATCATTCATATTCTTTAATTCATATGGCAATAATTCAGGTGTATTAGCCTTTGCAACCTTTAATAGCTCTGCTTCATCTATTTCCCACATTTCCATATGTACATTGTGTATTAATGCTGTGGCACTACCTAACAGCTCATCATCTAACAAACAATAAAATACTATTGATAAATCCAGATACTCAAAGCTCGGAATCTCATTTAATAATTTCTCATTTGACTTAGTATTAATTAATTTATACACTATCCTTTTACTAATTTTGTTATAATCTTTAAAAATATCTACGTTAAAATTTATTTTTAAACTATGTTCATTATATAGCTCGTAGATTTCTTTAATTATCTGACCCTTGTCAGTTCCTTTCTTATATTCTTCATAATAAGAATTCAGATATATCGTTGGAGAAACATTTGATTCTTTATTTATTACAGTTAATGCCTCTAATTCTATGTCATTATTCTTAAGCACCTTATGTGTAGATACTATGCAATCATCGCCAAGTACATCTTCCATACCCTCTCTTACATAGTTCACAAATTCGTCATAGTTCATATAATCTCCTTATCCATTGTATTGTAAAGCGCTCCACTACTTAATTTTATACAATATATTTAAGAAAATTTCAATTAACATTTTGCAACAAATTATTAGTATGTTGTACAACACTTTGTACAATACACCAACCCATATGTATCATATAGTTACTTTGTAATTTTAATATGTCAATACTTTCTTATGGAAATTATATATATTTATAATGAATTTTTGGTAATATTGTATATATGTTTTCGATATGAACTCTTTTTTTCTCTTTCATTCAAAAAGGATTATATAATATCCATTCATTATTTATAAAAATGCCTTAAAATCAAAGAAAAACCCCACACTCTTTACAGAATGCGGGGTTAAAAAATGCCTTATTTTAAACTCTTGAAAGATACTCGCCTGTTCTTGTATCTATCTTAATCTTATCGCCCTGTTCAACGAATAATGGAACATATACTGTAGCACCTGTTTCAACTACTGCTGGTTTTGTAGCACCTGTAGCTGTATCACCTTTGAAACCTGGCTCTGTATCTGTAATCTCTAATTCAACGAACAATGGTGGTTCAATAGCGAATACATCACCGTTATGTGAACAAATTTTAACCATATCATTTTCTTTAACGAATTTAAGTGAATCGCCAACATTATCAGCATTTAATGCGATCTGGTCATATGTCTCAACGTCCATAAAGTGATATAAATCACCATCTGAATATAAATACTGCATATCCTTTCTATCGATTCTTGCCTGTGGACATTTTTCTGTAGGTCTGAAAGTTTTTTCAACCACACCACCGTTTTTGATGTTCTTTAATTTTGTTCTTACGAATGCTGCACCTTTACCTGGTTTAACATGCTGGAATTCAATAATCTGATAGATATTGTTATCCATCTCAATTGTTATACCATTTCTAAAATCGCCTGCTGATATCATATAGATATTCCTCCTTAAATTAACATACAAATTAAACTAATTAAGTTGTCCGATTATTATATCTGACATAGGAACGTATGCTTTTGCACACTCCACGAGCTTTTGAATTATAAAAAACTCAATAACTTTATTTATTCTATAATATTATTGACATTTTTTCAACTATTTTTTAGCAAATTCAACTAACTTTGACTGAATTTCCTTAGAAATATCTGCTATCGACTTATTATCAGTCTCAATAATAATATCTGCCACTTCTAGATATCTGCTTTTTCTCTTATTCATTAACTGTTCGATAAATTCAACATTCATATTTCCATTTAAAATAGGTCTGTCGTTACTATTCCTGACTCTTTCATATATTGTCTGTGGTGTTGCTGTAAGCAGAACAATTACTCCATTTTCTTTCATATGCTCTACATTTTCATCTTTAAGAACTGCCCCACCGCCACACGATACTATATTTCCTTTATTTTTCATAATCTCAATGAGACATTCAGTTTCAATGGTTCTAAAGCCCTCTTCACCATATTTATCAAAAATCTCCGATATTTTCATATTCTGGCTCTTAACTATGTAAGCATCCATATCAATTTCAGGAAGCGACATATCTTTTGATAATCTTGTTGATACAGTTGTCTTTCCAGCGCCCATAAAGCCTATAAGCATAATATTATAATCTAAATTTTTCATTTTAATCTCCTTTTACAGGCACTACACATTTTCTCAACCATCTCTGTATAATACTCTGCTTCGTTATGTACTTTTTCTAAGAATTTTTTTAATTCACCTGACTCTACCTGTCCCGGTGCTGATGCTTTTCCAACAGTTCCAAATGTAATGGTACTTCCACTAATCTCACCTACAAGCCTGCTTATCTTACCATCTTCGCCCATAGACATTGTTACAACAGGGATAGCTAAACATTTATCACTTGTAACTGTGGCATAAATTAATCTGTCCACATCTGACTTATCTTTTGGCATTACAGCTATCTTAGCAATATCTGCTCTAAGACTTTCCATCTTCTCAAGTCTTTTAATAATCTCTTCGCTATCAGGTGTCTTTTGAAAATCGTGATTTGACATAATTACCTTAGTATTTCTACGGTGTGCAGCGTTTACAATTCGTTCTACTGCTTCATCACCTGTAAACATTTCCACATCAATTATATCTACATTTCCATTTTCTAAGATATCAATTATAAGTTTCTCATACTTATCTCTTGATATTTCTTCATTTCCACCCTCAAAGCCTGTTCTGAAAGTAACGATAACACATTTATTTGTAATATCTTTGATTATTTTTAAACCGTTTAAAATATTTTCTATATCCCTGCTCTTATTTAGGAAATCTATTCTAAATTCTACCAAATCTGCACTGGAATCAGCAATTTTAACAGCCTGATTTCTTATTTCATCAATGTCTTCTGCCACAATTGGAACGCATACTTTAGGTAAACCCTCTCCAATTACGATATTGCCTATATGCAATTTCTTCATCTGTCTATCTGCCTTTCTGAAAATCATATTTATTCATAATATACCACAAGATTAGTTTTATGACAATTAACAACTAAATGTAATAATATGCTAATCTGATTATTGACATTAATTCTAACTGGGCTTACTATTAATTATGATTTGAAATTATTTACGTTTATATATTAATAATTATTCTATATAAATGTTAGAACGGAGGAAACTATGAGTACTAATATAACAGGACATACTACACTTACAGGATTACTTGGAAGTCCGGTTGCACACAGCATTTCACCTATGATGCATAACGAAGCATTTAATTTGCTCGGACTTGACTATGTATATTTATGCTTCGATGTTGGCGTTGATAATCTTAAAACTGCCGTTGATGGATTAAAGGTTATGGGCGTTCGTGGCTTCAACTGTACAATGCCTGACAAGAATCTTATGTGTGAATTAGTTGATGATTTAAGCCCTGCTGCGAAAATGATTGGTGCTGTCAATACAGTTATTAATGAAAATGGCAAATTAACAGGTCATAATACTGACGGTGTCGGATATATGCAGGCTGTTAAAGATGCTGGGCACGATATCATTGGTAAAAATATGACTTTACTTGGTGCTGGTGGTGCTGCTACAGCTATCTGTACACAGGCCGCATTAGATGGTGTTGCAAGCATTAACGTATTCAGCATTAAGGATCAGTTCTTTGATAGAGCAAAACATTTAGTTGATAATATTAATGCCAGCACAAACTGTAAAGCAAGTCTTTATGACCTCGCTGATAAAACAGAACTTAATAAAAGTATTGATAACAGTTATATCCTTACAAATGCAACAAGTGTCGGAATGGCTCCAAATACTGACAATTGTATCATCACTGATGAAAGCGTATTAAGAAGTGATTTGATTGTTTCAGATGTAATTTATAATCCAATGGAGACAAAATTGCTTAAGATGGCTAAGGCTCATGGCTGTAAGACATTTAACGGATTATATATGTTATTATATCAAGGTGCTGAAGCATTTAAAATCTGGACAGGACAGGATATGCCTGTTAAAGAAATCAAAGCAAAATATTTTGATAAATAATTCAATATTATTTAAAATATCCGCCTGTAACACAACATTATTAATCTTATGTGTGCTACAGACGGACATTTATTCTAAGCAATTCGTTCCATTTTATTTATTAGATTTTCTTAATTCTCTTCTATAAGTCCATAAAACAATTTTCTCTAAATAACGTTTTAACACAATCTGTATCTCTTCTTTTGGATGAATTGGTTTCACAAGGATTGTATACATATTTACCCTGTTTGCACCAAATACATCTGTAAATATCTGGTCTCCAACAAACATTGTCTCATCTTTATCAGTTCCTAACACATCAAATGCCTTAGTATAACTTTTCTTAGATGGCTTATGTGCATCATAAATATATTTTGTACCTAATTTATCCGCAAATGGCTTAACCCTGTATTCTTTATTATTTGATATAAGGCATGTCTTAAAACCGATTTCTTTCAAATGCTTAAATAATTTAATAACTCTCTCATCTTCCGGTGCTCCATGAGGCACTAATGTATTATCCACATCAAATAATATTCCTCTATATCCTCTATTATAATATTCCTGAAAATCTATTACATACGTGCTGTCTTTATATTCATCAGGATAAAAACTTCGAAATATCTTCATCGTTCCTCCATAAATATTCGTCTGAAATTACACTTTTATAATCATTTGTAAGTTTAATCTCATTATCATATTTTTATCACATATTTTATATCACAAACTTATAAATCCAGTAATAACTTATTTATCTAATAATTTCTTTATCTCGTCCATAAATGTATTAACATCTTTGAATTCTCTATATACTGAAGCAAATCTTACATAAGCAACTGAATCGAAATCTTTTAATTTATTCATAACCATTTCTCCGATTTCGTTACTGCTTACTTCCTTCTCATCACGATTGAAAATATTGTTCTCAATCTCGTCAACTATATCTGTAATCTGCTTCATTGATACAGGACGTTTATGGCAGGAACGGATTATTCCCGCTTCTATCTTAGAGCGGTCATATGGTTCTCTTGTCTGGTCTTTCTTAATTACTATTAGTGGTAATGTTTCTATCTTCTCATAAGTAGTATATCTTTTACCACAATTTTCACATTGTCTTCTTCGTCTAATTGAATTGTTCTCTGCCGGTCTTGAATCTACTACCTTTGTACTTTCTTTATTACAATATGGACACTTCATATTTACCTCACTTCTGAGCTATTTATCAATTTTAATAAATCTCTTAAAATTTTGCTATAATTATAAATAATAAACCTTTTTTGGTCAAGTAAAAATGCCCTGTAAAATTAGTATTTGCTGATTATATTTTTCTTTTTATTACTTATTATTTCTCTATCTAAGGTGGTTTATTTTGCTGACAATTCTTTTTCCCCTAATATATCAGATAACATATCAAAATTCACATTTTTTAATTATATCATCTTCTTTAACCTGTACCAGGATGATTTCTTCTCCCACCTGCTTTATGCATCTGAAAGGAATTACATACTCTGTATCTCTCCCAAAAAGACCGCATAATTTTGGTATCCCCGGTACAATAATTGCAATTATACAGCCATTTTTCATATCAAATTCTACGTCTGATACGCAACCTAATCTCTTGCAGTCACATTGATTTATGACTTCTTTTTCCCTAAGTTCGCATAACCTCATAACTAACCCCATTTCTGCTTTCAATTCTGACTCAAATAATTTCTCATTGACTTCAGTGCGTTTTTCTCTAACCTGCTGACCTGTGCCTGGGATATTCCTATCTCGCTCGCTACCTCCATCTGTGTACTGCCTTTAAAAAAACGCATTTCTATAATATTTCTTTCTCTGTTAGTAAGTCTCTTCATTGCATCGTTAAGTGCCATTTTCTCGACCCAGTTATCTTCCTTATTATATTTATCACTTATCTGATCCATTACATATAAAGTATCTCCACCCTCGGAATATACCGGTTCAAATAATGATACAGGACTTTGAATGGCATCAAGTGCATATACTACTTCCTCTTTTGTGAGTCCGATTTCTTCCGCTATTTCTGTAACAGTAGGTTCTTTGCCAAGCTTCTTAGTAAGCATTTCCTTTGAATATATTGCCTTATAAGCTATATCTCTTAAAGAACGACTTACCCGGATTGAGTTATTATCTCTTAGAAATCTACGTATCTCACCCAAAATCATAGGGACAGCATATGTCGAGAACTTTACGCCTACACTTCTGTCAAAGTTATCAATTGCCTTTATTAATCCTATGCAGCCAATTTGAAATAAATCATCAATATTTTCATTGTTTCCGGAAAATCTCTTAGTTATGCTAAGTACAAGTCGTAAATTTCCTTGTATAAATTTCTCCCTTGCCTCTTTGTCTCCTTTCTCAATTCTATCCCATAATTCTTCCTGTTCTTTACTTTTTAAAAGTGGTAATTTTGCCGTATTTACACCACATATTTCAACCTTATTATAAAGAGACATATCCCCATTCCTCCATCATTTTATTTCTCTTTAAAATGATTAACGAAATAGGGATATTTTATACTGTTCTATATATTATTTTATTTGGAAAAAACTTCCACATTGTGCCAAAGCGGACCATCACCACTGCCTAGGTTAAGCCCTGCATTTATGGCATTATATACATAATTTTTAGCATTTTTTATACTGTTATACACGTCTTCCCCCATAGCAAGATTGCACGCAATTGCTGATGATAATGTACAACCTGTTCCATGAGTATTATTATTATCTATTCTCTCTGCCCTGAACCACTTAACACCATCTTTATCATATAATAAATCATCCGCACACGTAGCAAGATGTCCACCCTTTATCAAAATGGTATTATTGTTTTTTTCAAATATCTTCTTTGCGGCAGTAACCATATCATTTACATCTTCTATCTTAACATCACTAAGTACCTCTGCCTCAGGAATATTCGGTGTAATTACTGTCGCCATAGGTATAAGCCCGTTAACTAAGATATCCATTGCATCATCATTAAGTAACATACAGCCACTTGTTGACACCATTACCGGATCTAAAACTATATATTTCGGTTTATAATTCTCTAGATATTTAATAATAACCTTTATAATTTCTACATTTGATACCATTCCTATTTTGACTGCATCAGGAACAATATCATCAAAAACTGCATCTATCTGTTTACCTACAAATTCAGGTTCAACATCATATACACCGAACACACCTTTTGTATTCTGTGCTGTTACTGCTGTTATTACACTCATTCCAAATACATTATGTGCCGACATTGTCTTTAAATCTGCCTGTATTCCTGCACCACCACTTGAATCTGAGCCAGCTATAGTCAAAACTTTTTTTACTTCTTTCATATTCATCTCCATTCTATTCTACTTCATAAATAATTTTATCATTTTTACAACTAATGGTGTAGTCTCATAAGACATAAGTGTTTCTCTTGCTAATACCGGGTCGTCAGTAATTATCATGTCTGCACCATTTTCTATCATATCATTTATTGCTTCTGCATTATTTACTGTCCAGACATATACATCTTTACCGGCATTATGTGCATCATCGATAAGTTGCTCTGTTGCAAATGAATAATTTATACTAAGTGCATCTGCATAGGTTACTCCTGAGAAATCTCCATATGCAACATGAAGTATAT
Source organism: Bovifimicola ammoniilytica (assembly GCF_025567085.1). Classification (NCBI taxonomy): domain Bacteria; kingdom Bacillati; phylum Bacillota; class Clostridia; order Eubacteriales; genus Bovifimicola; species Bovifimicola ammoniilytica. The sequence goes on along the minus strand of NZ_JAOQJN010000007.1, from coordinate 161,493 downwards.
ATCCCGTCTTAATTTCAGGGTCGCTGTTCTTAACTTTCTTAAGTGCTTTTGCCTGAAATGAAGTAACTACACAATCGTCTTTCATATCATATTCATTAATAATATCTACTACTGACTGCTCTAGGTTTTTCTCATGTCCGGTTAATTTTATCTCAATATTTAATTTAAGTCTGCCCTTTGCCATCTCCATAACCTCTTCTAGAGTTGGTATATGAGTATCCTTAAATTCATCTGAAAACCATATGCCGACGTCAACATTTTCTATTTCTTCATAGTTGACTGTCCATATATTATTCTTAATACCTGCCACACGTTTCAAATTAGAATCATGAAGTACAACAACTCTTCCATCTTTTGTCTCCTGTACATCTAATTCAACATAATCAGCTAAGTTATCAATTGCCGCTTCAAATGCAGGGATTGTATTTTCAGGTGCTTCAGCTGAATATCCTCTGTGTGCTGCAATCATTGTTTTCTTTAAGAACTGTACATTTGAAGAACCTCTGAATATACCAAAATCAAAATTAATATATATTACATTCATAATCGTAGAGATAACTACTACAACCGATAATATCTTCTTGAATTTCGACTTTGAATATTTCTTTTTCTCAGCGAACTTTGGTATTACCATTTCTTCTCTGATTTTATGCTTTCTTGCAAAAAAATATCCTGTAAAATATGCAAATGTAACAGGAACAATCATACACAGATAAATCGTCTGCCCTATCTGATAAATGATTTTTGCCACATTTAATGAAATATTATATGCAAGTTTCTTCTTAAGTATAAACTTTAAACTATAAGTAATTATCGCATTTATAAGCGTATATGAACCGACTAAAACTAACAATAATATTGCCTGCCACAACACAAAACCAATTATTAATCCAAAATATTTCTTTCTATTCAGATTAATACTGGCTTTTCTTGAATTTTTGAAATTCATCTTCTCAGTTGTATAGTAACTTATACAGTTAATCCATCTCCATGCAAATAACGACAACACAATATATGCAACCAGAATGATTAATGTTATATGTTTCTTCGTATTTAAGAATTCTATTACAAATACAGGAATCTGCATAGATGTTGCATAACTTGATATGGCTGCCATATGTGTAATTGGAAGAAGTAATAACACAAAGCCAATCATAAGGATGTTATTAGGATATATCAGCCTTAATGCTGACATTGTTCCTGTTTTAATCATATCTACTACAGAAACCGTTCCTCCATTATACGATACATTATAACAATGAACTATCGCACTCATCTCTGCTAACGAAAATATAGCCATTAATAAAAGTACAATGAAAAGTATCGCAATGGTGGTCGGCTTCAATATGAAATCTACCACTCTTGCATTAGTAAGATAATTTATCCCCGCAAGTCTTAAGGCAATCTGTACAATTTTCACTAAAACAGGGGTAAATATGGCGGTTATGAACACTTTATATATTGCTTCAAAAATTATAATAGACTTGATATTTTTCTTTAACAGATGAAATGCAATCTCAAATCTGTTTCTTCCGTTTTTATCACTCTTATCCATCATAATTTTTTACCTAGAAATCTTGCTCTTCTTATATATGCAAATGTCTTATCTTCACCTTTTTCTGCCAATATCGTAAGTAAATGTTCTAACTCTCTGGAGGTTTCAGGTTCAATATTTCTTCTAGCCTTACCATTATTAAAATATTGTAACGGACAAGTATCATTATATGCATCACCTTTATATATCTTACCTGCTGCAATTCTGTCACAAAACATTTCTATAACATATCTCTTAGGCATCCTGACAGGAGTCATCATTCTTGTTTCAGGATTATAGTCTGTCCAATATTCAAAATGATGCTTATTTCTGCCTTTATGATGCATCCATGCTTTCGAATATCCGTAGTCCTCCCTCTCTCCTTCGTTAGGACTTCTTGTTCCCTGATAATGCATTACGCCTACCCAGAATTCCGATGGAGAATATTTTGACATATCATGCATTAATCCCTGCCAGAAGATTCCTGCCCTGAAACAATTCTTCATTACTTCATGTCTATGTCTTGTAATTGTTGTAAAATGTCCCTTTAGATTATATATAAACTGCTTAAATTCCATTTTTTAGCCTCTTTTCCTTTTAAATCACGACAATCAAATCTCGTTAATTAATCCATAATTAATTCATTCATAATCAATTAAATCGTAGTTAATAAATATATTTTCATAACTACCTAAAAATCAAACAGCTAATAAAGCGCCTAACTCCTTTATTAGCTGTTGATTAAATATCCGTATTTATTAATTACTAATTTTTAGCTGAAACCATCTTCTTGGTAACTGTATTATTTGTATATAAATAATCTGTAGCTGCATCTCTACGCATATCAAATAGTAATTCTTCTTTAGTATACTTAGATGATACTTCTTCTACTGTACCAAGATTGTACTTTTCAACATATTCCTTAAGCTTTTCATCATAGTTATCATCTGTGATATCGATACCTGCATCTTTAACAAGTGCTTCAAGAACTAATGTCTGCTTTGTCATATTAACTGCCTGCTTCTGTAAATCTTTGAGTGATGAACCTGCTGCTGAAAGATAAGCCTCTAATGTTGATCCAAAGTATGATGCATAAGTTTTATAAGACTGGCAAAGTGCATTGTAATTCAAATTGTATACAAATGCAGGGCAGCCTGTAACTTCTGATGCCTCAACAACTTTATTAATAAGCTCTGACTCTGCTGTTGTCTTAGCTGAATCTGCATTTTTTTCTTCAAGCTTTTTCTTTGTTCCCTCTTTATATGCATCTAATGTATCATAGTCTGTTTTCTCAGCTATAAATGCATCTGTAACTTCAGGAACTACCTTCTCCTGAATAGATTTAAGAGTTACTGTATATGTAACATCTACTTTTTCTGTTTCTGCATTCTTATCTGTACCAGACTCTGTATTAACATCTTCCTGAACGGTAAATGTAATTGAACCATTAATTGAAAGACCAACTAATTTATTCTCAAATTCCTCGCCCATATTTCCTGAGCCTAAATCTACTGTATAATCTGTCTTAGTTTCATCATCCTTACCTGCCTGTGACTTTATATAATCAATCTTCACTCTGTCACCTGACTGTGCATTTCTGTCTGTAATATCGTTATATGTTGTATTGTTTGATACAAGTGAATCTAACTGTGACTGAACATCATCATCTGTTACTATTGTGACGTTTTCATCAACACTTAATCCTGTATATGTACCAAGTGTTTTAACATAATCATTAATATCGTATTCTACAACCTTTCTGGCTGATGCATTGTTATCTTTTTTGCCACAACCACTAAACATTGTAAGTCCCATAACACCAACAAGTGATAAAACTGCAACTTTCTTTATATTGTTTTTCTTCATTGCTATATTTCCTTTCAATACACGTATTTCATATTCAAGTAATAATGTGATTTTCTTCTTTAAACCACAAACAACTATTGTCTAATATATCACACTTCACAATTACTGTCAAAGTTATATTTTTTTAAGCGATGGAGTAAAAAAAATGTAACTTTATAAACCAGAAGATATGAATTCTCACCACCAAGCAGTCGTAGTATATAACAAAATTATACTTTAAAATAAGCAACTAATCCTGCTTCCCTCATTACTTTTCTCTATGTGAATTTTCTTGTCAATACGTTCATTCAATTCACTTATATGTGAAATTATACCTATCATTCGCTTGCCATCACTTAAATCATTTAAAATATTTATTGCTTTCTCAAGTGATTCGTGGTCTAGTGAGCCAAAGCCCTCATCTATAAACATTGAGTCTAATTTAATTCCACCTGCATATCCCTGAACAACATCGGATAATCCAAGTGCCATAGATAATGATGCCTTAAATGCTTCACCACCTGACAGAGTATTAACACCTCTTACCTTACCTGTATAAGCATCTTTAATATCTAACTCTAAGCCTGTCTGTGCCTTTAGGTTATTATCTCTCTTCTTTAATAACTCATATCTTCCGTCTGTCATTTCTGTAAGACGTTTATTTGCAGCATTTATAATATATTCAAAATACGTTCCCTGAACATATCTTTCAAAGGTTATCTTATCCTTGCCACTAATCATTCCATTTGCAACATTTGAAAGTTTCTGATAAATAAGATATTCTTCAATAACATTCTTTCTCTCATTAAATGTTTTTCTGATATTGGCAATTGCTTTTTCATTATTTCTTATTCTATATTCTGCATTAACAGACATTTCTTCTAATGCTTTTAAATCTTTTTCAATAATAATCTTTACATTAATGACTGCCTGTGTATCCTGCCAGTCGATTTTCCTATCTTCTATAGAAATTATGCCATTATTTATATAAAAGTTATCTTCTCTATCTGAATTTCGTACCTTAGCTTCTAAATTGATGATATATCCAGAGATTTTTGCATCAATACTTTCTATTTCATTGCCAATTGCTTTAATCTGTCCCTCTAATCCCTTTTTCTCCTCACTTAATTCTCTTAATTTACCTGATAATTGTTCAGAAGCCTTATCATATTTCTTAATCTCTGCATTAAGTCTGTTAATTTCTGTTTGTGCAGCCTGTTTAGCAGGATAATTAAGTCCCTGCTTTATCTTTTCTACTTCTGTGTTAGTTTTTGCTATCTCGATTAAATTAGCATTTATTTTATCTGTAGCTGATTGTATCTTTGAAGCATTCGAACTTATCTTTTCTTCACATTTTGTTATCTTGTCAGATATATTATCATTTTCGTGGATAAATTGATTGTATTTTAATATCTTATTATTCAGTTCTGCTATTTCACATTTGAATTTATCACTTAAACTTTCTACTTCTTTGTAATCATTATAATCGACTAAATCACTTATCTTCCTACCTGATTCATCATACATAGACTTTTCTGTCTCTAATTTACCTTTAATATGGCTGTAATCTGATCCGATTTTTTCTAATTCCCTTACTAAATCTTCTGCAATTTTCTTTTTCTCCTTAACTTCCTCCTGCGTAGCTGCCTCTAACGATAACTTAGCAGGTTCAGGGTGGGATAACGAACCACATACCGGACACTTTTCCCCCTCTTCTAAATCTTTTGCCATTATTCCTGCCTGTGCCCTTAAAAAGCTTTTCTCTGTCTTATCTGCAATTGCTTTGGCATTATCTACTTTCTTTTCTTTTTCTAAATATTTCTGCTTTTCTTTCTCCAAACTCTTATTAATTTTATCAATATTTTGCTTTCTTTTAATAAGCTCATCTAAAAGTGTATTTTTGTTCCCGTAATCATTTTGCTTTAATTTATATTCATTTAACAGCTTTAAAGTATTATGATATTCCTTTTCTAAAGCTTTCAGGTTATCTAAATCTTTCTTTAATTTTTCCGTTTCTTTATTTAATTTGATTAAGCCTACATTTTGTTTTTCATTGTTCTCTCTTAATTCAAGCTCTTTCTGTATTGTTATATCAAGTTTCTCGTATTCATCTAATTTGGAATTAATTTCATTATACAGTATAAATTTCTTATCTCTTTCATCTTTTTTTGCATTGTGTTCATCTAATGCAAAAGTAGTTTCTTCTATTGCTGAATTATCTTTTATAATTGTACTTTTCAGTTTTTCTATTTCGGCAGACTTATCTGTTTTCTCTTTATATAATCTGATTAACTCGCTTATATTTTTATGTAGCTCATCATATCTTTTTCTCTTGTCATCAGCCTGAATTTTTACTCTTTTATCACTCCCAATAATTTCATCTATAAGTTTAATAAATTCATCTATTCTGTTAATATTTTTCTCACTTATCATTAATTTATGCTCTATAGAATACTCTGATGCTTCATCGCAGACAGTATCATTTTCATACTGGAATATACTTTCTTCAAATTTACTGTTAATTTCTTTTCTTTCAAACATTTCCATTTTAAGCCTGCTCTGTATATCTAAATATTTACCGGTATTAAAAATATCTCTGAATATCTTAGAACGGTCATCTGTTTTAGCTAAAATAAGCTTTAGAAAATCTCCCTGTGCTATCATTGCAATATTTGTAAATTGCTCTTTAGTAATTCCCATTATGTCTACAACATTATCCGTTACATCACCTGCCTTGGTTACAACTCTGCCATCAGGATATTTAAGAATCGCATCTGCTGCCTTTTTAGTATAGCCTGTACCTTTCTTTTTCTTTCGCAGATACTCAGGACTTCTTCGTATATAATATTCCCTGCCATTGCATTCAAATGTAAGTTCTACATAAGTCTCTGTATCATCATCTGCAAAATCGCTTCTTAAACTGTTGCTTTGTCTTAGATTTCCACTTGCTTCACCGTATAATGCGAATACAATTGCATCAAATATAGTTGTCTTACCTGAACCTGTATCTCCACTTATCAGAAATAATTCATTATTGATTTTTGTAAAATCTACATTTTCGACATTACTGTAAGGACCAAATGCAGACATCTCTAAATATATTGGTTTCATACTTTATTCACTCCATTAATTATATCGATCATTACTTTTTCTTCATCTTCTGTAAGTTCCATATCCGTTCTGTTTTTAAAGAATTCTTTAAATAAAGTTAATTCATCTTTTTTCTCGACGTTATCAATATTCTCTACTTTGTTATGTGCCCTTGTTCTTGAATTATCAAAATCTAACTTAAGCAGGTTGACATATACTTCTTTAAGCCTCCTCATCGCATCAAATACTTCGTCCTCATCAGTAATCGTTGCCTGAATATAGTCATTTACATTTCCATCTTTGTAAATATCTTCTGATAACAATTTATTTATAGGACCTTTTATTTTTCTCGTATCATTTATTGGAACAACTGGTATCTTTTCTATACTGATATTTTCCTTTTCCCTAAAATCAATTATAGTAAATGATTTCTTCTGGTCAGTTTCCGAAAATGAATATTTTAGAATAGAACCTGCATATCTTACCGTTTCTCTGCCTATATGCTGTGGTGCATGCAGATGTCCTAATGCAACATAGTCAAATTCATCAAATATTCCCACGTCTATATTATCTACGCCACCAACACTTATAACTTCTGAATCTGATAATTCATTTTCATATCCTATACAACTTACAAACTGATGTGCAACTAATATATTTCTTTCGTTCCTATCTATATCTGTATTATCTATGATTTCTTTTACATTTCCACTTCGTAAATACGGCATTAAGTATATATTTACCTTGCCATATTCATCGCATAATTCGTAGCTTTCAAGCCTTGCATTATCTACATCATAATTAAGTGGTTTAGAAATATATATGGAATTGTTCTTAAGTATATCGGATGCAAATGACATTCTCTCCGCTGAATCGTGATTGCCTGGAATTATATATACTTTTATATTTAACTCATTAAGTAATGTCAGAAATTCATCAAATAACTCGACCGCCTGTCCTGATGGCATAGGTGTATCATATATGTCTCCCGCTATCAGCACCACTTCAATATTATTGTCTCTAATTACGTACATAGTCTCTTCGCACAGTATATGTCTTTGTTCTTCTAACATACTGTAACTATGAACTTTCTTCCCGATGTGTAAATCTGCCAGATGTAAAATTCTCATTTGAAATACCTTTCCTTAATTATTTTTGTTGTGTAATATATAAATGTTAAATATTCATAATAAATTGCTAATTTGTCATCGGTGTTTTTGCTCTTTGTAAGATTATATATATTATCTGCCAATACACTTAACTCAAGCTATTATCGCAATAAATTCAAACATTTGTATATCAATGCCACCAAATAAGAGATAAAACTACTATATAGTATACCATATTTCATCTCTTATCTGAATAATTTTAAATATTTTAGGCGTGATAAACTATTATTGTCCATTTGGACATCTCCTTGTTGTAATGATTTTGTTTACTACTCATTTTTCGGAACACGAAAAATGAGTAGTGAACAGGGCCTTGTCCTAACGAAAAAGGGACCATCGCACTAATTTCTTAATGCGACAGCCCCTTCTCTTCTAATATGATTCTTCTAAATTATGTTCCTAATAACACTTTACCATTTCCTTCTTAAGTCTTCCAATTATCTTCTTCTCAAGTCTGGAAATATATGATTGTGAGATGCCTAACATATCGGCTACCTCTTTCTGTGTCAGTTCTTCTCCATTTTCGTTATTAAGTCCAAATCTTAACTCTATTATGGCTCTTTCTCTTTTATTAAGTTTAGAAACTGCCTTAATAAGAAGTTTTCTTTCTACTTCGTCTTCGATGTCTTTATATATAACGTCCTCATCTGTGCCAAGAACGTCTGATAACAATAACTCATTCCCATCCCAGTCCACATTAAGTGGCTCGTCAATAGACACTTCCATTTTCGTTTTGCTGTTTCTTCTAAGATACATTAATATCTCATTTTCAATGCACCTTGATGCATATGTAGCTAATTTAATATTTTTATCCGGATTAAACGTATTAATAGATTTAATAAGTCCGATGGTACCAATGGAAATTAAATCTTCCACGCCGACACCTGTGTTATCAAATTTTTTAGCAATATATACCACTAATCGTAAATTTCTCTCAATTAATGTGGCTTTTGCCTGCGTTCCCTCCTCTGTAGAAAGTTTTTCAATTACCATCTGCTCTTCTTCAGCTTCTAATGGTGGTGGAAGCACATCAGCGCCTCCTATATAGTGAATATCCCCTCGCTTTGCGAACAAAACATTTCTAATGCCAGGTATAACTTTGAACTGTAACCTATTTGGAATAGATACTTTTATGACCATTGCAATTCTCCCCTGCTTTCTAACTTTTCAATAATATCTGTTTCGATATTATATACGGCATTTAATATTCTAAACTGATACTTAACATTTATTATCATTTATGCCGTCAAATGTTTCCCTGTTAAGGATAACGGAATAATTTCCCCGTTTAGATACATTTCCTGTGTATATTCCAATTATGGGGTTATATAAGAATTTAGGTTCATCATCGACTAATACGACCATTTCATCCATTCTTATTCCGTACATTATTCCATCTTCTTCACCTATCGAATGAAATGGAATTACGTAAATATTTTCTTTTGCTTTTTCATCTCCCTCCAGTAAAGGCTTTAGTATTTTATATTCTGCTATATGTACCATTTTCCCGCTTACAGGTTCGGTAAGTCCATTTCCGGTATCATATAGTCCCCGTACTACAACAGATTTACCTCTAAATGTAATCTTTACATCATAATATAATTCCATATCTTTTCTGACGCTAAAGATAATTCTTACAATTGCACTAAGCAGAATGTATGCCAGTACAGATACCAATATAAATTTTCTTGCATTTACAACCTTATTAGAATTACCACTTAATACGTTTCTTACATATTTTCCGATAACAGTGGAATAATACAGATAATTAATTATTCCCGACATTGTAAATGAAACAACAAATAATAGAAATACATTTTTAATGTATACAGAAGCACTCGTAAATCCAAATGAAATAAGTACCATCACAGCTGCAATCAAAATATTAACAAGCGTTATTTTAAATAAGTGGTTAGTAAGTGGTTTTATAACGATAACACTGTATAAAGCGCCACAGCCTGCTCCGGCTAATTGTCTTATTCTTTTTTTCTTTACTTTCGCTATCCTTGATGTTATAAGGATTATCATATAATCCATTATGAAGTTAATCATAAAAAAAACATCAAGATAAACTATATACACCCTGTCATTCATATTTTTTCTCCGTTCTGACAAAGTGTATTATATATTATCCTGACTTAAAAGTGTGTCAAAAGCTGTAGACCAAACATAATAATTTATCTACAGCTTTTGACAATTTTATATACCTTTTTCCATATTTTACGTTATTTATACACATTTATATGAGAAATTTAGCATTTTCTGCTCCGCCGCAGTGCGATCCTCGCGGAGCTTTTTTGCTTACTAGTACAATTTCGCCGAAATTTCCTAGTAAGCAAAAAAGAGTAACATTCAGGAATTATAAATGTTACTCTTCTACATTGTTATTTATATTCTAAATTAAAGCTTCTTAGTTGTTTCTATTCTTCTTAAGAAATTCAGGTATGTTAATTCCACCCTTATCTTCTGCTGGCTTTGGAGTAATAGGCTGCTGTGGTCTTGTATATGTAGACTGTGGTCTTGATGTTGTACTTCCTGCCTGTGAATTATATCTGAACTCTGTCTTTGGTACAATAGGTTTTACAGATGGTTTCTTATAATCAAATGTAGTTCTTGAAGCTGAACTTCTTGATGTTGAACCAAATGCAGGCTTATTATTCTCTTCAAGTCCTGTAGCAATTACTGTAATTGTACATTCATCAGGATATGTATCATCATATCTTGCACCGAAGATAATCTCTGCATCTTCACCTGTTAAGTCCTGAACATAGCTTGCTGCTTCATTTGCTTCTGCAAGGCTTATATCACCTGATATATTGATAATTACGTGAGAAGCACCCGCAATAGTTGTCTCTAGAAGTGGACTGGTAACAGCTATCTGAACTGCTTCATTTGCCTTGTCGTCTCCCTTAGCAACACCGATACCGATATGAGCAACACCCTTGTCTTTCATAACAGTCTGAACGTCTGCAAAATCAAGGTTAATAAGTGCAGGAACATTAATTAAATCTGTGATTCCCTGAACTGCTTGCTGTAATACTTCATCTGCTTTCTTAAGTGCTTCCGGCATTGTAGTTCTTCTATCAACTATCTCTAAAAGTTTATCATTAGGAATGACGATTAATGTATCTACATTCTCTTTTAATTTTTCTATTCCACCAAGTGCATTGTTCATCCTTGCTCTTGCTTCAAATCTAAATGGTTTTGTAACAACACCGACAGTTAAGATGCCCTGTTCTTTAGCTACTTTAGCTACAACTGGTGCAGCACCTGTACCTGTTCCACCACCCATACCGCATGTAACAAATACCATATCTGCACCTTTGAGTGCCTGTGCTATCTCTTCAAGGTTCTCTTCTGCTGCTTTCTCACCAACTTCAGGAACTGCTCCACATCCTAATCCTTTAGTTAATTTTTCACCAACCTGTAATGCTGTAGGAGCCTTACATAACTTAAGTGCCTGTTTATCTGTATTGATACCAATAAACTCAACTCCACCAATATTTTCGTCTATCATTCTATTAACGGCATTATTTCCAGCACCGCCTACACCTACTACAATAATTTTTGCTGCTGCTTCTGCCTCGTTTGTTGTAATTTCTAACAAGAGTTTGTCCTCCTTTAATACTATTCATTATTACTCAAATCTCTTTGATATAATCTCTAAAAAACATCTCATTCTATAATATATTCATTTTTAAAAATAATCAACTATAAATTTCTATTTTTAACAAGTTTTTAACATATTTTTATATACAATCCCAAATTTTTATATGTATATAGTAAACCTGCATATATAAATACCATAAGTTCCAGATATTGACTTCTTTACATAATCACTTAACAAACCATTTAGGCGGGTAATTTGTCAAAATATAATTTTATGATTTTTTAAATGTATATCCATCATTATTAGTATTATATTTCTTTATATCGAGTGTGCCGCTTAGTCCCTGAAGATTAGGCAGCATATCATTAAGGCTTCTGATTTTGTCATTCATATCCTCGCCTGTTCCTAATTCGACTTTAATTTGTTCTATGTAAAGTGTAACTTCTTTATTATCTGATATGTATATCTTGTCCACTGCTATTCTATATTTCTGTAATATCTGGGTTGTATCAAGTATAAGTCTGAATACTTTATCACTTCCTACCGGCAATGTCTCATAAAGAATTATACTGTCGAAGTTTAAACCTGTTATCTTAGGTATTCCTTCAATAACCTCTGTAGAACTTTCGACAATTGTTCCATCTTTATCAAAATACATATTGCTGCCCATATAATTAACATAACCGATTATTTTCTTTTCATATATGGTAATCTTTACGCTATTCAATGATGTTATCTTCACATCATATTCATCCACGAAGGGAATTACCTTCTGTTTGCTGAATTTTGTCTTATAATAAAGTACAAACGGGTTTCTGTCCCAGTCTGACCTGAATATAAAACTTATCATTTCTTCTTTGGTATATTTCTCATTTCCCTCAATAATAATATTTTTCTCGCTTATTCTCTGCATTGCAAAAACTCCTGCAATACCACAGATTATTAAAAAGATTGTTGCTATCAATATTATAATTTTCTTTCTACTCATTTTTTCTCCATTCCGAAGTGTATCCTAAATATCCCGTTTAATCCATAAGCTCAATATCGGCCCCTAATTTTCCTAAGTCTCTTTCGATTGACTCATACCCTCTTTTAATAAATTCAGCATTTTCTATTATGGTATGATTTTCTGCAATCATTCCTGCAATAATAAGTGAAGCACCACCTCTTAAATCAGTTGCCTCTACTTTTTCACCATATAATTTATCAACACCATTAATCAATGCTATTCTGTCGCCAATTATCTTAATGTCAGCTCCCATTTTATTTAACATTTTAGCTGTGCCAAATCTGTTTTCAAATATATTTTCAATAATTATTCCACTTCCTTTTCTTCGTGATAGCAATGTCATCATCTGCGATTGCATATCAGTTGGAAAACCCGGATATGCAGATGTGGATATAATTATATCTCTTTCTGACTTATAATCTTTGCAGGTCTTACTAACCCACATTTCATCATTACTAATTTTATATTTCATTCCGAACTTTTCAAGTTCATTTAATATCGATTTATCAAAATTCTTATTTACATTTAACAGTCTGACTTCTCCGCCTACTGCTGTAACTGCTGCTAAATAAGTTCCACATACTATTCTGTCACAACTTATATCTATGGTGGTATCTCTAAGACTTTTTACACCCTTTACTACTATCTCATCTGTTCCTGCACCTGTGATATCAGCCCCCATTTTAATCAAGGCTTTACACAGATTAACAATCTCTGGCTCTTTAGACACATTAGAAAATGTTACGCAATATCCATCCGATAGAACTGCTGCAAGAATTCCATTCTCCGTAGCACCTACACTTCTTACCCTGAGCCTTATATGGTTATCTCCATTAACTCTGCCCCCGCAGATTAATTCAGATGTTTCTTCATTTTCATCTATTTCATATCCCATTTTTCGTAAAATATCTATATGGACATCTATTTTTCTAAGACCGATATTACAGCCTCCGGGATATGAAATTTTACACCAATTATTTCTACTAAGCAATGCACCTGCTAACACTATTGATGACCTTAATTTAGTAACATCTTCTTTCGGTATGTCAGATACATTAATTTTGTCGCTGTCTAATTCTAATATATTATTTTCAAACTTATAATTACAGCCTAAATGCTTTAATATTTTAAGCATAATTCTTACATCTGATATGTCCGGACAATTTCTCATAACTGTCCTTCCTTTATTTAAGATAGCAGCTGCAATAACAGGTAATGCTTCATTTTTTGAACCCTGAACCGTGATCTCACCTGATAGACCATAAGTCTTTCCGACTCTATAATACATAACGACACCAACTATTCTGCCTTTATGTATTATATGCATCTGTATTAACTATGTGATATCCTTTACTCAAATTTAATACGTTTAGATACAGCAAGCACAATACCTATTTCAATTAGCAGACACAATATCGACGATCCACCATAACTCATGAATGGTAACGTTACACCTGTATTAGGCATTGAGTTAGTAACAACGGCTATATTCATAACTGTCTGTATCGAAATATGTGCCATAACACCGACTACTAACATTGAGCCAAATAAATCAGGTGCATTATTAGCAACTATCATAAACCTCCATATCATAAAGATGAACATTAATATTACCGCTATTCCACCGATAACACCTAATTCCTCACATATAACCGTAAATATCATATCATTTTGTGCCTCTGGTACATATCCAAGCTTCTGGATACCATTTCCAAGTCCTTTACCAAACAGGCCGCCTGAACCCAGTGAATATAATGACTGTAATACCTGAAATCCACCCTCATCTGCGAATTTCTCAGGATTTAACCATACTCTGATTCTTTCAAATCTGAATGGTTCAATCATTATCGCTCCAGCGACAGCTGCCACTCCGGCACCTATCATAATTACGAAATATGATATTCTAGGACATGCCACAAATAACATAACCACACCGATTCCAGCTACAATAATAGCTGAGCTAAGGTCTTTTGTAATAAGTGCTATAACACCTGCAGATATTCCTATGAATACCATGCACAATAGAAATGTTCCGATATTCTTAAGTTTTTTCGCCTTCTTTTCTATAACAAATGCCATAAATACAATGACACCTATCTTTACAACTTCACATACCTGAATTGAGAAGCCTGCAATTGATATCCACCTTGATGCACCATTCGCACTTATACCTATTGGTGAAAGAACCATCATAGCCATTAGAATTGAACCAAAATATGCAGCTAATGCAACTAACGGTTTCTTAAAAATATGATAGTCAAATTTAATAACTACTACCATAAGGATAACTCCGATAACTGCTGCCTTAATCTGGCTTATTACATAGTATTTAGAGTCACCAAACTCCATTGATGCTTCATAAGAACTTGCACTATATAACATTACAAGTCCGAAACCCATCATAAATATGGTTATAAAAAGCAGGCTATAGTCAAAATATTCTCCACTTCTGGTTTTTCTTATGTTCTTTTTTGTGTCTCTACTAGTATTCATTCTATTTGCCAAAATAATCTCTCCTTAAAGATTGCTAACATACTCCTTAAACAATTTTCCTCTTTCTTCATAGCTCTTAAACATATCCCAGCTTGCACATGCAGGTGATAATAATACTACGTCACCCGGTATTGCTAAATTTGCTGATGTATTAACAGCCTCTTCTAAACTGTCTACGAATATATAATCACGATATCCATGTTTATCTGCTGTTCTTGCAATCTTCTCTTTAGTTGCACCTAATAGAACTAATTTCTTAATTTTGCCATTAAATGCATCAAACCATTCATCATATTCTGAACCTTTGTCATAACCACCTGCAATAAGTATTGTAGGACAAGTCATCGCTTCTATGGCTTTAATTGAAGCATCTGTATTAGTTCCCTTAGAATCATTATAATATATTACACCATCTTTCTTAGTAACATATTCAATTCTATGTTCTACTGCATCAAAATCTCTGATGGTATCTCTGATAATGTCTGCTGGAACATCCATATTAACAGCTATTGCCACTGCTGCCATTACATTTTCAATATTATGTATGCCCACAAGTTTCATATTATGCGAATTGCATATTAAGGTTTCTTTCCCGTCTTCTCTGTATACAATATTCTCTCCATTTAAGCATACACCATTCTCCAGACTAGATCTGCTGCTAAAAAATACTACTTTATTCTTTAATTTTTTCGCTTCTTTTCTAAGTATTGCATCTTCGTAATTTAATACGCAGATTTCATCAGGATTCTGATTCTTTGTTATACTCATCTTAACATTTGTATAATTCTCCATTGTATAATGTCTGTTCAAATGGTCAGGAGTAATATTTAATACTGCTGTAATAACAGGGTGAAATTCATCTATTGACTCTAACTGAAAACTGCTTATCTCAGCCACTATGACTGAATCATCTTCTGTATCCATAGCTACATTAGTATATGGTATACCAATATTTCCAACTATAAATGTACTCTTAAAGTAGTTCTCCATAATCTTTCCCGTGAGAGCCGTTGTCGTTGTCTTACCATTAGTACCTGTTATTCCGATTATCCTTCCTTTACCAAATCTGTATGCTAATTCGATTTCGCCCCAGATTATAACACCTTTATCTCTTACCCTGTTTACAAATGGTGCATCAATTGCTATTCCGGGACTTATAATCATTATATCTGTTGCATCTATTACTTCTTCAGTTAATTCACCGATTACCACATCAATATCTGCATTGTCTGCCTTTGCCTTTATATCCTCAACTTTTAATTTGTCATTTCCGTCATAAATTGTTACTTTCTTTCCTGCTTTAACAAGAAGTTTTGCTGCTGCAATTCCGCTTATTCCTGAACCTGCAACAAGGTATCTTTCACTTTTCATATTTCCTCCATTTCAAGAATCGAATTCTTTAATTAAATTCTTTATATTTATAATTGCCATAGGCAATAGTCTTAAACAAAACATCATCTATAATGCCAGATATGCAATCAGACACATAACTGCTGTTATTGTTGAAAAAACCGTTACTACTCTTGTCTCCGACCAGCCACATAATTCAAAATGATGATGAATCGGAGCCATTTTAAATATTCTTTTTCCACCTGTTATCTTAAAATATGTCACCTGTATAATTACTGACAATACTTCTATCATATATATAAATGCAATAATTAGCAGAAATATCGGCATATTCATTACATATGCCGTAGAAGCCACAAAGCCTCCAAGTGCCAGTGAACCTGTGTCTCCCATAAAAACTCTTGCAGGATATACATTGAATAACAGAAAGCCTAACAGACTTCCAACCACCGCACCTGTAATAAATTCAATTCCACTTGCCGTCATATATGCAATAACTGTGAAAAAAACTGCAATCATTATTGTAACACCTGTTGCTAATCCGTCAAGACCATCTGTAAAATTTGCGCCATTAACTGTGCCTATTACCACAAACATTAACATCGGCACGAAAAGATTCCCAATATCAAGATATTTTCCATCATATATACCGCCCGTAAACGGTATAAGCATCTTAGTTCCCGCAGGCGAGAAATTTACTATATAGTAAGCAAATATCGCTGCGACTATAACCTGAAGTCCCATCTTCTGCCATGCTCTTAGTCCTAATGAACGTTTCATAACTATCTTAATGTAGTCATCTAAGAAACCGATAAGTCCAAAGCCTAGTGTTACAAATAAAATCGGTACTATCTGTTTATATTCTTTTATAAAACATAGTGATGTAATAACTATTGAAAACAATATAATCAGACCACCCATTGTCGGTGTTCCTGTTTTCTTTAAGTGATCCTTAGGACCCTCTTCCCTTATATTCTGTCCAAACTTTAATCTCTTAAGAAATGGTATGATAACCGGACATAATGCCACGCTTATACCAAACGAGATTAAAACAGATAAAATCATCTTTGTCTGCATCTGTCTATACTCCATTCCACACATAACTCTAGTATAATATTAATCTATTTAATAATCAATCTTTTTTAATGTTTAAATAAGGTAAAATATTTTCGTATAATTCCTGTATTACAGGCGCTGCAATAGTTCCTCCATAATATATACCAACCGGTTCGTCAATTATGCACATTGCTATAACTTCGGGATCATCTGCTGGTGCAAAACCTATAAATGATGCAATATATTTTCCTGAACCTCTCGGAAGCTTCTGTGAGGTTGCTGTCTTGCCTCCGATTCTGTAACCTTCTACCTGACCTTTTTTACCGCCTCCCTCTGCTACTACCTGTTCAAGAATATATTTCATAGTCTCACTTGTCTCTTTATTAATTACACTCTCTCTTACATTATAATCAAATGTTTTAACAACATTATTATCACTGTCTGCTGCATACATTCCAAAATGAGGTGTTACAAGATTTCCGCCATTTATAACTGCACTGGCAGCAGTAAGTAACTGAAGTGGTGTTATCTGAAATGACTGTCCAAAGGACATTGTAGCAAGTTCAACTAAACCGACATTTTCTATCTTGTGAATAATTGTTCCAGCTTCACCAGGCAGATCAACTCCTGTTTTTCTAAGTAATCCAAGTCTTTTCATATAATCAAAATATCTTTCTGCGCCGATTCTCAGACCAACTTCTATGAATACCGGATTACACGAATTCATTGTTGCCTGAACAAAATTCTCTGTTCCATGTCCTGTTGTCTTATGACATCTTATTCTTCTGTCCTCTACTATCTTAAAACCCGGACAACTGAATACGCTGTTTACATCTACGACTTTCGTTTCTAATCCGGCTGTTGCAGTTACTATCTTAAATGTCGAGCCGGGTTCATATGTATCATTAATACATTGATTTCTCCACATTTTGTTAAGCAGTTTCTGATATTCATCACTATCCTTTGGCACATCGGTTTCATAATTTAATTCAAACGGTGTATTTAAATTAAATTCCGGGACATTTACCATGGCATATATTTCACCATTCTTTGGATTCATAACAATTATAGATACATATTTAGCCTGTTTCTTCTCTAATGCCTTATTAGCTGCCTGCTCAGCATATTTCTGTATATTGACATCAAGACTTGTATGAAGAGTTTTTCCCGCTATCCCCTCAACTCTGCCCTCTGCTAATTCCGGCAATTCCACTCCTTTTGCATCTGTAAATGTTAATATTTTTCCCTTTGTTCCTTCAAGATATTCTTCATATTCTACTTCTAATCCGACTATTCCCTGATTATCCGCGCCTGTGAAGCCTAATACTTTTGATGCCATAGTATCATATGGATAATAACGCTTATAATCTTCATCAACTTTTACACCATCTAAATTATAATTTCTTATTCTGTCTCCGACTTCCTTTTCCACATTTGATTTTATCTTCTCCCTTACACTTATTTTCTCAACACTTTTTCTGATTTTCTCCTCACTCATATCAAGTTCTCTAGATAATACTTCAATTACCTTTTCCTTATCTGTTACCTGGCTATAAATAACAGAAACGGTGCATACTGTCTTATTCGTGGCAATAACTACACCGTTTCTGTCTACTATTTCTCCTCTCGGAGCCTTTATCTCTCTTTCCCTGTCATGTAATTCATCAGCTTTCGCCTGGTACTTTTCAGATTGAAATATCATTATGTATACAAGCCTTGACAAAACATATATTGCTAATATAAGAAAAATACACATATATATCACAATTTTTCTTCTGATACCTGTTCTCTTGCTATACATATAACCTCACTTTATACTCCATTTTACCGACAACCTATGTCAGTAGAATTATTTCAGGATATTAATTGCTATTATTATAATTTATTATAAATACTTAATATTATTCCAATTACAATGACCTATAAGACACGTTTTCATAGAATTCATCTATTCTGTCGTTGTCGTTACATTATCGCCTGATGGTTCAACATCTTCAACTATCGGACTGTTATCTTCATAAGCCTCATCTTCACTAGGACTCATAGGAACTGTTGGCTCTGTAGATTCCTGTGTCTCTTCCGGCTTAGTTGTCTCTGGTTCTGTAGCAGGCTCTGTAGTTTGTACTTCTTTAGTTGGAAATACATCCATATATGGAAGTGCTTCTGTCATAATTGCACTAAATAACTTACATGCATATGAACTGCTTCCCGGATTATCTACCTGTGGAGCATCAACTATTGTATAGCATACTACCCGTGGATTATCATAAGGTGCAAAACCTAAGAATGATAATAAATATGTCGTATCAGATTTATCATGGTGCTGTGCAGTACCTGTCTTACCACCTACGTCATATCCTTCAACAGCTGCTGTCTTACCTGTTCCTCCATTAACGGTATTCACTAATGCCTGTCTTAAGAAATCTGATGTGTCTTTAGTTATAGTCTGCTTTATAAGTTCTTTATCATAATTAGCTACCACTCCGCCATTAGAGTTAAGTATCTGTTTTACAACATGAGGCTTATAATAATATCCTCCATTAATTAATGAAGAAAAACCTGCAACCATCTGTATCATATTAACATTGAAGTTCTGTCCGAATGAGTTAGTAGCTAAATCGGCTACCTGCATATTATCTTTCGTGTATAATAATCCTTCGCAACTTGCTTCACCCGGCAGATCAATTCCACTTCTCATACCAAATCCGAATATTGACTGATATTTACAGAATGTATCTACACCCTCAAATGCTGCTATCTGCATAAGACTATCGTTACATGAATTCATAATTGCCTGTTCTACATTAAGTGTTCCATGTCCCGAAGTTTTATGACATTTAATATAAAATCCACTTATTCTTTCTCCGCCATCACATAAGAATGTCTGGTCTTTACTAATCTTTCCATCTTCTAATGCCCCTGCAATTGTAAATGGTTTGATTGTAGAACCTGCTTCGTAGGTATCACTCACGCAGAAGTTTCTCCAGATTTTAGAAAGATTTTCTATCTTCTGTTCATCACTCATTGCTTTGATTTCTTCATCTGAATAAAACCCTTTCAACTCTTGAGGATTATTCAAATCATACATATTATTACTGTCAGCCATTGCAAGAATCTCACCTGTATTAGGATCAGCCATTACAACTGCAACATTTGTAGGATGATATTCCTCAACCCACTGTTTAATATATTTCTCACAGATTGTCTGTAAGTTTAAATCAATTGTCGATACTACAGTATTTCCATCTGTAGGTTCTTTTACAACCGGGTCCATTGTATTATCTTCATTTACATATCCGTATTTTCTTCCGTCTATACCATTTAAGTAGTCATTATAATACTCTTCAATTCCCCAGTTACCAACATTTCCTGCCACAGTGAAACCGATTGTTCCACTTGCAAGTGTGCTATATGGATACATTCGTTTGTATTCTTCCTCAAACCACACACCCTTTACATCAGGATTATTCTTTGTATCACTCATAAGCTTCTTAAATTCTTCTATCTGTTCATATTTAAGTTGCTTTTCTTTGATTACATATCGGCTGTCTTTATTATCCTGTATTAATTTAGTAAGCTCATCCTTAGAATAACCAAAACATTTAACAAGTGCATCAACTGTTGGTTCTAAATAATCTTTATTCTCAGTAAGAATTACCTTAGGATCAATTATCATATTATATACTTTTATACTGGTAGCTAATACATTTCCATCCCTATCCGTAATATTGCCTCTCTTATACGGAAGAGTTTTGCTAGAATATGTCTGCTGTGACAGTACAATTGCTTCATACTTCTCACCTGATTTAGCATATATTCTTGTAATTACTACCCCTAAACCAACCAAAGCCACCAAGACACCTATAAATAGTCTTGCCAGCTTTGCTTTCATACTTCTTGTAAATATTCTTAATCTCTTCCCCTTATTATTTTTCT
This sequence comes from Bovifimicola ammoniilytica, assembly GCF_025567085.1. Taxonomy (NCBI): domain Bacteria; kingdom Bacillati; phylum Bacillota; class Clostridia; order Eubacteriales; genus Bovifimicola; species Bovifimicola ammoniilytica. Next base: position 140,401 of record NZ_JAOQJN010000007.1, on the reverse strand, counting down.
GTCTATTATTATATCTTTCCATTGTAACCTCCGTTATCAGAGTACATATCTATTAAATATGTACTATTTTTCCGGTACATCATTGTATTGTTTCATATACTCACTTTCAGAACTGTCATAAAATGATATCTGATTTTTGCCAGCCTGAATCATTCCTAATTGTTCTTTTGCAACCTTTGATATATTTTCAATATCCATATAACTGCTTATCGCATAATCTAACGAATCATTCTGTGCTTTTAATGACTCAACACTTAATTCAAGTGAAGCAATATTTGCCTTTGCAGATGTAATATCATCTCTTATTGAAAGATATTTTGCACATGCAAAAGCCATAGCAATACAGCATACAGCTAAAACCATAACATATCCCTTGCTCATTCTCAAGGCTTTTTCACGGTTCTTATATATCGCTGAAGATGTATTTACTCTTTGATTGCCTATATATGTTCTTGGTGATCTTGCCGGTAATTCCTCTACACTCTTTTTTCTTACTGCATTTCCTTCAACATAATCACTATAACTAATATAATTCTTCTTGTAATTTCTTTCGGTAGCCATCAGTTAACTCTCTCCCTTTCGCTATATTTTACTGTTCATATTTCTTTTTTACACTTTTTTGTTTTATATCTGACTTTCGAATTTGTTCTTATATTTATTATTCTTTTTATCTTTGGTATCTGACTTCTATAATATTCGTCTTTCGAATACTCTTAATTTTGAACTTTTTGCACGTTTGTTCTCGATTATCTCCTGTTCGCTTGGAACAATCGGCTTTCGTGTAATAACTTTGCCTTTCGACTTCTTACCACATACACAGACTGGAAAATCCGGTGGGCATATACATGGGTTCTCATTATTTCTGAATCTTGTCTTAACGATTCTGTCCTCTAATGAATGGAATGTTATAATACTAAGCCGCCCTCCGTCATCTAGTAAATCAATCATTTTATCAATAGAATTGTTTAAAACTTCTAATTCTTTATTGAGTTCAATTCTGATTGCCTGAAATGTCTTCTTAGCAGGATGTCCGCCATTTACTCGCATTTTCATAGGTATTGCCGCTTTAATAATGTCATTAAGTTCATATGTTGTCTCTATTTCTTTCTCTTTTCTGGCATTAACTATATGCTTCGCAATATTTTTAGCAAATTTATCTTCGCCATAATCTCTTATGACTCTGTATAATTCCATCTCGCTATAATTGTTAACGATATCTTTAGCTGTCATCGGGTTTCGCACATCCATTCTCATATCTAATGGGGCATTCTCTTTATAGCTAAAGCCTCTTTCAACAGTATCGAGCTGATGTGACGAAACACCTAAATCCAGCATAATTCCATTAACTTTGCTAATGTTTAATGATTTAAGTATATTATCAATATCCACGTAATTGCTTCTTACTATTGTCACCTTGTCGCCAAACTCAGCCAGACGTAAGCCCGCTGCTTCTATTGCCTCCGCGTCCTGGTCAATTCCTATGAACCGTCCATGTTCTCCCAGTCGTTTGCACACTTCATAAGCATGTCCGCCTCCGCCAAGAGTGCCATCTATATATATGCCGTTCGGTTTAATATTTAAGCTGTCCACTGTCTCGTTAAGTAAAACCGATTTGTGTACAAATTCCAACTTTTCCTCCAATCTGTATCACTCCATTGATACACTGACTAATACACCAAAATATATTTTAGAATTCAATTCCCAAATCTGCCATTCGTTCTGCAACATCGTCCATTTCTTCATAATCAAATGTCGCTGTTTCTTCCCATTTCTCCTTGCTCCAGATTTCTATCTTCTTGCCAACTCCGGCAAAAACAACATCTTTCTCAAGTCCGGCAAATTCTCGGTGATTTCCTGGTATAAGTATTCTTCCCTGCTTGTCTAATTCTACCTGCGTTGCTGCTGATAAAAAGAAACGTACAATCTTTCTTGTATCACCTTTTCCCATTGGTAATTCACTCAGTTTACTCTCGAATTTCTTCCATTCCTCGTCTGGATAAATGTATAAACATCCATCAAGTCCCTTTGTAACAATAAAATTCTCACCAAGTTCTTCTCTGAACTTAGCTGGTACAATAAGTCTTCCTTTAGCATCTATTGAATGATTATATTCACCTAAAAACACTTATCGCACCTCCTTTGCACCATTGTTACATATTCGTCCGTTCGCTATAGTGATTTTCTGGTTATCTACCACTTCGTGACACTTTTAATCCACTTGTATCCACTTTTCACCACTTATGGGTAAATTTTAACTCAAATCTATCTAAATAGCAAGTGTTTTTATGTAAAATGTACAAAAAAAGAGCCTACAAAATATGACTTTGCATATCTTGTAGACACCTCTTTTAAAGCAACTATATATTGTGTTTGTTTTTATTTCTCACACTGTTCTATTTCTCGCATATACTCTGATATATATTTCTCATCAGCTTGTTACAACCAAAGTAACAAAAAGCAACTAATTTTATTGTATGCTCTGCTTCATATCTCTTCGTAATTTACATCTGTTTCTTATTATTATCGTTATTCCTGCTATAATAAGAATAATTGAAACTACCTGTGATATAGCGATTCCAATTCCCTTTATTACTAACTGGTCTGTTCTCAGGCTCTCAATAAAGAATCTGCCGATTCCATATCCAATCATATATATACTTGCAAGTTCTCCCTCAAATTTCTTATGCTTTCTATATAACATAATACCGATAAACAGACATAGATTCCATAGTGATTCATATAGAAATGTAGGATGCACCTGAATATATTCGATTCCATTTACCACTTTAATGTGATTTGCAACTGAATCTGATATAACTCCTCCCACTTCGTCTAATTTTATCTGCATTGCAAAAAGATTGTTCGTATATCCTCCAAATGCCTCCCTGTTAAAGAAATTGCCCCATCTGCCCATTATCTGTCCTATCAGAACTCCTAAAATAACTGTATCTAATATCTTAGGAAATGACATTTTCTTAATTCTTGAATAGATAAATGCTGCCAGACCTCCACCAAGAATTCCACCATAAATAGCAAGTCCACCATTTCGAAGATTCAATATGGATAACAAATCATTCTTGTAATTATCCCATTCAAAAATAACATAATATAATCTTGCTCCGATAATCCCACATATTATCGTTACAATGGTAAGGTCATAATAGTTATCTACATTCTGACCTGTCCTCTTTGCTTCCTTATAAATCAGCAGCATCGCAATTAACATACCCATTGCAATAATAATTCCATAATATGCAATATCAATTCCGAATATATTTATACTTTTTCCCATATTTTTAATTTCAAAACCAAGATTTACAAATCTTATACTGACTGCACCAAGCATTTCTATTCCTCTTTCATTATCAAATTCTTTCTCTACATTATACCCTCCCACTCCTATTTTCACAACCTGATTTTAACACTTCTTATTCTGCAAAGTTTCTTTCCTCACTAATTATAGTGCTATATTTTGACTTTTATATCGTTTTGTGTTACTATTTACAATTAGTTAAATTAAATTTCTATGGATATTTTAAATACAAACCATATGAGTAAAAGAAAGGATTATAGAAAAATGAAACTTGGTATCGTAGGTCTTCCTAACGTAGGAAAGAGTACACTTTTTAATTCATTAACAAAAGCCGGTGCAGAATCAGCAAACTACCCATTCTGTACAATAGACCCAAATGTTGGTGTTGTAACTGTTCCGGATGACAGACTTAATAAACTTGCTGCATTATATGATTCAGATAAAATCACACCTGCAGTTATAGAATTCGTTGATATTGCCGGTCTTGTAAAAGGTGCTTCAAAAGGTGAGGGACTCGGTAACCAGTTCTTATCAAATATTCGTGAGGTTGATGCAATCGTTCATGTAGTAAGATGTTTCGAAGATACAAATGTTATCCACGTAGACGGTAGTGTAAACCCAATGCGTGATATCGAAACTATCAATTTAGAATTAGTATTTTCTGATATTGAGATACTTGAAAGAAGAATTGCTAAAACATCTAAAGGTTCAAGAAACGATAAAGCACTTGCTAAAGAACTTGATTTATTAAATAGAATCAAAGAACATCTTGAAGAAGGCAGACTAGCTAAGAGTTTTGAACCAAATGATGATGACGAAGCTGCACTTCTTGCTTCTTATAATCTTCTCACATATAAGCCTGTAATCTTCGCAGCTAATGTTGCTGAATCAGATTTAGCTGACGATGGTGCATCTAATGAAAATGTACAAAAGGTAAGAGAATTTGCTGCATCAGAGGGCTTTGAAGTATTTGTTATTTCTGCACAGATTGAACAGGAAATATCAGAATTAGATGATGATGATAAAGCAATGTTCCTTGAAGAATTAGGATTAAAAGAATCAGGTCTTGATAAATTAATTAAAGCCAGCTATAAATTATTAGGATTAATCAGTTATTTAACTGCCGGTAAACAGGAGACAAGAGCCTGGACAATCAAAGAGGGTACTAAAGCTCCAGGTGCTGCCGGTAAAATTCATAGCGACTTTGAGCGTGGTTTCATCAGAGCTGAAGTTGTCAACTATCAGGACTTACTTGACTGTGGTTCTTATTCAGGCGCTAAAGATAAAGGGCTTGTAAGACTTGAGGGTAAAGATTATGTTGTTAAAGACGGAGATGTTATCCTTTTCAGATTCAATGTTTAATTATTAATTGTGTTGATTACTAATCCTAGCTATCAAACATTCTGTCATATAGTTCTATTATATAATAAAAGCCGATAAATGATGTATATCTATAACATTCAGATATACACCGTCTATCGGCTTTAACTATATTTGACTATCTAAGTTTTATATAATTTTATTATTCTTATTTATTTCTTTTCGACTTCGAAATGTGCATAATTACCATTTGGTGTAATAGTACATATATAATCATTCAAAGTAATTTCTATTTTATCATCTTCAAGCTTCACATTCGTAAAATCTTTATAATAAGTCTTTAAATATTCAAAATCGCACTTGATTAACATATCCTCTTTTATAGTTCCAACTGACTCATCTAATACAAATGTTGGAAAAGGTATACTTATATAATTTGATTCAATAGTATCAGTTTTTTCTTCATAGTCTATAAATTTACAAGATAATATATATTCATATTTTTTTAACCAAGGATAATCCGGTTCATAATTTGAATCAAATACATCTTTTAATTTACTTATTGTAAATAATTCATTATCATATACAATTACTATTTTATTAAATTTATTATCAATATATGTATTATTATACTGTTCCTTTACTTTTGTAAATAAATCTTCCATTGAATATTCACAACTAAAGCTAACTGATGTGCCATTGAATTTAAGCTTATGATTTTTTATTTTAATATTAAAGTTATCATAATTACCTAGTAATCGTTCTATTTCCACTTTATCATTATTATAGTAGAATATTGTATGATTTAATATCCATGTAAGACCAACTATCCCTATAATTCCAAATACTACATATAAAATTATCTTTTTCTTGTACTTTATACTGACTGCTAATAATATAGCAAAAATTAGTATAATAACTAATAACATTATCAGTGCCATAACTCTCTCCTTTGCATACTATTTTATTCTAATTGTATTGAATGATCCAAAGCCTGATGTAATTAAATCATATGCAAATGCTTTATAATCTATAAATCTTCTAACAGACTTCCATCCATCATAAACCTGTATCATATTGTAAGTTATTATACCTGATTTATATATAGCATAGCCGCTTACTGTAACTGTATGATTTCCATAAAATCCTCTAGCTAAATTCATAATAACAGGTCTATTTGCATCAATCTCTTTTTTTACTTGTTCTTTAAATGACCATAAATATATACCTTTACATTTTGCCTTTTTATATCCATAATTATGCAGTACTTCTTCTACTATATTATCAATTTTCCAAAAATCTGTACCTTTCTCCGGAGTATAGCCATGCTTTACCGCTACTTTTCTCACTTTAGTATAAATATCATTAAAATTGCTATTAATTTTTTTATACCCATTTTCTTTGTAATAGTCTAATATTCTTGTTATTGCTGTAAGTGTACAATTATTTACTGCCTCACTATTTTTATTTTCTAAAGTATACATTATGAAGTTATTCATCTTTAAATATTTTGATGACTTTAATTTTACATTCTTATGATATTTATCTTTTAAATACGCAGGACAATCCTCAATGCCTCCATATCCACTTCCACTTTGGCCATTATATCCCATAAATATTTCATTGTTTTCTTCTTTATCTATATTCAACAAATTATTTATTTGTGAAACACTATCCACTTCTGTACTCGCAAGTAATTCAATTGTCAAATTATAAAGTGCTTGTTTTCTTTCTTCTAAGAACATCTCGAAATCTTCATATGATATTTCCAATCCGTCAAATGTTTGAAAACACTGTTCTAATTCATTCCAAAAATAAAATTCAGAGTTAGAAAGATAATATACTTTTTCTCTTTCTTCTGGTAATAATAAATTATCTACTATTTCTTTAACTAATGTAGTCTTTGTATGTGTTGCAATTGTTATATATCCATATTCATTTGTATTATTAACGCAAAAATTATATCCCATATATGTATTAACATTATTTGCATCATACAATTCAATTTGATTTCCTAAATTAATTTCATATAAATCATTAACTCCATATTGTAATCCTATAATTTTCCTAACTATCTCATCATAGTTCATATTAACTATACTCGTTACACTGTCGCCATAACATTCTGATAAATCTGTTATATAAGTAAAGCTATCATCAACTGTAGCGGCGACATCTAGCAATTCATCATCAATTTCTACATATTCACCATTGTTTTCAAAATCACCAGATTCACTTGCATATGCTGAAAATATAATTCCATGCATCATTAATAAAAAGCTCGTACATATAATCATAGCTTTTTTTATATAATCTCTTAATACCTTTTTCATCTTTTTGTCCTCTCTTCAATTCTTAATATACTTTCTTATATTTATGTTTAAATACATAATATTAAATTCACATTTATTCTTATGTATACATTTCCATAACTCATCTCCTTTCACATTCCTATTAAAATCAGATACATAATCTATGTGAATTTACTATTTCACAAATATTTTATTTGATATTTAGCATCTATAATAAAATATCTGTCCATTTATTTTACAATATTTTAAAACAATATAACAATTAGTTTCCGTTGGTTTTAAAAAAAATTTTTTAATTTTTTTCTACACTTTATACTGTTATTTATTAATTTTCGTTACTTTCCGTTGGTTTTCGTTACTTTTATTCTCATCACTATTTAAAATATAGTTATATAGTAAAATATTTTAATGGCTACCCTAACCATCAAGTGTTTTGTCTTATAGCTCAAGTTTTAATTTACAATGCTAATCATATAATAAAAGCCGATAAATGATGTATATCTATAACATTCAGATATACACCGTCTATCGGCTTTAACTATATTTGACTATCTAAGTTTTATATAATTCTATTATTCTTATTTATTTCTTTTCAACTTCGAAATGTGCATAATTACCATTTGGTGTAATAGTACATATATAATCATTCAAAGTAATTTCTATTTTATCATCTTCAAGCTTCACATTCGTAAAATCTTTATAATAAGTCTTTAAATATTCAAAATCGCACTTGATTAACATATCCTCTTTTATAGTTCCAACTGACTCATCTAATACAAATGTTGGAAAAGGTATACTTATATAATTTGATTCAATAGTATCAGTTTTTTCTTCATAGTCTATAAATTTACAAGATAATATATATTCATATTTTTTAACCAAGGATAATCCAGTTCATAATTTGAATCAAATACATCTTTTAATTTACTTATTGTAAATAATTGCTAATAACATAGCAAAAATTAGCATAATAACTAATAATATTATTAGTGCCATAATTCTCTCCTTTGCATCCTATTTTATTCTAATGGTATTAAATGATCCAAAGCCTGATGTAATTAAATCATATACAAATGTATGATAACCCATATGCTCCTGTTTAATCATTCGATTCAATCAATATAAGTGTTCCACTATCAATATGAATCTCTGCCTGTTGCCCTACAATCTCATTACTTACTCCAAGGCTAATATTCTCATCAATTTTAAAATCGAAATTTGATAAATTCCACTTCATTCCATTCGTTGTAATTCCTGATACCACATCACTCATAGGAATCATTGAAACGTATTTATACTCATCTTTAAATATAGTAATGTCTTTTCTTTTCGTTCCAAGCAACCTTATCCTGTTATTTCTACTTACAATAATTGCCTCCACACCATTTGCCAATGCCATCTGGAGAAGCTGAACATTTGCAAGGGTATGGTCTAATCTTGAACCTGTTCCACCTAGAATACTTATAGAGAAGCTTTCCTCTTCAATTGCTATATTTATTGCAATCTGAGTATCCGTAAAATCTTTATCAGGTTTAAAACGTTTAATCTTAACATCATTCATATTTTCATACTTAAATAGTATCAGAGGACTGATTGTGTCAAAATCACCAACTATGTAATCAGGAATTATATCAAGCATTTCCGCTATCTTTAGTCCGCCGTCTACTGCAATGACAAATGTAAAATCATTCTGCTCACAATATCTCTTAGCATAATCAATATCTATGTCACCGCCTGTTATAATCAAAGTATTTTTCATTTCTCAAATATCCCCTTAAAACCTTTCACATTTTCTTCTATATTTCCATTGAATACTGCTGAGCCTGCTACTAAGACATTAGCACCTGCATCAATAATCATTTTAGCATTATTAAGATTGACACCGCCATCAACTTCGATATCTACATTGAGCTGTTTGTCATCTATCATTTTTCTTAAAGCTTTAATTTTATCTGTAACATTTTCAATGTACTTCTGTCCGCCAAAGCCCGGGTTAACACTCATTAGAAGCACCATATCAACATATTCTAAAATATATTCTAATTCAGATAATGGTGTTGATGGGTTAAGCACAACGCCTGCCTTACAGCCACATTCTTTTATAGCCTGTACAGTTCTGTTAAGATGTTTACAGGCTTCAACGTGTACAGTTATTAAATCTGCACCTGAATCTGCAAATTCTTTGATATATCTTACTGGTTCATCAATCATCAGATGTACATCAAATGTCTTATCCGTAACTTTTCTTATAGACTTAATTACCGGTAATCCAAATGATATGCTTGGCACAAAACTTCCGTCCATAACATCAATATGTATGTAGTCTGCACCTGCATCTACAACTTTTTTCACATCTTCTCCTAATTTCGAGAAATCTGCTGACAAAATCGATGGTGCTAGTTTAATTTCTTTACTCATATCTCTACCTCCACGTACTCTTTTTATTTTTAATTTCTTCATACATCAGAATATAATTATCATATCTAGAGCGGTTGATTCCGCCATTTTCTACCGCTTCCTTTACGAGACAGTCAGGCTCATTCACATGAACACAACCCGTAAATCTACATCCATTATTATATTCAATGAATTCCCTGAAATAATTCTTAAGTTCTTCCTTTTCAAAATCATTTACATATAGAGAACTAAAACCCGGAGTATCCATCAGATAAGTATCATCACTTACATTAAATATCTCCGTATGTCTTGTAGTATGTTTACCACGTTTGATTTTTTCGCTTATTTCGCCTGTTTGCGAGTTGGCTTCCGGAATCAATGCATTTAACAGTGATGACTTACCTACACCGGATGGACCTGCAAATGCAGTTGTCTTGCCATCTATTACTCTTAGCACTTCTTCAATTCCCATATTTTCCTTAGTTGATGTAAACATTACATGATATCCCGCTTTAACATAGATATCCCGTAGTTTTAGAATCTCTTCTTCATCTACTAAATCAATCTTATTAAAACATATGATTGTATCAATTTCATTTCTTTCCATCATAACTAAGAATCTGTCTAATAGATTTAGGTTAGGCATTGGATTAGCAATGGCGAAAACAACCAAAGCCTGACTGATATTAGATACAGCAGGCCTGATTAATTCGTTTTCTCTATCATAAATATTTATGATATTACCTATTCTATTTCCTTCATCAAGAATTTCAATCTCGACATTGTCACCAACTAAAGGTTTTATTTTCTTATTTCTGAATACACCTTTTGCTTTACATTCATAGATTCCACTATGTACAACATGTACATAGTAGAATCCAGCTATTCCTTTTATGATTTTTCCCTGCATATTTACCTTCATTCAGTATTATACTTACAATATTATACTTAGATTAATTTAAATACTCTACATCACAAGTATATACAACTGTACCATCTAATTTAACAGTGATAGTTGCTGATTTTGCTTTACTATCTACAGTCTGATTTATTGTAGCTGTTGAAAATTCTTCATAATTACCAAGGTTCTGTGTATAATTTTCTGTTTTATTAGAATATTTAACTTCTATATCAGCTACTAATTCACCTGATGTTATATCAGCAGGAACATTAAGATTATCTCTTGATATATTCTTCTTAACTGTCTTAGTTGTTGGTTCGGGCTCAGCAGGCTTTTCAGCAGGTTTTGGTCCCTTACTTACTGTATATCCTACTTTGCTTCCTTTTTCAACTGTACTGTCAGCCTGAACTGTCTGGCTGATAATCTTACCACTTGTTACAGAATCACTATATTCAGATTTTGCTTCACCTGCTTCAAGTCCATTTGCCTTTAATAATGCCTTTGCCTCATCTTCTGTTCTTCCTACAAGATTAGGAACTTTCGGTTTCTCTTCTGGTCCTTTACTTATCCAGATGTTAACCGTTGTTCCCTGTGGAACCTTACTATTAGCTTCAACGTCCTGTTTAGCAACCTTTCCTTTATCATAAGTGTCACTATACATTTCACCGACTTCGCCAAGCTTAAGTCCATTTGCCTCTAATGATGCCTTAGCTGCATCCTGCGTTGACATACCTACAATTTTAGGAACCAGCACCTCTGTTGAATCACTTCCTGAGCTTACATAGATTGTAATATCATCACCATATTTTGCCTGTGTATATGCAACTGGATCAGTACTTATTACTTTATCTAATTCCACACTGTTATCTGCTTTATATTCTAACTTAACCTTAAAACCTGCATCAGTTAAAATCTTCTTAGCTTCATCCTTAGTCTTTCCTGCTACATCTTGTACTTCAACATCTTTTGAACCACGGCTTACTACAATTGTAATTGTTGTATTCTTCTCGACAACTGTATCTGCATCTTCCGATGTACTGATAACGTAGCCCTCTTTAATCTTATTATCATACTCTTCTTTAACCTTATATCCTAATGTAGCAGCTTTAAGTTTCTCAATAGCTTCGTCCTGTGTAAGACCTACAACATTTGGTACTTTTGTATGTTTCGCATCTAATGTTGTCTCTGCTGTTGTCTTATCTTTCTTAGAAGAACCACTACAACCATTTCCTGCAAATGATATAACAACAAATGCAACAATTATTACAATTACCACGGCAGTAACTATACCACCGATTGCTATAATCTTATCTAACTTAGGATTATCGTCGTCTTCTAATTCATCTTCAAGATCATCGTTAACAACAACATCATCGTCATCATCAGGATCTAATAATTCATTATCCTTACCTATTACTGGAATATCTATATCCTGTCTTTCAAAGCCTGATTCTTTTCTAATCTGTGATACTTCTTCATCAGATATCATTCGTGTAGCACCATTCTCATCTAATGTTACCATTTGAACAAAATCTTCATCCGGTGATATTAATGATTTCTTTAAATCAGCTATTAATGATGATACCTTAAGATATCTTCTGTCAGGTTTCTTCTGTGTACATTTCTCAATTATCTTCTCTACACTTATAGGAAGATCAGGTACATATATTAATGGTGATGGTAATTCATTCTGTACATGTTGTAATGCAATTGATACCGTAGAATCTCCCTCAAATGGAAGTCTTCCTGTAACCATCTCATATAAAGTAATACCAAGTGAATAAATATCACTCTTCTCATCTATAAATCCACCTTTTGCCTGTTCAGGTGAAATGTAATGTACTGAACCCATAGCATTTGAGCTTATCGTATTAGTAGATGCAGCCCTTGCAATACCAAAATCTGTAACCTTTACTTTTCCTTCTTTAGAAATAATAATGTTCTGTGGCTTTATATCTCTATGGATAATATGATTATTATGTGCTGCCTCAATTCCCTGTGCAACCTGAATAAGAATACTTACAGCTTCCTTAACAGGCAGCTTACCTTTTCTTTCAATATATTTCTTAAGTGTTATGCCTTCTATTAACTCCATAACGATATAATAGATTCCATTATCTTCACCAACATCAAATACATTGACAATATTAGGATGTGATAATCCTGCTGCTGACTGTGCTTCAACTCTGAATTTAGACACGAAGTTCTTATCTTCGCTGAATTCTGGTTTCAAAACCTTTATAGCAACATATCTGTTTAATTTATGACATTTTGCCTTATATACATCAGACATTCCGCCTGAGCCTACTTTATCGATAATCTCATATCGATCACTGATAAACATACCTTTTCTTAACATAATTGCACCTCTTCTTAATCGGGTTCTACAAGAACAACTGAAATATTATCCTTGCCACCGTTATTATTAGCTACTTCTATAAGTTTATTAGCAATTTCTGATACATCGTTTCCTTCATTAATAATCATCTTCATATCTTCATCTTCTATCATATTCGATAGTCCATCGGAACACATTAGAATAATATCTCCCTTTGAGTATTCAACTTCAAAGAAGTCTGCTACAACCTCCGAATCGACTCCGATTGCTCTGGTAATTATATTCTTCTTCTCATGTGTTCTTGCATTCCTTCGGTCAATTTCTCCGAGATTAATCATTTCTTCTACTAAAGAATGGTCTCTTGTTATCTGCTGTATCTCATTATTTACAATATATAACCTGCTATCACCTACATTAGCAATATACAGTGACTTATCAATAAACGTTGCAACAACAAGTGTAGTTCCCATTCCTTCATAATCAATACTTTCTTTTGCTTTATCCATTAAAGCAAGATTAGCATACCTGACTGCTTCTTCTATTATAGATATAGGATTCTCAGCCTCAGAACCTTTTACAGAATCAAGAAACTTCTCAACCGTATATCTTGATGCCAAATCTCCTGCCTTATGTCCGCCCATTCCATCTGCCACAATGAAAAGGTTAGGTAAACTCCCTACTGGCTGCATTGAACAAAAAATATAATCTTGATTTGTTTGTCTCTTAGCGCCTATATCTGTTTTTGCATATGCTTTCAAGATAATACCTCCTTTTCTCCTGCTTCCTCTTCTATGAAACTCTTTCGAAGTTGTCCGCAGGCACCTTGTATGTCTGAACCCATTTCTCTTCTAACTGTTGCATTAATACCATTTTTTTCAAGATGTCCCTTAAATGATGCTATATTAACTTTTGTAGACCTCTTAAAATCTCTTTCTTTTATAGGATTAACCGGAATGAGATTAACGTGGCAATTCATTCCTTTTATTAAATGCACAAGTTTAGCTGCTTCCTCCTTTGTATCATTAACACCTGCCACAAGACTGTATTCAAATGTAATTCTTCTTCCTGTCTTATCAAAGAAATATTGACATGCCTCTAATACTTCTCTTATAGAATACTTATATGCTATTGGCATAAGCTGTTTTCTAGTCTCATCATCTGCTGCATGCAATGACAATGCAAGTGTTACCTGTACATTAGAATCTGCTAATTCTTTTATCTTCTCTGCCAGACCACATGATGATATTGTAATATTTCTTTGACTAATATGCAAGCCATTTTCATCAGATATAGTTTTTACAAAGGCTAAAACATTATCAAAATTGTCCATCGGCTCTCCACTTCCCATCAGAACAATATTAGAAACCCTTTCTTTTGAGTACCTCTGAATATAATAAATCTCTTCTAACATCTCTGATGGTTTAAGGTTTCTTACAAGTCCGTCTAGTGTAGATGCGCAGAAACGGCAACCCATTCTGCAGCCTACTTGTGTAGATATACATACTGAATTACCATGCTTGTATCTCATCAAAACGCTTTCGATTACATTTCCATCATTTAACCTGAAAAGAAATTTCTGTGTTCCATCTATTTTAGAAGTTAAAACCTGAACCATTTCTAATGATTGTATATAGAAATCATTATTTAACTTTTCTTTTAGATTATTTGAAATATTAGTCATATCATCGAAGCATTCCACAAGCTTCTGATGAAGCCATTCATATATCTGTTTTGCTCTGAATGGCTTTTCGCCAATAGAATTAAGATATTCCTTTAACTCATCAAGGCTATATAACATAATATCCTGTTTTTCCATGGTTATGTCCATACCTTTCTTATCTTTTGATAAATTTACTTATATAAAATCCATCAAAATCTCTATTCATAAATAACTGTACGTATCCTTTCTTAACACTTTCTCTATTCATTTTAATGTCTAATATACCATTATCTAAGTATTCTGTAAAGTCAGCAGGTTCAAGCCCCATCTCATTTATCAGCCATTCTCTTGTCTTATCATTTTCTAATCTGTTCATGGTACAAGTACTAAATATTAATATTCCACCCTTTTTGAGATATTTTACTGCATTTTTAAGAATATTCTGTGAAATTTTTGCTAATTCTTTCACACTGTCTTCTGATATATTATATTTTATATCTGTTTTCTTTCTTAACACACCCATACCTGAACATGGAACGTCAGCAATAACTATATCGGCTTTTTCATCATCTTTGTTTACATATACTGTTGCATCCTGTCTCTCTACAGTTATATTATTAAAACCGCATCTTGCAACATTTTCTTCTATCATCTTTACCTTACTGTCAGTTAAATCTCTTGAGTAAACCATACCTGTTCCATTAAGTAAATCTGCCATATGCATACTTTTTCCACCTGGTGCAGCACACATATCAATGCAGACCATATTCTCCTTAATGCCACTTATCTGACCAACTAACATAGAGCTTATATCCTGTATCTGTATATATCCTTTTCTAAATGCTTCTATGTTATCGATATTATCATATCCGCTTATAATAAGTGCATTATCTGCAAACTCTGATTCTACCGTATGTATTCCCTGTTCTTCTAACATAGAAATTACATTATCAGGTCGAGCCTTAGATGTGTTAATTCTTACAGTTACCTTTTTATCCTCTTCAATAAACATACTGTCTAACATACCAATGGTAATATCCTCACCATAATCTCTGATAAATGAACTTATTAACCATTCAGGCACAGAATATCTTACCGAATAAAAAGGTATCTTATCTTTATTAATATCCGGATATTTAATATTATCTTTATTCCTTGAAATATTTCTTAATACACCGTTTACGAAACCCGACAGATTAGAAAATCCCCGTTTCTTCGCAATCTTAACAGCCTCATTACATACAGCACTATCAGGAACCGACTCCATATACATAATCTGATACACTGACATTCTTAGAAGTTCTCTTATTAAAGGCTTCATTTTCTTAACTTTTGTCTTAGAAAATTCATCTATTATATAATCAATTGTTATCCTACGTTCAATTGTTCCCTCTGATACTCTGTTAATAAATGCCTTATCCTGTTTCTCTAAGAAATTATATTGCTCTAGCTTATCTCTTATTACAAGATGACTTAATCTGCCCTCTTCTAAAACCTGAATGAGAATTTCAATTATTATTTCACGATTATTCTTATTACCTGATTTCGTCATAGTCTTTGAATTATTTTGTATCTTTGTGTTTTTCTCTATCTTTGAAGTAATGCCTGTTTTCACACTCTCTTTATTCATCATAAAAGAGTTACTCCTTTTTCTATTTTATAACCCAGTAAAAATGCAGAAGTCTCCATTCTCTTTTTGCCTTCTAACTGCAATTCATTAATTGCTAATGTCTTATCACCTGTTTTAACATATATACAGTTCTTATCAACATCTACAATTTCACCTGCGACTCCGTCATATTCTTTATCTATTACATCTGCATCCCATATCTTTAATGTTTTATCATCTAATTTTGTATATGCACTTGGCCATGGATTAAGTCCTCTTATAAGTCTTTCTATTTCTATAGCTGGTTTATTAAAGTCAATTTTACCAAACTCTTTCTTAAGCATCTTAACGTGACTTGCCTCGTCTTCGTTCTGCTTAATCGGAGTAATAGTACCCTTTTCGACATTTTCTAGAGTCTGTACAATTAATTTAGCACCAACTTCAGATAATTTATCAAACAGACTTCCTCCTGTTTCTTTTCTGTCTATCTTAATTTCTGATACTTCTAAAATGTCACCTGTATCTATGCCTTCATTCATCTGCATAGTTGTAACTCCGGTCTTATCGTCACCATTAATTATTGCCCATTGTATCGGTGCAGAACCACGATATTTTGGTAATAACGATGCGTGTATATTAATACATCCATATTTAGGAATATCAAGAATCTCTTTAGATACAATCTGTCCAAATGCCACTACAACCATAACTTCGGGATTAATATCTTTTAATATCTTTACAAATTCTTCATCTCTTACTTTAACCGGCTGGTATACTGTAATACCATGTTTTAATGCTGCTTCCTTAACAGGTGTAAACTGTACCTGATTGCCTCTGCCTTTCTTCTTATCAGGTTGTGTGACAACTGCCTCCACTGTATGTCCTGCTGCTATAATTGACTCTAATGCTCCTACCGAGAAGTCAGGAGTTCCCATAAATACAATTCTCATATTCTATTCTTCCTCCACCATTGTGTCATGTAAATCACCCTCTACAAGGTCAATATATAACTTGCCATCTAAATGGTCACATTCATGACATAACGCTCTTGCTAACAGTTCAGTTCCTTCAACTTCTATTTCATTCATATCCTCATCTAAAGCAACCACTTTCGCATAATTAGGTCTTGTAACTGTACCTGCTTTACCAGGAAGACTAAGACATCCTTCTGTACCTGTCTGGCTGCCGCTTGTCTCAACTATCTTAGGATTAATAAGAATAATAGGGCCATCTCCTATATCTATTACAACAATTCTTTTAAGTACCCCTACCTGAGGTGCTGCAAGGCCTACGCCGTCTGCCTCATACATTGTTTCTAGCATATCATCAATCAGATTTTTAGTTCTTTCATTCATTACCTTAACTTCTTTACATTCTTTTCTAAGAACGTCATCGCCTACTGTTCTGATATTTCTAATTGCCATTTTTATCACCTTTTCCTTTTCTTTTTATAATTATAAATTCATAATCTATAACGTTATATAATCAAATGCATAAATCAAAGTAATTCTATAACTTATAATCTAATCACACTTTAATTTATATAATCTAATATCCTGACATAGGATTGTAATCAAACTGTACCGATACATCTTTATATTCGGTTACCATTTCAAGATATTTCTGTACTGCATTTTTGACTTTTATTATTACATTTTCATCTGTATGTTTAATATATATAACATTTCTGTAGACATCATTTATCTTAGAAACCATTGCTTTAGATGGTCCTAATATCATTAAACCGTCTATGTTACTCTTTTCTATTCTATGTGCTATATCGTCCACAACTTCTTGTGCTAATTGTTCATTTTTATCACTCACAAGTATCACACACATATTGCAGACTGGAGGATAACCCATCAACTTTCTATAGCTGATTTCATTTTTGTAGAATTCCTCATAATTCTGCGACACAGCCATCTGAATACACATTTCTTCAGGATTATAAGTCTGTACCACAACTTCTCCGTCTTTATCTCCTCTGCCTGCCCTGCCTGCTGCCTGGGTAAGCAATTCAAATGTCCGTTCTGATGCCATATAATCCGATGAAAATAACGATAAATCTGCTGCGATAATTCCTACTAAACTTACATTTGGAAAATCATGTCCTTTTACAATCATCTGGGTTCCTACTAAAATATCAGCCTCTCCATTTGCAAATGCTGACAGAATATTTTCATGGTCCTTTTTACCCTTTGTAGTATCCATATCCATTCTGAGTGTTCTTGCCATAGGAAATGTTTCATTAATTCTTTCCTCGACCTGCTCAGTACCAATTCCAAACCTTCCTATATATTTAGAAGAGCATACAGGACATACCTTGGGCATCGGTATTGAATACCCGCAATAGTGACATTTAAGTTTATCAACGCCACCTCTATATTTATGAAGTGTCAATGTAACATCACAATGTGGGCATTTTATCGATTTGCCACAGGAACGACATGATACGAAAGATGAATAGCCTCGTCTGTTAATAAATAAAATTATCTGTTCCTTTTTCGCTAACCTGTCTACAATCAGTTCTTTTAACTTAATACTAAGAATATCTCTGTTTCCAAATTCTAATTCTTTTCTCAAATCTACTATATGAACATCCGGTAATTTCTTATTATTTGCTCTTTTATCAAGTCTGTGCAAAACATATTCGCCTGATAATGCCTTATAAAATGTATTAACTGATGGTGTTGCCGAGCCTAATATTACTGTTGCATTAGCAATTCTTCCTCTTTCAATTGCAACATCTCTTGCATGATATTTAGGAACCTGGTCGCTTTTGTATGCACTTTCGTGTTCCTCATCTATAACAATAAGTCCGAGATTTCTAAACGGTGTAAACAGCGCAGACCTTGGGCCAATCATAATCTTAACTTCACCGTTCTTTGCCCGCTCAAACTGATCGAACTTTTCACCTGCCGATAATTTAGAGTTAATAATTGATACCTTGTTACCAAATTTCTTATAGAATCTTTTAATTGTCTGATAAGTAAGCGCAATTTCAGGAATAAGTACAATAGCTTCTTTATCTCTATTGATGACATTCTCTATAATATCCATATATACTTCTGTTTTTCCGCTTCCGGTAACTCCAAATATAAGATGTGTATTATTATTACCTGCATTTATATCAGCTTTTATGCTGTCTGCAATTTCTCTCTGCTTGTCATTTAATTCGATATTATAATTCTGCTCACCATAATCTTCTACAGGATTTCTATAAAATGTATCACGAATTATCTCAATTATCCCTGACTTCTCAAGATTCTTCAAAACCGCATCTGAAACTTTAAGCTTGTCTGTTACAATTTCATAAGAAATAATGGAATTTTCAGTGAGTTCTTTAATGACTGTAGCCCTTGCCACAGTATTTTTCATTCCACTGTATTTAGCATATAACTCAAGTGCCTCTGCCTTACTAACCTTAAGTTTTATATATTTCTTCTCAAGGCTTTTTACGGTTTGCTTAATTGGTATAACTGTTTTAAGTGCCTTATTCATTGTCGAGCCATAGCGTTCCTTAATAAACCACGCCAGAGCAATAAGCTGTGATTCTACTTTAAGACTGCCCTTTTTAATTCCGATTACAGCTTTTAACTTCTCAACATCATATAATGCTGTATCCGTTATCTCTAATACATAGCCACTAATAACCCTGTTACCTTTACCAAATGGTATTTCAACCTGAGAACCTATCATTATCTTATCAGTCAGATTATCCGGTATGATATATTGAAATGTTTTATCAAGTTTTTCATGTGAAATATCCACAACAATATTAGCAAATTTCACATTCTTCTCCATTCCGTAGACGTTTACGTCGAAGGAATCGCGGGCAAAATCTCAAATTTTGCCCTGCGATAATGGCTACTTTGTGACGTCTACGGCACAAATAGCTGTTTGAAAAATATCTGCATCGGCATTATTTTTCAAACTTTCTCCATTCCGCATTATTGCTTTATTTCTGTATCTCTACTGCATTTACACAATTCTTCATAAGCATTGCAATTGTCATAGGACCAACTCCACCCGGAACCGGTGTAATTGCACTTGCGTGTGGAAATACATCTTCATAATCCACATCACCGCATAACTTGTTATTCTCATCTCTGTGGATACCAACGTCTATAACAACTGCACCCTCTTTTACATATTCTGAATTAATAAACTGGGGTTTACCTATTGCCACAACTAATATGTCTGCTCTCTTAGCTACTTCTTTAAGATTCTTTGTATGTGAATGTGCAACCGTAACTGTAGCATTTTCTCTTAAGAGTAACATTGACATAGGCTTTCCTACAATATTACTTCTTCCTATTACTACACATTCCTTACCATCTATATCTATATTACTTCTCTTTAATAATTCAATAATTCCATAAGGTGTGCATGATATAAAGCCTTTTTTACCAATAGATAATGCACCGACACTCATTGGGTGGAAACCGTCAACATCTTTTTTGGCATCAATAGTTTCTATAACCTTATCTTCATTAATATGCTTTGGAAGTGGTAACTGGACTAAGATTCCGTTGACATCCTTACGATTGTTAAGTTCTTTAATAAGATTTAACAATTCTTCTTCAGTAGTGCTTTCCTCTAATTCATAAGATAAAGATTTAATTCCTATGTATTCACAGGCTTTCTTCTTATTTCCAACATATACGCTGCTTGCTTTATCATTGCCAACCTGAATAACTGCTAAAGTTATCTCAACGCCTTCTTCTTTATACTTAGCGACTTTCTCTTTTAATTCATCTTTTAATTCTTTAGAAATCTTTTTACCATCAATTATCTGTGCCATTATATCTTCTTACCTTCTTTCTCTAAATCTTCAAGTATCTCTTTAATAATTACTCTTTCATCAAAAGGGTATCTTACACCCTCAATCTCCTGATAATCCTCATGTCCTTTTCCAAGCAGAAGAACTATATCTCCGTCTATTGCATTTTCAATGCTGTATCTTATTGCTTCTTTTCTGTCAGGTATTACAATATATTTGCCATCAGTCTTATTAATTCCGACTTTGATATCCTCGATAATATCTAAAACATTTTCAAATCTGGAATTATCGGCTGTTATAATCGATAAATCTGCATATTTACCTGATATTTCTCCCATTTCATATCTTCTTAATTTCGAACGGTTACCACCACAGCCAAACAGACTTACAATACGTTTAGGATTATACGCTCTTATTGTTGTAAGAAGGCTTTCCATACTCATAGCATTATGTGCATAGTCAATTAATAATGTAAATCTGTCAGAAATCTTTACTGATTCTACTCTTCCCTTAACAAATGTATTTAATAAACCAGCCTTAATATCTTCACTGTTCACGCCAAATATCTCTGATACCATAATAGCTGACATTGCATTATATGCTGAAAATTTACCCGGAGTATTAACTTCGAAATGCTCATTAACTACTCCATGTGCATCAAAGCCTATTCCAATAAATCCCGGTCTTACAATGTATTCAATATTATCAATATGCAAATCTGCATTCTCGCTAAAGCCATATGTGTGCTTGTCACATACAGCTTCTTTCATCATATTTACAGCTTCTTTATCATCTATATTAAATATTCCATGCTTACATTGTTTGAATAAAAGGCTCTTACAATAGACATATTCATTATAATCAGCATGTTCATTTTCCCCGATATGGTCAGGCGAAAGATTAGTAAATACACCACAATCAAATTCTATTCCTGCTGTTCTGTTAAGTTTTAATGCCTGTGAAGAAACTTCCATAACGCAGACATCACAACCTTCTTCTACCATCATATTGAAGAATTTATGGATCTCATATGATTCAGGCGTAGTATTGTGAATCTCAAAGAATTTGTTGCCCATATATACACCAGTTGTTCCGATAATACCTACCTTTAATCCATGATGCTCTAATATGGTTCTTACCATAAACGTTGTTGTTGTCTTGCCTTTTGTTCCTGTAATTCCGACTGTCTTTAGTTTCTTAGCTGGATAATCAAATATTGCTGCCGACATATATGATAAAGCTATTCTCGTATCTTTAACTTTAATAACAGTTACATCTCTGTCTGTAAGTTCCGGTAAATCATTCATATCTTTTTCTACCACGAATACTTTACAGCCTTTATCTAGTGTTGCACTAATATACTTATGTCCATCAGTTACAGCACCAACAATACATATAAATGCATTGTCTGCATTTGCTTTTCTGGAATCATATACAACATCATTAATTACATTATCAACATTACCTTTTAGACATTCATAATCTAAGTTAACTAAACATTCTGATAATTTCATATGCACTCTCATTTCTGCGGTATATTTTATATTTTCAGAATAAATGATGTACCGCCAATCAATTATCCACTTATATATTATATTTCTATATTATGATTTTCGTGGCATAAGCCCCGATATTTGATGCCTACGAATTGTTCCGTGTTACACCCTGGCATCATATTATATTTCTATTTCACCATCAAATACGTGAGTTGCCTTACCTTTCATAATTACAGTACCATCTTCATAGTAAGTGTCTTTTAATTCACCGCCTCTGATATGGATATTAAGTTCTTCACCATATTTAGCAAAACCATTTAAGACTGCTGCTACTGTTACCGCACACGTTCCTGTTCCGCAGGACATTGTCTCGCCTGTGCCTCTTTCATACACTCTCATCTTGAAGTTATGGTCATCTATTACTTCAACAAATTCTGTATTCACCTTTTCAGGGAATAACTCCTGATTTTCAAAATATGGTCCTATTTCATCTAAATTAAGTTCATCAATTCCATGTGTGAATATTACCATATGTGGATTTCCCATAGATACTGCAGTCGCAACATATGTAGTGCCATTTACTGTCACTTCCTTTGCAATAAATGAATCTCCCTCTGTCTTCATAGGAATATCAGCCGGTTTTAATATTGCCTTACCCATATTAACTTCTGCATATTCGACCTTGTTATTCTCATCAACAGTTACCTTAATTGTCTTAATTCCAGAAGCCGTCTCTATCGTCATCTCTTTCTTATCTGTAAGATTATGGTCATAAGCATACTTTGCAACACATCTAATACCATTTCCACACATTTTACCCTCTGAACCGTCTGAGTTAAACATAATCATTCTTACATCTGCAACTTCAGATGGTGCTACGATTATAAGTCCATCGCTTCCAATTGCAAAATGTCTGTCACTTAGCTTTATTGCTGTTTCTGATGGATTATCTAACTTCTCTGTAAAACCATTCACATATACATAATCATTTCCTGTTCCATGCATTTTAGAAAATTTTAACTTCATAATATTCTCCATTCCGCAGACGTTTACGTCGGAGGAATCGCAAGCTTAATCTCAAATTCAGCCCTGCGATAAAAACTAAATATGACGCCTGCGACACATTTAGCGGTGCAAAAAATAATCGCATCAGCATTATTTTTCGCACTATTCACATTTCTTTAAAATAATCCCTCAATTACGCCTTCATTATTCACATCTATATTAAATGCAGCCGGTTTCTTTGGTAATCCAGGCATTGTCATTATCGCACCTGTAATAGCAACTACGAAACCTGCACCTGCTGATACATATACTTCTCTGATATTTACATTAAAGCCTGTTGGTCGTCCAAGCTTAGTCTGGTCATCGGATAATGAGTACTGATTCTTGGCCATACATACCGGAAGATTTCCAAAGCCCATCTCTGTTATCTTAGCAAGTGCTTTCTTAGCTGCTGGTGAATATGTAACATCATCTGCACCGTAAATCTTTGTTGCTATTGTCTTAATCTTATCTTCAAGAGACATTTCATCCGGATATAATACTTCGAATTTGCTTTCTTTTTTCTCTAATGTTTCTATAACCTTGTTAGCTAATTCAATTCCACCGTCTCCACCATTTTCCCATACTTTTGCTAAGGCGAATTCGCAACCTCTGTCCTCGCAGAATTTCTTTACAAATGCATATTCAGCCTCAGTATCAGTCACAAATGAATTAAGTGTAACTACGATAGGTACTTTATACTGTTGTAAGTTCTCAATATGCTTCTCAAGATTAACAATACCTTTTTCAAGAGCCTCTAAATTCTCATTATTAAGCTCTGTTTTAGGAACACCACCATTATATTTTAATGCTCTTACAGTTGCTACTAATACCACTGCATCAGGTTTTAATCCTGACATTCTGCACTTAATATCAAAGAATTTTTCTGCACCTAAGTCTGCGCCAAAGCCTGCTTCAGTAACAACAATATCTGCCATCTTAAGTGCTGTCTTTGTAGCTCTTACTGAATTACAGCCATGAGCAATATTTGCAAATGGTCCGCCATGCACTAATGCTGGTGTATGCTCTAATGTCTGGATAAGATTAGGCTTGATTGCATCCTTAAGTAATGCTGCCATAGCACCTATTGCATTTAAATCCTTAGCTGTTACAGGCTCACCATCATAATTATATGCAACAATTATTTTTCCTAATCTTTCTTTTAAATCATTCATATCATTTGCAAGACAAAGGATCGCCATTATCTCTGAAGCAACTGTAATTACGAAATGGTCTTCTCTTACAACTCCGTCCATTTTAGAACCAAGTCCAACAACAACATTTCTTAATACTCTGTCGTTCATATCCAGACATCTCTTCCATACAACCTGTCTTGTATCAATTCTTAACTCATTTCCCTGCTGGATATGGTTATCTAATAATGCAGCTAAAAGGTTGTTAGCCGATGTAATCGCATGGAAATCTCCTGTAAAATGAAGATTTAGCTCCTCCATTGGTACAACCTGTGAATATCCGCCTCCTGCTGCACCACCTTTAATACCAAAACATGGTCCAAGTGATGGTTCTCTAAGAGCAATAATTGATTTCTTATTTAACTTGCTTAATGCCTGTCCTAAGCCAACAGTTATAGTTGTCTTTCCCTCTCCTGCCGGTGTAGGATTAATAGCTGTAACTAAAACTAATTTACCATCTTTGTTATTCTTAATTTTATCCTGATATTCATTTGTTAATTTTGCCTTATATTTACCATATAATTCTAAATCATCTTCTTCGATACCGATTTTAGCAGCTACCTCTTTAATAGGTAACATAGTTGCTTCCTGTGCAATTTCAATATCTGACTTATATTTCTTTTCCATTTTCTACCTCATTTCTGCATATGTTTAATATGCTGTTTAGCCTTTTATTTTGTGTTTTCTAATCATATCATAACTAGTTGTTATTTCACAACCACTTATATTCTAACGAATATTTTCTCATATGCTGTGTAAATATATTTTAATATACAATTTCTAATTAATCTGTGTCTTTATGAAGACCTGCCTCGAACTGTTCAAGGGACATAAGAACTTTTCTTGGTTTGGTTCCCTCGTCAGGGCCAACGACTCCGGCTTTCTCTAACTGTTCTATAATTCTTGAAGCCCGGTTAAAACCTACTTTAAACATTCGCTGAATCATACTTGTAGAACCCTTGTCTTTCTCGATAACGAATCTTGCTGCCTCCTCAAATAAAACATCATTTCCATCATCATCTGCAGTCTGATTATCGTTGTCAGGCGTAGATATCTCCGCTTTAGCAACCTCTTCGTTATATTCGACATCTTTGTTATTATTAATAAGATAATTAACAACGGCTTGTACTTCTCCGTCCGATACAAATGCCCCCTGCAATCTTACAGGTTTAACATATCCTGATGGATAAAATAACATATCTCCATTACCAAGTAACTTCTCACCACCGTTGCAATCTATAATTGTTCTTGAATCTGTGCCAGATGAAACTAACAATGCAACTCTTGATGGAATATTAGCTTTAATAAGACCTGTAACAACATCTACAGATGGTCTCTGTGTAGCTATAATAAGATGTATTCCTGCTGCTCTTGCAAGCTGTGCAAGACGGCATATAGAACTCTCAACTTCTTTGGAGGCTACCATCATAAGATCTGCTAACTCGTCAATGATAATTACTATCTGATACATCGGTTCTAACTGTTCATTATCATCTTTATAACCCATTTGTTTAATCTTTTCATTATATCCTTTTATGTCTCTTACGTTATATTTTGAGAATTGTTTATATCGTTTACCCATTTCACCGACTGCCCAGTTAAGTGCACCTGCTGCTTTCTTAGGATCAGTAACTACCGGTGATAATAAGTGTGGTATACCATTATATACACCAAATTCAACCACTTTTGGATCGACAATTATCATCTTGACTTCTGATGGTTTGGCTCTGAATAAAATACTCATAATAATTGAGTTAGTAAATACTGATTTACCTGAACCTGTTGTACCTGCGATAAGCATATGTGGCATCTTTGCAATATCCGCTACCACAACTTTACCGGCTATATCCATTCCTGCAGCAAATGCTAACTTCGATGGATGCTTTGATAATTCTTCTGACTCAATTAAGTCTCTTAAGAATACAGAATCCCTTTCAGCATTAGGAACTTCTATTCCGACTGCTGCCTTGCCTGGAATAGGCGCTTCTATTCTTATATCCGCTGCTGCTAAATTAAGCTTAATATCATCCGATAAAGATGTAATCTTACTTACTTTTGTTCCAGTTTCAGGTTGTAATTCATATCTCGTAACTGAAGGTCCTCTGCTTTCATTAATTACAGTTGCTTTTACACCAAATGCATTAAGAGTTTCCTGAAGCTTAGCTGCTGTCTCGCTTATTTCACCAGGCCGCATACCATTTCTTCTCTTTTGCATCATACCTTTTCTAAGCAGACTAAGTGGTGGCATTGAATATGGACCTGATTTATTACCTTTACTCACTTCTTCAACAGCCTTAGGTTGCTCAATAACTTTCTCGACATCAGGAACAGGTCTGTCTATCGGAATATCCTTAACTGGTGATGCACTCTTAATTGGTACACCCGAAAATGCTTTCCTTTTCATAACTTCTTTAGCTGCTTTACTTACTTCTATCTTCTCTTTAGGCTTAAATTCGCCATTTCTCACAACTTCACTAAGTTCTTCATCAAAATTTTCTTCATAAGAATTATCTGAATGTTCTGAGTATTCTGAATCTTCTCTATTATCTCTACTATCCGTAATAAATTCAGGCTTATAATCAGTTCTGTACTGTTTCTTTTGTCCACCTTCGTTATATCCATTATTACTGACATTGTTATTATTCTTAGCACCAGTCTTCTCTAATTCCTCGGAATCAATATATCCACGATATAACGAACCATTCTGCAACAATTCATGCACATTTGCATCTACAGCATTCTCATCAGTTACTTTAGAATGAAGATTAACGCCCCTGACTGTATTCTTAACCCTCTCCATCTTATTCTGTTCTTTTTTAGCAATCCTCTCTGCACTGCTATCTTTCATTCGTTTAAAATCTTTCCTTGCTGAGTCATACATCTGTCTGCTTCCATGCTTAACAGAATTTATCAATGACTTCTCAGAAATTATAACCATAGATATCAATATTAAGGCGACCACTACTATAAACGCACCATAGATACCTATTGTAGAATATAATATGGCAGCAAATAATCCGCCTAACATTCCACCACCATTTTTATCCATACTGCAGGCATTAAACACACCTGTAAGTCTGAACCCATAATCTTTACCTGCATATACAAGTTGTAGGAATGTACACAATGTAATAAATAAAACTATTGCTGCCCCTAATTTCATCATCGCATTTCTACTGCTTACATTTGCAATAAAGAAACCAATGGCAATGAATACCAGAATCGGTACTATGTATGCAAATAAGCCAAATATTCCAAACATAAAACCACTTATAGCATTACCAAATCTGCCAATAAGCGAGAAATTACTAAGTTCTAACAGGATTACTATTGCAAAACCGGTAATTATCTTCACATCACTTGAAATAATACTTGTGCCGTCATCATACTTCTTAGTTGCCGAACTATTTCTTGCTGATGAACTGCTTCTCACTGATGAACTGCTTTTTCCTGTACGACTCCGGTTATTATTTGCTGTATTCGGCTTTCTGCTTGCAGTACTCTTTCCGGCTGTACTCTTTCTGCCTGTACTCTTTCCGGTTGTACTCTTCTTTTTGCCTTGCGCAGCCATTCTATTCCTCTTTTCTAATCAATCTTAAAACTTCTATATAATAAATAATAATACTCTCTTTTTTTCTC
This sequence comes from Bovifimicola ammoniilytica, assembly GCF_025567085.1. Taxonomy (NCBI): domain Bacteria; kingdom Bacillati; phylum Bacillota; class Clostridia; order Eubacteriales; genus Bovifimicola; species Bovifimicola ammoniilytica. Next base: position 112,396 of record NZ_JAOQJN010000007.1, on the reverse strand, counting down.
ATATAACTTTATATAATAAAACTTGCTGCAATAGCCACTATTCCCATTAAGAAACAATAATATGAGAAATACTTCATTTTCTTATTATTAAATAATACTAATAATGTCTTAATACATACATATCCAACCACACCTGCTACAACTGCACCTATTCCATAATATGTAAGCTGTGTTTTGCCAATTGCATTACCTGGTGCAAATAAATCTTTAAGGTCTAATACACACGCACCTAATATAGCAGGAATTGACATTATAAATGAATATTTAATTGCAAATTTTCTGTCTAAACCACATAATACTCCTACTGTAAGTGTAGTTCCAGAACGCGATATACCTGGTAATGTTGCTATACCTTGTGCAATACCAAGTGTCAGGCTGTTCTTATATGTAGTCTCTTTAGGTGTCTTATGTCCTGCTGGTAATTCATCAACAACTGATAGCATAAGACCTGTTATAAGTAAACTGATTCCGGGTATAATAAGTGATGGATTATCCATATTAAATATTTTACTAAATATCACACCAATTATTCCTGTTGGGATTGTCGATACAATAATCAACATTACAAATTTTCTATATGCCGAGCTTACTATTTTAACATATGGCGAATTCTTCTTTGCAAATTTGTTTCCAAAAAATCTGCCAATATTTCTGCAGACATCTATAACGATTCCAATTCCCTCTTTTATTAACTTCCAGATATCCTTCCAATAGACTATAAATACTGCCACTAATGTTCCAAGATGAAGCAAAATATCATATGTAAGTCCCACATCTTCCAATCCAAATAATGCCTTAAAAATTGCCAGATGTCCTGAACTGCTTATAGGTAAAAACTCAGCTATTCCCTGAATAATACCAAGTATTATTGTCTCTAATAAACTCATATCTAATATCCTTTCTTTTTATAATGCCATTTCAACAGTTTCTGAACACTTGTTGCTAGAAAGCAGTCAGAAATTCGCATATGCAATTTCTGACTTGTCATATATAAAGGCTAATTTCTTCATACAGAATTAATTAGCTTTGTAAAAAGTAATAATATCAACATTATTTTTATACTATACTTATTAAAATGGCATATTTATACATATCCCTTATTCTACTATTTTTTTTGTTTTAATTCAATGTTTATTTTTGTTTACCTTTTTCCTTTTAACATTTCTTTAGTTACTACTCTATATTTTGTATAGAATTCATTTTAAATATATTACTTTTTATGTTCTGACTCTTGTATTTCTATTAACTCGTGTAATTTTCTCATAGCCTTATTAATTCCACCAATCTCATCTATTATACCTTCTTTAACTGCCTCTTCTCCAACTAGAATAGTCCCTAAATCCTTTGTCATAATTCCTTTATTTAACATCATTCTCTCAAAATCATCTTCTTTGACCTTACAATGAGATTTCACAAAACCTACAATTCTATCCTGTATTAATTTGAAATATTCATATGTCTGTGGTGCCCCAATAAATTGTCCATTCATTCTGACAGGATGAATAACCATTGTTCCTGATGGCACAATAAAAGAATAATCTGCTGAAACAGCAAGTGGTATCCCAATTGAATGACTACCTCCCAATACCAATGAAACTGTTGGTTTACTAAGTGAGGCAATCATTTCAGCAATTGCAAGTCCGGATTCAACATCTCCTCCTACGGTATTTATTATAAGCAGAACACCCTTATATTCTTTATCATCTTCTATCTGTGCTAATTTAGGCAATACGTGTTCATACTTAGTAGTCTTACTATTTGATGGCAAAACATCGTGTCCTTCAACTTCTCCGATAATCGATAAAAGATGTATTTTAACATTATCCTCATTATTCTTTAATGCTAATTGTCCCGATTCAATTATCACATCATTTTCCTTTTGTTGAATTTCAAGATTTTTTTCTTTATCACTCATTATATTATAGATTACCTCTCTTTATGATTTTTAAACATAAATTAAACCTCCTGCTATTATTTTTCTTAAAAAATATAATTTTATTCATTTATGATATTATTTAATTTTATCGTACCATCAACTCTATTCACAATTTTAATCTTTTTCTCAACTTTCGCTAAGAATAAAGAATGTCGCTTGCGACATTCTCCGCCTGTGGCGGATTGCTATAGCAACATTTTCTACTCCGCCGCAGTGCGATCCTCGCGGAGCGTTTTTTACTTACCAGGAAATTTCGTTGAAATTTCCTGGTAAGTAAAAAATAATATAGAACCCCAGATTGAGGTTCTATATACAGACATTAACTATATCAGATTTCTACATCTATATCATTATTATATTTATATAAACTATTACATCTCCATATTAAGTTTCTCCACAGTTTCTATTATCTGGCCATATCTCTTAATCTTATTATCTTTATCAGATGACTGTTCAATAATAGTATTTAATTCTTTCTGGATATCTCCTAATAAATCAACTGAGAAATTCTTCTTAAGCTCTTCTATTACATCTTCGAATCTCATAACTTCATGCTCAAGCTTTTTGCAAATACCCTCCCTTACATCATAAATTGTATCTGATAATACTTTTTTGAAATTTGATTTCATTGAATTACTCTTGATTTCACCTGAGAATTCTGATGTAATAATATCTTCAAACTGGGTAGTTGGAAATTCGATTGTAGGTATCTTTATTCCCTGTAATGTCTTTTCGACAAGTATTCTATAATATGATGCATCAAAATTTTCACCAAGAGAGTCTAAGTTCTCTATAATGATTGATAATAACTTATGCTTGAGTTCTGCAACATCTAACGATTTATTAAACGCATGCTCGATACATTCCTTACCGTCCTCAACAAAATTTCTAATATTCTCTATTGCATCGTAAGCATCAATATACTGGTATTTCTCATCATAACTGTAAATTACTCTTGCACTTGTACCCCATGTCCATGGTTTAAACCATACTGCTGCTGATTCTTTTCTGATTTCGTAATGAGTAGTAACACCCTCTTTTTCGGACACTTGAAGATACTCTCTGTTATAAGCCCGAATCTCACTTATTGCATTTAACTTCTGTCGCTCCACTTTCTCAATAAGATCATTAAATACTATCTCTAAGTTTGCATTCATCTTATTAATCTGGGTTGTAATCTGTTTCTTCTGTTCAGTAAGTTTCTCTTTATCGAATTCTAACAACTGTTCTCTACGTTTAGTTGCAAGATTAGAAATTCTTACAAGTTTGTCACTAAGTTCCTCTTTAGCTACAGGAATAAATGTCTTAGCTTTCTCTTCTAACATTTTCTCTTTATCTTCAACTACTTTCTTAAATACAGCCTTAACTTCGTCCATATTTCCTATGGTTCTTAAATCTTTGGCTGTAGGTTTGTTCTTATAGCACAAGTCATCATAAACACGTTTTTCCTTTTTATCATACTCATCAACCGGTTTCTTTGACATATTTTCAACCATTGATGAAACAAATATAGGATGTTTAAATTGCTCGATAATGTCATTATTTACATATATATTAGAATTTCTGTAATTAATAAATGCCTGCTGTGCATAATTAGTAAGCTTCTGCTTTGTGCTGTCAATTGCCCCTTTTATATTTTCACAATTCCACAAAGTGTCTCTTAATCCGTCATCAAATCTGCTACATACTAATACTACTTTTTTAACACCTTTCTTAGGAAGCTGCGATGCCATTAAGTCAATATCATTCTTATCAAGAAATGATGTCGATTTACTTAGAAAAAATACCACATCACATAATTCCATAAACTGTTTTGTCTTGTCTACACGTGATAAAATTGGATCATATAATCCAGGAGTATCCACAATCGATATACCATCTAACTCCTCTTTATCCACATAGACACTTACACTTTTAACAATAGGTGTATACTTTCCATTTTCACCAACATATTCATTAAGCGAATCCATAAGTTCATCATAAGAATCAAAATGAATAGTTTCATGACCTTTAAGTATGTATTTCTCAGGGACAATATCTCTTTCTTCTAACATCCCCATAATCTCTTTAGCAACTACATATTCACCTGTATCAGCTTCTTCTTTAGATTTAATATTAATTAATCTCCACTCATCCTTAGTAAAATATTCTACTTCTATTCTGTTTTCATCATCATATTCTATTCTTGTAAGAGCAGCTGTCTTAGGTGTTACTGCTGTTGGCAGAATCTTCTTGCCGTCAAATAGTAAAGTATTTAAAAATGTTGATTTACCAACCTTAACTCTTCCAATAATACCAATATTTAATTTTCTATCTTCTCGAAAAAAATCATTGGTTTTAGCTATGAAATTCTTCTTAATGGACGAAATATCAAATAAATCTATTTCATCCTCAAATTCACGCAAATTATTGTATACATTATCAACTTTCTCAGTGAATCTGCTAAATTCTATTTCATCTTCCTTTGTTCTTTCATAAAATTCCATTCCTTAATCCTCCTGCACCAGATTATCATTTCTAAATTCTCTGATAACTTTCAAATCTTGTTCAAGACTTTCAATATCTCTTGAACGGTTATTTTCTTCGATACTAATATCAATCTTAATATCAGATAATGATTTTTCAAGAATAGCTTTCTGTTTAAGAACATCTCGCTCTATTTTCTGGTTAATTCCATCTATATACTTGTTAATCTCACTTTCAATGCTTATGATTGTCTGTTCTGTAACTTCATCAATTATAGCCCTTGCTGCCTTGTCAACTTCTTTTTGTTTTTTCTTATTATTAGAAATATTATGAATGACATCAGCAACTACACCGACCATACCACCAATTACAGCCGCAAATGGAGCAAGTACAAGTCCGACACCCGCTAAGATAACAGGTAATGCAGTCTTAGTTATCTCGTCAACAACATTATTCTTTAAAGTCGCATTAACATTGTTAATAATTATATCATTTTCAGGAAACTCAATTGTAATCATCTCTGAAATATGTTCAACATACTTCTTTAACTTAGGCTCAAATTCAGTATTTATTCCGATTCTTACTGAACGTCTTACAACTGAATTTATCTTATCTGTTATATCAGTTCCATTCTCAAGCATTGCACTTATAGTAGGAAGTGTAGCCTCTAAATCTCCTTTAATTCTTTCTCTTATGGTATTAATACATACCTTGGCCTGTCTGCTGAAATTATTCTTCTCTTTATCTATATCTACTGAGATTTCATTCATTTTCTTTTCGACTTTTTCCTGCTCCTGCTCAAGTCTGGAAGTTGAAAGGCAGGCTTTATCTATTCTCTCAACTAAGTATACTTCTGTATACATTGAGGCTGCCCTTAATGCTTTAGAATATTTATTTATGAATATTTTGCCTGTCTGTCCCTGTATTTCCCTTAATATGTCCTTGAGTTCATCCACATTAACTTTTCCATAAGAATCAACACATGCAACCTTGACATCATCTCTTTCAACAATTTTACCAACTAATTTCTTTAGGAGTTTCTTACATTCTTCTAATTCATCATCATCAAGTCTGCTGCTCTTAGTAATAACCACATATACCGGCATATTGTAGACTTTCAGTTCCTTAAGGAAATCAGATATACTTTCTTTAAGAACCGGTTCGTCTGAAGATACAACCAATAAATATGCAAGGCTATTAGGAAGATATTGATCAATAGCTCTGTTATGTAATTCAAAACTTGTATCAAATCCTGGTAAATCAACAATGTTTACCGTCTTAATTTCTTTTAAGAATTCATTATCATATTCTATCTTAACTAAATCTGTTGTCTGAACAGTCAACCCTTTTAGTGGCAGCTCTTCTATTTTACGCTCTATTACAGCATTCTTATCATATTGATAGACCTTGTTATTGCCATAATAAATCTCAGTAGGGACCGCCGTCTCCGGTGTTATATCCACACTTAATAACGCTTTCCCGATAATTGCATTAATCATCGAACTCTTACCAGTACTAAAATTACCAACAACAGGAGTATTTACTCTATATGTATCAATACCAGCTATTATTTTATCTGTCTCTGCTGTATCAATACCATATTTTTCCTGAATTTCTTTCAATTTTCTGAACTTTTTTTTGTATACACTTACACATTCCATTTTGAATAACCTCCTCAATCTCTATAGCTATCAGATTGACACTTTGAAAATCATATTTTCCTTGTTGATTCCCCAACGATTAATTCTCCCGCAAAAACTTTATGTACAGACCCTTCATTATTGTCTATGGCATCAAATAATATTCTAATTGTTTCCTTCGCAATATTCTCTACAGGCTGCCTTATTGTAGTTAGAGATGGTGTAATAAATCTACTAAGTTCCAGGCCATCATATCCTGCTACAGAATAGTCATCTGGTATATTATATCCATTTTCCAAAATAGCCCTGCAGGCTCCGATTGCAATTAGATCTGTGCTTGCAAAAATTGCTGTACAATCCGCCTTCTCTTCTAACAATCTCTTCATTGCATTATATCCACTTTGTATTGAATATCTGTCATTTCCACTCTGTAAATAATAGACTAGTTTCTCGTTAAACTCAATATTATTGTCAGATAATGCCTTTTTATATCCCTCAAATCTTAATTTTCCTATACTCTCATCACATATTGCAGATAACACTGCTATTTTATTATGACCTAATTTACACAAATAATCAACTACTTTATAGCTTTCTTTTACATCATCTACTGCAACAGAAGAGTATTCCATATTCTTCATATTATCAGTCATTCCTACCGTACTTAGCACAAATGGAACTGTCAATTTCTCTAACTTATCCTTAGGATGAGAGAAATATCCACCAAGAAATACTATGCCTTTTAATCGTTTTTCCTTTTCTAACTCTATGGCCACTTCAATTTCATCCTGATTTTCATCAACATGTTGTAGAATAAATGTATATTTTTTTTTCTCGATTTCTCTTTCTAATTCAGTAATTACCGGACTGAAAAATAGATTATTAATTCCTTTAACCAGTACAGCAATATTATTAGTTTCAGAACGTTTTAAATTTCTTGCACTATTATTAGGTATATAGTTGTTTTCTTTAATTACACCTAAGATTTTATTCTTGGTTTCTTCATTAATCCCAGGCTTGTTGTTAATTGCCCTTGATACTGTGCTGACACCTACTCCACATATCTTAGCAACATCCTTAATCGTTATCGTGTCCATTTTAACCTCCATATTGCCAATAACTATGTATTTTAAAGCTATCCTAATCCTATAAAGCAATATAGGTTGGATAAATAAAATCTACCCAACCTCATGATTATCTTTCGTAAACTAATGTTAACTTCTTTATTTTTTCTAATAATTCATCATCAATATCACCCTTGACTAACCTCCATTTCCAGTTAGTTCCAAGTGTAGATGGTACATTTATTCTCGCTTCACTTCCTAATCCCAAATAATCCTGAATAGGTATAATTGCAAGATCAGCAACCGTTGCAAGAGTTGCTTTTATGAAATCCCAATGAATATTTTCTTCATCCGGATTAGGTGTATTAAGATATATTTTAGAGTATTCTTTATCTTTTTCTGATATAGTCTTATACCAGCCCTGAATAGTATCATTATCATGTGTTCCGGTATATACGACACAATTCTTATCATAGGTATGAGGAAGATAATTGCTTTCTTCTCTTGAATCAAATGCAAATTGCATAATCTTCATACCTGGATATCCTGTATCCTTAACTAATTTTACAACTGTATCTGTAAGATATCCTAAATCCTCAGCTATAATATTCAATTTTCCAAGTGATTCTGTAAGTGCATTAAACAAATCAATGCCTGGACCTTTTTCCCAATGCCCATTCTCCGCAGTTTTATCACCATATGGAATTGAATAATATTCATCAAATCCTCTGAAATGATCTATTCTTACCACATCATACAATTTAAAACTATGTGCTACTCTCTTTTTCCACCATTCATATTTTGTCTTCTTATGATATTCCCAGTCATATAATGGATTACCCCATAACTGACCTGTAGCTGCAAATGCATCTGGCGGACAACCTGCAACAGCCTTAGGAATATTATCCTCATTAAACTGAAATAATTTAGTATCAGACCAGCAATCAGCACCATCAAATGCTACATATATAGGAATATCTCCTATAATCTTTATGCCTGAATCATTAGCATATTTCTTGAGTTTATTCCACTGTTTAAAGAATTTATATTGAATAAAATTATAAAATTCTATATCATCGCTCAATTCTTCTTTATATCGTTCTATAGCTTCAGGTTCTCTTAACTTGATGTCCTCGTCCCAATCTGTCCACATTTCACCTTCGTAAGAATCCTTAACCGCCATATATAAAGAATAATCTTCTAACCACTCAGAATTGTCTTTGACAAATTCTTTGTAATCCTCAGTATCTACATTAAAATTTTCAAATGCCGACCATAATAATCCGAATCTTGATTCATAAACTTTACCATAATCAACATTTCTATCATCATCACCAAAATCGCACTCATCACATTCTTCCTTTGATAATAATCCCTCTTCTATTAGTTCTTCTAAATCAATAAAATATGGATTACCTGCAAATGTTGAAAATGACTGATATGGTGAGTCTCCAAAACTGGTAGGTCCTAAAGGTAATATCTGCCAATATGACTGATGGGCTTTCACAAGCCCATCGATAAAATCATATGCTTCTTTTGAGAAACAACCTATACCGTATTTTGATGGGAGACTCGTTATTGGCATTAAAATACCACTTGCTCTCATACTCATAACACGCTCCTAACCCTTTACAGCACCAGCAGCAACACCTTTTATAATGTGCTTCTGACATACTAAGTAAAATAATACAATAGGTATAATTGCAACAACTAACATAGCCATTAACCAACCTAATTGATATGTACCATGTGAACCTGTACATGCATCAATTGCAATTGGAATTGTCTTAACATCTGTAGGCAATACAAGTTTTGGTAAGAGATAATCGTTCCATACCCACATTGTCTCAAGAATTGCTATTGTAACCATTGTTGGTTTTAACATAGGCATTACAACTTTGAAGAATGTCTGTAGTGGATTACAACCATCTATCATGGCTGCTTCTTCAACATCATATGGAATTGCTTTGACAAATCCACTAAACATAAACACACACATTCCGGATCCAAATCCGACATACAGAATAATAAGACCATATTGTGTATTTAAACCTAACATAGATGCAAAACTTGCCATTGTATACATAACCATCTGGAATGGTACTATCATCGAAAATACAAAACCATAATATATTACAGATGTTACTTTTGATTTAACTCTTGTAAGATACCATGCTGTCATTGATGTAAGTAATACAATTACAGCAACTGCTACTACAGTAATAATTACAGATACTTTTATGGCATCAATCATTTTAATTGCTTTAGCACCTTCTACATAGTTCTTAAATCCGTTCCATGACTTCTTAGAAAGTAATTCGAACGCATTTCCTTTACCTTGCATTAAGAATGCTTTCTTCTTAAAAGAGTTCATAATAACAGTTGCAATAGGCATCATAAATACTAAAGCTAATACTGTTAAGAAAATAAATGTAACTGTATCTACGATAATTTTTCTTAATTTAATTCCCATTATGACTCAACCTCCTTAGATCTTGTTAATCTAAGCTGAGCAAATGTTATACATGCTACAATAAGGAAGAATATAACAGCTTTTGCCTGCCCTCGACCTTCAGCATATGAACTTGCTCCGTAGAATGTTTTATAAATGTCCATTGCAAGAAGACTAGTCTTGATTGAATTACCATTTAATGCATAGTTCTGATCATACAACTTAAACGAATTTGACAATGTTAAGAATAAACATATTGTTACCGATGGCATTACCAAAGGTATTGTTATCTTATATAGTATCTGAAATGGCGTTGCGCCATCAATTTTCGCAGCCTCTATTACATCCTCAGGTATATTCTGGATACCCGCGATATAAATTATCATCATATATCCCATTAACTGCCAGCACATAACTATTAACAGCCCCCAGAATCCATAATCCTTTACAGAATATGTAAATGGGTGATGGAAAACTTTTCTTGTTATTGTATCAAGTGTTTCTTTCCAGATATAACCTAAAACAATACCACCAATAAGATTTGGCATAAAGAATATTGTTCTAAAGAAGTTAGTTCCCGGAATCTTTTTTGTAAGTAATAATGCTAATGCAAAAGCACCTACGTTAATTAAAATTACTGAAAGTATTGTGAATTTTGTAGTTCTAAGTAATGCTTCTATAAATGACTTATCTTCCGTAAATATAGTCATGTAGTTCTTAATACCTACCCATTCAGCATCTCTAATTGTATTAAACTTGCAGAAGGACAGATATATACCCATTACAAATGGAATTACAAATGCTATTACAAAAGCAATTAACGTCGGAAGGACAAATATTGGAAAATACTTTTTCAATGATTTATTATTCATGATATCTCTCCTAGCTCTTTTTTTCTGAAAAAATAGTGAGAAAAGGCTAATAGAACCTCTCTCACCTCTTGAATTGTTCTTATTAATTATCCCCACACCACATACATGACGTGGGGATATATATTAGTTAATTTCTAATTTAATTTAACTGGATTAGTCGTTAGCTGCTGCCTTCTCTGAAGCCCATTTATCTTTAGCCTGTGAAACAACATCTTTCCAATCCATTCCGCCTTCAGCGTATGATAATAAGTTCTCGCCTAAAGCATCTTTCCAATCCTGTGAAGGAGTTGTAACTGTTACCCATGTAACTGTTGTTGTGTCTGAGTTGTTAACATCATCTAATGCAAGTTTAACAAGTGGGTTAGCATCTGCTGCTTTAGAGTTATCAAATCCTTTGAAAGGAGCAACACCATAGCTCTCTGATACAAACTTCATACCTGTTTCTGAAGAGTATAACCACTTTAAGAAGAATTCTGAAGCTGCTTTATCATCTGCTGATGCTTGACTGTTTACACATACAAAGTTCTCTGTACCTGTGCAAAGGCCCTGTTTTTCTTCACCTTCAGCACCTGTGTAGATTGGCATATAGTAAAGATCATCTCCTTTAACTACTGCGCCATCAACATTAATCTGGTTCCAAGCCCATACACCATTCTGTGCAATAGCTGCTTTACCTGTTGCAAACTCTAACATAGAGTCATCAACTGTACCTGTTGAAGCTTCTTTCTGTGATACAGTAGAATCTGTCATGTATAAATCAAGAATTGCTTTGTACTGATCTGCAAATGAAAAATCAATTTCTTTCTTATCACTTGCATTATCTTTCTGATATTCATAGTAAAGTGGCAAGTCGAATAAGTGGTTTGTGATTCTCCAGTTATTGCTTGAGTTTAATGCAATTTCTGAGAATACACCATCAATTCCAAGTTCAGCTTTGTGAGCCTGCATATCATCTGCAACTTTCTTTAACTTATCAAATGAGTTGATATCTTCAATCTTTGTGCATCCTGTATCAGCTATTCCACTTAATGCAAAATATTTTTCAAAGATTGTTTTGTTACAGATAAGTCCATAAGTTTCCATTACAAGTGGAATACCATATACACCATCTGATGTTGAAATTGTGCTGTCTTTATCAGTTAACATATTATAGAATTCTGTTCCTGATAAATCTTCACAATAATCTTTCCATGTATTGTATCCTGATGGACCATTGATTGTGAATAATGTTGGAGCATCTTCTTTCTCCATTTCAACTTTAAGAGTTGATTCATACTGGTTCTCAGCTGCTGTTACAACCTTAGCTTTTATTCCAGTTTCTTTTGTGAAGGCTGCCATAACTGCATCATATGCATCTGCGATTTCAGGTTTGAAGTTTAAGAAATAAACCGAACCATTATCTTTGTTTCCTTCTGTTGATGTGTTGTTTTTGTTATCGTCCTTCTTAGCATCTTTTGTGTCATCTTTAGAGCCACAACCTACTAATGCTGTTGCTGCCATTGCAACACAGAGGGCAACGCTTAATAATTTCTTTCTCATTTAGTTCTACCTCTCCTTCTTTAATGAGTAATTTTAGTAACCAGATCGTTACCTTGTAATCTCTTACATTATCGTACGGTAACGTTTCCAATAACTATGTATGAATAATATCATACTTATTCAATTTTTGCAAGAAAAATTAATAAAGTCATTATATAATTGTGCAATTTTAACAACTATATAATGACTTTATTGTGCATTTTTAACCTATTTCTAATATGATTTTCAACATAATATTTCCTAAATATTGTTTATTTTGTATAATTTTAATATTTGCCGGCAATTTCTTCAAAACTTATCCTGCCACCAAACAAGTCTAATGAACTTCCAATAGTAAAGTCTAATCTTCCGTCTGAATATTTTTTTAATATTTCTATATCTTCTAATGACTTTACACCACCTGCGTAGGTAATTGGGATTTCATCAAAACTTCCTAATATTTTAACAAGTTCTCTTTCTATACCATTATTCTTACCCTCAACATCTACTGCATGAATCAGAAATTCATCGCAATATCCTGCTAATTTATGCATAAATTCTTCATTTACTATTTCATCAGTAAATCTCTGCCATCTGTCTGTAACAATATAATACTTATCATTTTTCTTTCTGCAGCTCAGATCAAGAACCAATCGTTCTTTACCAACTGCCTTATATATTCTCTCAAGATTATCATAATTAAGTCTGCTATCTGAAAACACATACGAAGTAACTATTACATGGCTTGCTCCTGCATCAAGAAATTCCCTTGCATTATCTGCATTAATTCCTCCACCTATCTGCATACCACCTTTATATGCATTGAGTGCTAATAGAGCCTGTTCTTTGGTAGCTTCATAATATTCCGAATCTTTATGGTTAAGTAAGATAATGTGTCCTCCCGAAAGATTCCGGACTTTATACAGATTCGCATAATAATCAGCACCTTTTTCAGATACAAAATTTTCCTTTGCAATGTTGCCCTCATCTTTAATCGATGAACCAACTACTTGTTTAACTTTGCCATTATGTATATCAATGCATGGTCTGAACTTCATATTATTCCTCATTTCTGAGCGACTTGCTGCGATTAGGTGAGGAGAAATTCGCGTAGGTGATTTCTCATCTGCCATAAAAGCTATTTGCTTTCGCTCCGAAACAAATAGCTATGTGAAAAATAATCGCATCAGCGTTATTTTTCACACTATTCTTCTCCTTTTCATCAGCATTTTTTAACATCTGATGTTCTGTTCTAAATGATTAAGGTGCCAAAATGGACTTTTGACACCCTGTGTTCTCTATATAATATCAGTTATTTAACGCCTGTTCAATATCTGCAATGATATCATTTACATTTTCTATACCGACAGATAATCTGATTAAATCAGGCTGGACTCCTGCTTCTATCAGCTGCTCTTCAGTAAGCTGTCTATGTGTATGACTTGCCGGATGAAGCACCGAAGTTCTCGCATCTGCAACATGTGTAACTATTGCAATCATTTTTAACTTATCCATAAATTCTATCGATGCATCGCGTCCACCCTTTAAACCGAATGAGATAACACCACAGCTTCCGTTTGGCATATATTTTTGGGCAAGTCCATAATATTTATTATCCTTAAGTCCGCTGTAATTTACCCATGCTATTTTATCATTATTTACAAGATATTCAGCTACTTTCTGAGCATTTTCACAATGTCTCTGCATTCTTAAATGAAGTGTTTCAAGTCCTACATTAAGTAAAAACGCATTCATAGGTGATGGTATTGAACCTAAATCCCTCATAAGCTGAACAGTTGCTTTAGTTATGTATGCACCTTTTCCAAATTTCTGTGTGTAGATAATTCCATGATATGATGCATCAGGAGTTGTAAGTCCAGGAAACTTGTCAGCGTGTGCATCCCAGTCAAAATTGCCACTGTCTACAATACATCCGCCTACTGCCATAGCATGTCCGTCCATATATTTCGTTGTAGAATGAGTAACGATGTCTGCACCCCATTCAAAAGGCCGGCAGTTAATAGGTGTAGCAAATGTATTGTCTATAATAAGAGGAACACCATGTGAATGTGCAATTCTGGCAAATTTTTCAATATCAAGAACCACAAGCGATGGATTAGAGAGTGTTTCAGCAAACAGTCCTTTTGTATTAGGCTTAAAAGCTTTTGAAATCTCTTCTTCAGAAGCATCCGGATCAATAAATGTAAAATCTATACCCATTTTCTTCATTGTTACAGCAAAAAGGTTGAATGTTCCACCATAGATAGGTGCTGAACTTACTATATGGTCACCTTCTTCGCAAATATTTAAAATCGCATAAAAGTTAGCTGCCTGCCCTGATGATGTAAGCATCGCACCTACTCCACCCTCTAATTCTGCAATCTTAGAAGCAACTGCATCATTTGTAGGATTCTGAAGTCTTGTATAGAAATATCCAGAATCCTCTAAGTCAAATAATCTTCCCATCTGGTCGCTTGTATCATACTTAAATGTTGTACTCTGATATATAGGTAATACCCTTGGTTCGCCTTTCTTTGGTTTCCAGCCTCCCTGTATACATATTGTTTCTAAATTTCTTTTTTCCATAGTTTCTGCCTTCTTTCTTATAATTCATATTTTAATAACACACAGGATTCCTAAAAATCCATTTCACTAAATATTAATTTCTAAAAGTTTGATTTCCTAGAACTTTTATAGGAATTTGCATATAATCAAATAGGAGGGCTAATTCCCTCCTATCCTGATACATTTGCTTACATATATAGTATTCTGTTCTATATTATATTTTTATTCAACATCTTTAATACTGAAGCTGATTCTTCCCATCTTATCTTTGCCAAGGCATACAACCTTAACTACATCACCGAGTGTAAGAACATCTTCAACTCTGTTAATTCTTTCTTTAGATACTTTAGAAATATGAACCATTCCCTCTTTACCAGGTGCAAATTCAAGGAATGCGCCAAATTCTTTGATGCTGATTACTTTTCCTTCATATATCTTACCTTCTTCAAATTCGCTGGCAATTAACTGAATCATTTTAACAGCTTCGTCCATTCCATCTTTATTAACGCCACATACTGATACATCTCCATCATCAGTAATATCAATTTTAACACCTGTACGTTCAATAATAGTATTAATAACTTTTCCACGCTGACCTACTACATCACCAATCTTAGCAGGATCAATCTTAATCTGTACAATCTTAGGTGCGAATTCACCAACTTCTTTTCTTGGTTCAGATATAGCTTTCTTCATACAATTATCCATAATGAACAATCTTGCTTCTCTACATCTTGCAATAGCACCTTCCACAATCTGTCTTGTCAATCCATGTATCTTGATATCCATCTGAATTGCCGTAATACCATCTGTCGTACCTGTTACCTTAAAGTCCATATCTCCAAAGAAATCTTCAAGTCCCTGAATATCTGTTAATAATACAAAATCATCATCGGTTTCACCTGTGACAAGACCACATGAGATACCTGCAACCATTTTCTTAATTGGAACACCTGCTGCCATAAGCGACATACATGATGCACATGTTGAAGCCATTGATGTAGAACCATTTGACTCAAATGTCTCTGAAACTGTTCTTATAGCATAAGGGAACTCCTGAACTGATGGAAGAACTGGTACCAATGCTCTTTCAGCTAAAGCACCATGTCCGATTTCACGACGTCCCGGACCCCTTGAAACCTTTGTCTCACCTACTGAATAAGCTGGGAAATTATAATGATGCATATATCTCTTAGATACTTCATTTTCATCAAGACCATCTATCTTCTGTGCTTCTGATAATGGTGCAAGTGTACAAACATTACATATCTGAGTCTGACCTCTTGTAAACATTGCACTGCCATGAACTCTTGGTATTAAATCAACTTCTGCTGCAAGAGGACGAATCTGTGTGATTTCACGGCCATCAGGACGTTTATGATCTTTTAAAATCATCTTTCTTACAGTCTTCTTCTGATATTGATATAATGCTTCTCCGATTAATCCAAGCCATTCTTCATTGTCAGCAAATGCTTCTTCTAATTTTTCTTTTATTACTCTTATATTTTCTTCTCTTACCTGTTTCTCATCTGTGAATACAGCAACTTCCATTTCTTCCGGAGTTACTATCTCTTTAATTGCTGCGAATAATTCATCAGGTATTGCACAACTTGTATATTCGTGTTTCTTCTTACCTACTTCTGCAACGATTTCATTTATAAATGCAATGATTTTCTGGTTTTCTTCATGTGCTAAATAGATAGCTTCAATCATCTTTGCTTCAGGTATCTCATTCGCACCTGCTTCAATCATAATAACTTTTTCACTTGTAGATGCAACAGTAAGGTTTAAATCACTGTTCTTCCACTGTTCCTGTGATGGATTAAGAATAAATTCTCCGTCTATCATACCAACCTGTGTTGTAGAACATGGGCCATCAAATGGAATATCTGAAATAGATGTTGCTATTGCCGAACCGAGCATAGCTACTAATTCAGGACGGCACTCAGGGTCAACTGACATTACCATATTATTAAGAGTTACATCATTTCTATAATCTTTAGGAAATAACGGTCTCATTGGTCGGTCAATAACTCTTGATGTAAGTATTGCATTTTCTGATGCCTTACCCTCTCTCTTATTAAAACCTCCAGGTATCTTACCTACTGAATATAACTTTTCTTCATATTCCACACTAAGTGGGAAGAAATCTATTCCATCTCTTGGTTTCTCTGATGCTGTTGCTGTTGATAATACTGTTGTATCTCCATATTGCATAAATGCAGCTCCATTTGCCTGTGCTGCTACTTTACCGATTGTAACTTTTAAAGTCTTACCGGCAATATCCATAGTAAATATCTTCATTTTTTTACCTTGCAGTTTGTTTCTGCCTTCCTTTCATTATTTTAATTTCTCCATTTTTGAATTTCACGTTACCCTTTATTATATAAAAGGCTTTCGCCGAAAACACTGAAAAGCTTATAATTCTATCTTCCATAAAAAAACAATAATAATTATAATCTTTTCAGTGGTCTCGGATTTGCAATGCCTCTTTATTGGATAACCATAAATATTTAATTTCAAAAAATGGGGCGGTTTTGGCCGCCCCGAATATGCATAATATCTTTCAGATACTAGATATTGATTATTTTCTGATACCTAATTTCTCAATTAATGCACGATATCCTTCAAGATCAGTTTCCTTTAAGTATGCAAGAAGTCCTCTTCTCTGACCTACTAATTTAAGAAGTCCTCTTCTTGAATGATGATCTTTCTGATGAACTTTTAAATGCTCTGTTAACTCTCTGATTCTTTCTGTTAAAATAGCAATCTGTACCTCTGGAGATCCTGTGTCACCAGGCTGTCTTCCATAAGCTGCAATAAGTTCTGCTTTCTTTTCCTTTGAAATCATAATAATTCCTCCTAATTTTTAATCGCTATACGCTTAGTAACAGGTCGGAGTGTCCTATAACCAAGAGTACGCTAAACTTTTGGCATAAACCTTATATATTATAACATAGCCATCCGGCTTTGTCTATAATTAAATTAACTATTACAACTTTACATTGATATTAATAAATTTAGTTAATGATTCTTGTAGCACACACTGGTGTTGTATAGAAAGCATTTCCAATTATTATACCTGTTCTCTCTGTGCTGGCATGAATAATCTGACCATTTCCAATGTATATCGCAACATGTCCAATTGAACCTCCATGGCTATAGAATAATAAATCACCCGGCTGAATCTCTGAAAGTGATACTCTTGTACCATTATTAGCCTGTTCTCTTGAAGTTCTGCTAAGACCATATCCAAAGTGTTCAAATATTCTCATTGTGAATCCAGAACAGTCAGTACCATTAGTAAGACTTGTTCCTCCATAAACATATGGATTGCCTAAGAATTGTTTTGCATATTCTATCAAGTCAACTGTTGTATTAGATATTCCGTTACCGTATGATAACTCTTCTATTGTTACACCCTTAGGTAATGTCTGATAGACATCGACATATTCTGCACTTACATATCCGAATTTATTATCTATATTAACTTTTACCCAGCCGTCTAATAACTCTACAGCTTCTAATTCTTCATCATATGCAACTCTTGTCAGAATTGTACAATCTGTATTAGGCTCTTCTCTTACCATAAGCATATCTGCTTTAACTTTAGCAACTGTTGCTAAACAACCTGATGCTCTTTCATTTGCCTCTGCACCGGTAAGAAGATATTCAGCACTTACATAACCCTCAACGCTTCCTGAGGATATCTTATACCAGCCATCAAGTGTCTCAAGTATCTCACAACCTGCATTCATAGGAAGCTTACCAAGAACTTTTCCATCTAAATCAGGTGTCTCTCTTACATTTAAGTAGTTTGTAACGTTTGCTACACCTAGTACATTATATCCTGCTACAATTGAACTTACCTGCTGTGGCTGCTGTGGCTGTTCTTCCTGTGCAGCCTCTTCTGCTGCTTTATCTGTTGTTTCTGTTTCTTTAGTATCCTCTGTATCTTCGGCGGGTAACATACTAAGAACTGTATCTACAGCTTTAATACTTACCTTACTTTCATTGGCAAGTGTATCTATATAATAATTATTAAGAATTGAAGCTATACCACCTGATAATTTATTATCAACACTTTTATCTTCATTTTTATTACTTTTAGCACTATTCTCATTCTCATTATTTACTAATAATTTAGCAATTCCTGCTGATGGAATGGTTACTTCTGCTGAAATATTGCCTTCAAATTTTGCCTTATTACTCTTAGCATCTGTCTGCATATGTATTCCAGTTATCATAAAACTAGCTAATGCCACTCCTGTAACTCCATATGCTATATTTTTTCTGTATTTCATGATATCGTCCTTTTTCACTTGTATACCTCTCTGAATATTTGTCTTTGTATACTTAGTTATTATTACATTTGCTTAATTTGACCAATTGTTATTTGTTCAATTGTTACAAAAATGTTACATTTGTTACGAACTTATTATATCACAAAACCATTATATGTCAACTTTTGTTTGTTTTTGTATTCTGTATTATATAAATGCTTATTCTGAATTAATAATCTTTCCTTGCTATTATAAGATAGGAAATTACAAGGCACAAAACTGTAAGACTTCCTGCTGCCAGATATACCTGTGTCATATCAGGATTAAGAATCATATCTTTTAAGTTACTAAACCACGCTTTATTCTTAATCCATAATGCAAATCGTGCAGGCATTGAGTCATTATCATTTTCTTCTAAATTATGCAGCTGTACAGGTATCATACATACTACAAGATAAACTATCCATATTATAATATATACTTTTTCTTTATACATTACAGCTAATGCCGATAGCAACATCATCAGTGCTATTACAAAGCCAATCAATAATAAAACAGAGCCGATATTTATATACTTATCCATATGCTCATTTATAAGGCAGCTTTCTTTACCTGCTTTATTATATATCTGCTTTTGAAACTTATATGAAATTGCTAAGAATACTGTTAATATCAGATACTTTACGATTTCAAAAATCAATTCTGCAATGTAGAAAGATTTTCTGGTTCCACCCATCTGTATATATATTTTAAAATCATTTGCCATTCCCATCGGTATGAAAAAAAATTCAAAAAAGCATGTAATTAATATAGTCATTATTATCGAAATCTGCTGGCTATCACTGTCTCCATTGATTAGCTGTATGGTTAAACCCACAAAAAAACTTGCTGCCATACATAATAAAAATATTAGTAGTTTTCTGTAACTCATCTTAAATAATTTAACAGTCATAATTCTCTCCATTCTGCAGGTATTTCATTTTCATTGCCTGCCATTCAAAGTTATCGTATACGATAAATGCGGTAACATTCTTTCTTTTATTCTATTCTCTATTTCTGTACGAAAATTAATACATTATTATTTTCGTATTTTTATTGACTTTTGTTTTGCTTATCATTAGGATAATAATTATTATATTATTAAGGAGATTTCACTAATGCAAAACAATTTCTATACACCTACAGAGGTTGTACAAAATAATATTGACGGGCAGATTACTAAAGCAAATCTTTCACTTTTCAAAATGATTATGTTAGGTATTTTCGCAGGCGCTTTCATCGCACTCGGCGGTGCTGCGAGTAACGTAGCAGTTCATAACATAAGCAATGTCGGACTTGCAAGAACCTTAGCCGGAGCTGTATTCCCTGTCGGTTTAATGCTTGTTATATTAGTCGGTGGCGAATTATTTACCGGAAACTGTATGTTAATAATGGCATATATGAATAAGAAAATCAGTGGTTTATCAGTAGTAAGAAACCTTGTAGTTGTCTACCTAAGCAACCTTTTAGGTGCATTGATAATCGATATATTACTTTTCTTTTCAGGTCAGTTTGATTACTCAAACGGTGGTCTTGGTGCATATACCATAAAAGTCGCAATTGGTAAAACTAATATTAAGCCTTTGGCAGGTTTCACAAGCGGTATTCTCTGTAACATCTTAGTATGCCTTGCAATACTTATGGCTTCAGCCGCTAAAGATGTAACAGGCAAAATACTTTCCGTATTCTTTCCTATTATGGCTTTCGTTATCTGCGGTTTCGAGCATTGCGTTGCAAATATGTTCTATATTCCAGCCGGAATGTTAGCAGCTACTAATTCTGATTACGTAAATAAAGCGCAGGAATTATATGGTTTGACTTCTTCACAATGTGATGCTTTATTATCACCAAAAAGCCTTGTATGCTTTAGCTATGTAACAATCGGAAACATAATCGGTGGTATGATTTTTATCGGTGTTGCGATATATGTAATCCATAAAAATGATTTAAAAGCAGACTAATATATCTTTATCTAAGAGTCAGGTAAGTATTTACTTTAAACCATCTTTAGAAAGTCAGGTCATAATATGATTTTAAAGATTTAGCACTTATTTGGCTCTTATTTTATATTTATCAGGTTCTTATCTCATATTTATAAATCATTTTCCATTCTAAATATTCAATCACAGCATAGATGATAATGCTTACGGCAAAAACACTTAAGCATACAACTGGCATTTGCAGATATTTTCTGATTAATGATGCCGGAAAAACTCCTCCTCCACATAATCCCCCGACAAATCCACCAAGCATACAGCTTATAACATAACCTTTCATTCCATATTTATAAATTATTAATGATAGTATTTCGCCTGCCGCCAAAACCAAAATACATATTATAATTGAACCAATAATTCTTGTAAGTTCCATTTTATCAAATATCACATATACAATCATATCTACTATATTTACTATACATATAAGACCTAATGCCACAATATTTTTACTTATGAAGAGTCTTCTTCTTGTACTTCCAAATGCAATATATACTCTTAAATAACAAGTCGTAAATGAAATTACATATGTAAGCATAACAAATAAATTAAAATATAATGTATATACCATTCCTATTCTCGACATTTTAGAATAAGTTGGAGCACTTAAAAAGGCAAAAAATATTATCACTAATGCAAATGTCAAAAAACTAACAAGCAGATTTTTTAATGCCTGTCTTGTAATTCCTTTAATCTCTGTCATAATCTATTCCCCCTTGCCACATAATGCCACGAATAGATTTTGCAAATTAACAGGCTGTACACTTACATCAGCATTTGCATTTATTCGTTCGCCCGGTTTTGCTAAAACTGTTACGCCCTTGCTTCTTCCAATATTTTCTCTGTGATGTACTTCCATACCCTCCACTAACTTATCTACTTCTTCAGCTTTTCCACTTATATGAAATGCTCTGTCTAGAAGTTCTACCGTATTCTCTTTAAGAATGACCTGACCATTTTTCATAATAATTACTTCCTCGAAAATGTCTGCTGCCTCTTCTATGATATGTGTAGATATTACAAATGTTCTGCCTGTCTTATCATATTCATCTAATAAAGCGCGGTAAAACTGGTCTCTTGCTACAACATCAAGTCCGGCAACCGGTTCGTCAAGAAATGTAAATTCAGACTTGCTTGCCAATGCAACAATTATTGTAACCATTGACATCATACCTTTAGATAACTTGCAAATCTGCTTCTTTACATTTAATTCGAATTCTTTAATAAGTTCATCTGCCATTTCAGAATCCCAATTTGGATAAAATATTGAAGCAATCCTCAGATACTCCTTAACCTTAATATTATTGTTACCCATTACTGCCATAGGATTTAATTCTCTTGAGAAACAGATTTTATTAATAACATCTTTATTTTCCCATACCTTTTCGCCATCTAAGGTGACAACTCCTTCTGATGCCATACTCTGTCCTGTCATTATTGATAAAAGCGTTGTCTTTCCCACTCCGTTTCTGCCAATCAGACCATAAATCTTTCCTTTTTCTATATCAAGATTTATACCTTTAAGCACTTCTTTATTTCCATACTTTTTATATATTCCTTTACATGATAACATTTCACTCATACTTTTCTCCATTCCGCAGAATTTAATATCTGCTCTATTCCTTAGGCAATTTTCTTTAATCTTCTTTCTTAATCATATCTATAAGTTCTTCTTTGCTGATACCAATACTTGATGCCTCTAACAAAAGCTTTTTTATATAATTATCATAAAATTCTTCTTTTCTTTTTGCCATTATCATCTCTTTGGCTCCTTTCACAACAAACATTCCAATACCACGCTTCTTATATAGGATTCCTCTATCTACAAGAATATTAATCCCTTTGGCTGCAGTTGCCGGGTTAATTGCATAGAGTTTCGCAAGTTCATTAGTACTTGGTGCTTTCTCTTCCTCTAGTAAGATATCCCGCAATATATCCCGTTCAATCATTTCTGCAATCTGTATGTAGATTGATTTCTCCTGAGTTAATATCTCGTTCATTTTCTCCTCCTTTCCTGCTTTGATAGCTCAAAAGTAATAATTTATATGTATTTTTGCAATTACTTGTATGGTTCATTACTTATGTAACTAACCATATCACTAAGTAACTTATCTGTCAAGCATTTTTGAAATTGAAATACAAAAACCTCCCTTGCAGACATTAAGTAAATTTAATTTCACTTATTTGCCTGCAAGAGAGGTCATTTTTTACGCATAATATTTAATTTTTATTTAACCGCTAAAGCAAATTTGATATATAAATAATTATTTTATTTCCATACTTCTTCAGCTATTTCTTTAACTAATTTAAGTTTTGCCCACTGCTGTTCTTCTGTTAATTTATTGCCTATTTCGCATGATGCAAAACCACACTGAGGACTAAGGTATAATCTGTCAAGAGGTATGTATTTTGCAGCTTCATTAATTCTTTTAATAACTGTTTCCTTATCTTCTAATACAGGAGATTTTGTTGTAATTAAACCTAAAACTACCTTTTTATCACCTGTAACCTTTGAAAGTGATTCAAAACCACCTGAACGTTCATCATCGAACTCTAAATAATATGCATTTACATTTTCCTTTGCAAATAATGTTTCTGCAACGCTGTCATACGCTCCACTGCTTGCATATGTAGAATGGAAATTTCCTCTGCATACGTGTGTATTAATTATCATATCTTCTGGTTTATCTACAATTGCAAGGTTGTTGATATCTACAAGCTGTTTCTTTATTTTCTCTAATCCCTTGCTGTCTGTTCCAAAGAACTGACATGCATTTTCATCAACTAACATACCCCATGAGCAGTCATCTAACTGAAGATTTCTGCATCCTGCTGCATATACATCTTTGATGAATTTCTTGTATCCATTAGCAATATCTATAGCAATTTCATCTGCTGTATTATAATATTTCTTAGAATTATCCCATGCAAAAGGCATAATCATCTGTTCTAAGAACTGTGCTGGTGCAGGTATTGTAAGTTTTGCAACTGTATTCTCATCTTCAAACTGTTTGATGAATTTAAAATGCTCAATAAAAGGATGTTCGCCAAGTGAAACTTTTCCTGTAAGATAAGTATCATCAATCATTGCTGCTTCGCCATGGAATGGTAAGCCTGTCTCTGTTTTCTGATGACCGACACCATTAAAGCCCCACATAAAATCTAAATGCCATGTTGCTCTTCTGAATTCACCATCAGTAATTACTTTATATCCTAATTCTTTCTGTTTGCTGACAAGTTTAGTTATACATTCATCTTCTACTTTTGTTAAATCTTCTCTTGTAATTTTACCGTTTTCATAATCTTCTCTTGCTTTCTTTAAAACCTCTGGCCTTAAAAAGCTTCCTACATAATCGTATCTGAATGGTGTGTTTAATTTACTCATATCTTATCTCCAATCTGTTAATATTTTATAGTTTTCGTGATTATAATTCCTAAAATATATATTATAAAAATCACATATTTCTATACAGCTCCATATAACTGACTATATAACACTTTATACATCTATCTATATCATTTTTATAATATCCAGAATTACTAATCAATTTATGGTTCACATATTAACATATTTACAGAAATCGGAAAAATATGAAAAATCTATAGTTTGTTATAGTTTTAGACTATATCAATCTTATGTAATAAAACTATCTGCCTAGTTAAATTTTTTGAATTTTCTTAAAACCAACACTATTATGGTTTGAATATATGGAATAATAGCAAAAATACATACAGCAATTGCCACTATAGCAAGTAGGTAAGACTGGCCAAATGAAGTTCCTATATCATCTGTATTTGCAAGTTTTCCATTAACCACAGCCATTACCGCCCAGACTAACCCTGTTAAGCATATTAATGCAATCGGCAAACCGATATAATAAAGTACCTTAACTAATTTATTCTTAATCCTGTCACCCGTCTTTATTATTCTTATGCTCACTCTCGTCCCAAGAATGCTTGTAATTAATGTAGCTACAGTAAATAAAGCTGTTGCAAATAATCTTACAGAAATATCCTCATTATGAAAAATAATAAATGTAGCTGCCATCACAAGAATTGTAATAAACATTCCTGATATTTTATATTCTTTACTTAACATTTTCTTTCTCTCCTCTTCATAGCAATCTTTTATATAATTTCTTTTGTTTCTGTTATTGGTGCAGTACGACCACTCTTTACATCATCTTCCGCTTCAGATAGTGTTGCTAACTGTAAATAATCATCCTTAGCAAATCTATGATAAGTAATACCAAAATCATCCTGCTCCACACAGTATACATATGGTTCTACATTCTCATCTTTCAGATACAATACGGTACCTAATCCATCTGTTTCCTTTTCAAATACTAATTCCGTATTATTCTCTCTGGCATATCTTTTGAATACTTCTAATATTTCTTCAAACTTCTGTGTCTTAAGTGCTGCTAAAAAGACAGGTAAAAATTCCGGTGTGTCAATATTATCCTCAACATATTTACAGCCTTTATCTAAGACTTCAATGCAATATCTGTCCTTATTATAGGTAATATTAACATTTCCTAATTCTTCTGCTTTATTCTTCATATAATCAGATAGCATTTCTAACAAATCATCATTGGAAACTGATTCAGGCACTTCCATATAATCACACAGGGACGATTTAGGATAATATAATCTTATATCTGTATCTATATTTCCTATTTTCAACTGCCATTCTTTAATTGTATCAATTATATGCTTTTTAAGTGTCACTTCTACTCCACCTTTCCGATTTTATTTGTCACATTATCTGCTATATTATTGTCATATTGTTTGTCACATTATTTACTGTATACTATTTGTCGCAGTATTCATTATATTATCGTCATATTATTTACTATAATATTGTTTATCGTATTATTTGTGGCATTATTCGTTATATTATTTATCATATTCATCTAAGAAATGATGTTTAATGCCATCTTTTTTATAAGCAACTAAAGTGTCTAAGTTAACATTTTCAACACTTCTGAAAATATTGCTCTCAACGAATGGATTAACTTTCTTCAAATCGCTTATAAGCTTCTTTATCTCCATTCTCTTAGACTGATTTTCTTCATTATTACACGTTGTACAGGTGTCTGTAAATTTGCAGGCACACTGTATAAAATGCAGATTATTATAATCTCTCCACGCCTTTATATCATCTTCACGAATTAAATATAGCGGACGGATTAATTCCATTCCCTCAAAATTCGTACTATGAAGTTTAGGCATCATAGTCTGCATTTGTGCACCATATAACATACCCATAAGTATTGTTTCAATTACATCATCATAATGATGTCCGAGTGCTATTTTATTACAACCCATTTCCCTGGCATAGCTGTATAAATGTCCTCTTCTCATTCTCGCGCAAAGATAACATGGGGACTTTTCTATATTATATACTGAATCAAATATATCCGATTCAAATATCTTAATCGGTATATTGAGCTTCTTCGCATTTTCTTCGATAACCTGACGGTTTGCAGGACTATATCCCGGGTCCATAACTAAGAATTTAACTTCAAATGGGAATTTATTATGAAGCTTTAATTCCTGAAACAATTTTGCCATAAGCATAGAATCTTTACCACCTGAAATGCATACTGCAATTCTGTCGCCCTCTTTTACAAGCTCGTATTCATTAATTGCCTTTGTGAATTTGCACCAGATTTTCTTTCGGAATTTCTTTCTTATGCTAAGTTCAACATCTTTGGCAAAATCCGTATCACTTTCATTATCTTCTGACATGACATCTAACAGCCACGCAATATATCCTCCTTCAAGACTCTTTGCTTTTATGCCATTCTCATCAAGCTTCTCTACTACTTCTTCACTATATATTCCTCTTGTACAGCATATGATAAGCTCCTTACTAAAATCAATCTTATCATTATTAATGATATCATCTGCCGGAACATTTATAGCACCTGGTATCTCTCCATGTGCTACCTCCACCTCATCACGAATGTCTATAATCTGATATGTCTCTTTATCTTTCTTTTTTAATTCCTGTACTGTTATACTCATTGCTTTATTTCCTTTTTTATACTATTCATTTTATATTTATATGCTCATTGTCTTCTAACAATTTTTAAGTATACTTAATTTTATTCTATTTTTCAACTGTCTGATATTACATATTATAAGTGCCTGTATATTAAATACCTTATGGCTTTATCAGTTCATACAATGTTTCAACCACTTCATCTATCACATTGATATCAACCGATGAGTAATTCATTACATAAGTATTTCTGTAATTCTCTGCATTTTTACCATTTCCATTTTCATCATTTTCAATGTAATAACCCGATAATGGCATCATATTAATACCTTTTGCCCTTGCAAGCCTTACGAATTCCTCTTCACTATATTTACTGTCTATATGCATCAGAAAATGTACACCTGCTTCGTCACCCTCAATTTCAATGTATTTACCTAGTCTGCTGTTACAAAATGCATCGACGATAACTTCTCTCTTATTCTGATAATAAGTTCTCAGACGGTTAATATGCTTCTCAAAGCTTCCGTTTTTCATAAAATTTGCAAGTGTATACTGCTCGAAATTCGAAACCGTACACGAATAAAAACCAAGTTTTTCATAGAATTTTTCCATTAACTGTGATGGCAGAATCATATAACTTATTCTCACCGTTAATGCCAATGTCTTAGTAAATGTATTAATATATATGACTTTATCTGATACACCATTTTCATCTGAACAGGCAAAGATTGCTGAAGCTGCCGGTGCATGCGCAGTTATGGCACTTGAAAGAATTCCTGCTGATGCAGCATTAATGATGCAGCTTGGTGCAGAGGGCGTATTCGTTGGTTCAGGAATCTTCAAATCAGGTAATCCCGAAAAACGTGCAAATGCTATCGTAAAAGCTGTTACAAACTACACAGATGCTAAACTTATCGCTAAATTATCTGAAAACTTAGGCGAAGCAATGGTTGGTATCAATGAACAGGAAATCGCATTATTAATGGCTGAAAGAGGTAAATAAATGACAATTGGTATATTAGCAGTTCAGGGAGCATTTATTGAACACGAAAAAATGCTTGAAAAACTTGGTGTAGACTCTATAGAACTCCGTAAATCAGAAGATTTAAACAAAGAGTTTGACGGTATCATTCTTCCCGGTGGTGAAAGCACTGTTCAGGGTAAATTACTAAGAGAGCTTAATATGTATGATAATCTTAAAGCCCAGATTCTATCAGGCAAACCAGTTCTATCAACCTGTGCTGGAATGATTCTCCTTGCCGAAAAGCTTGATGATGATAATACAACTCATCTTGCAACGATGCCAATAACTGTCAAAAGAAATGCTTACGGCAGACAGCTTGGAAGCTTCTTTACAACTGATACTGTTAAAGGTATCGGTGAAATTCCAATGACTTTTATCCGCGCCCCTTATGTATCGGAAGTATCAGATGGTGTGGAGGTTTTAGCCGAAGTCGATGGTAAAATCGTTGGTGTAAAATATGGGAATCAGCTTGCATTTGCCTTTCACCCTGAATTAAATGACGACCTGAGTATTCATAAGGCATTTATTGATTTAATAAAGTAGTAAAACATTAGACAGGACATTAAAAGAGAAGTCCGTCTATAACATACATTTGATTATAACGTATTGTGTGTGAGTTATAAATGGACTTCTCTTTTTTTTAATTGCTTTACATACTAATATATAATTAAACAACCTAATTCTTCTTGCATTAATTCACTCTTATTCTTCAATATTTCTCATTGAAATATTGTTATCATTAATTTCAATTGAATTTCCAAGCATCTTTAATGCATCATCCATCTTACATTCAATCTTATCTGTCACTCTGTTAAAACCTAACAATTTTGCCAAATACTTATATAAACTTACTTTTTCTATTGACACATTCTGTTTAATTATTTCAATCATACCACTTCCAAGTTCCTCACTACTAATATAATTGATATCTCTTTTTTCATTCCCATCACTAGGTACACGAAGCTGGTAATCGTTCACACCTGCCAGATATAAAAAACCATTGCGTCGAATAATACCATTATTCTTACAGTTATTCATATATATTTCATAGTCATTCTTTACCACATTAGTAACTTTCTCCCTACCAAATTTCCATACTATTCTTTTCAATAACCATTCCTCAGATATAGGAGCTTCTACCTCCATTACCTTTTTTATAAAATCCTGAAAATTGGATGTTTGCTGAATACTATACACATCAACCTGCGTATATTTTGGAAATGATTTATGTATTTCCTGTACTGGATATTCAAAAAACATTTCTGTTTCTTTTTTATCTTCTCTATCACTATTACTGATTTTTATCTGGTTTTTCTCAATCATTGCCTTCTTTACTGCTTCTAAAAGACGCTCTTTTTCAACTGCTGTGTTCTTAAACCAATCTGTTGACCAGATACGATAAAATTTCCAACCCATATTTTCTAATATTTCCTGTCTCAATCTATCACGATCTCTGGCATTTTTAGACGAATGATATGTTGCACCATCACACTCAACCGCTAATACATAATCAGATGTTGAAGGACGCTTAATTCCTAAATCAATTTTAAAATTTGAACATCCGACCTGAGTATCTACTTCATAACCATTATCTCTCAGAAAATCATAAACCTCCATTTCAAATGCAGAATCAAATTGCTCAAATGGATTTACACTAATAGTTCTTTCCATAGCGATTTCACCATTTTCAGCATAATCAAGATAGCTTCGTAACAACTTTGTCCCTTCTGCCTTGGTTCGAGTCAGGTCTATATCAGTATAATGAATAGAAGCCACCAATTGCACATTAATCTTGGCACGAGTAACCGCCACATTAAGACGACGTTCTCCTCCTACCCGATTAAGAGGTCCAAAATTTTGCATCAATCTTCCTGTTGAATCCTTTGCGTATGCTACACTAAAAATAATAGTATCTCGTTCATCACCTTGTACTGTTTCAAGATTCTTTATAAAGAACGGCTCGATTACATCACGTTTAAAAAAGAATTCCTTAGATGGATCATCTTGTCGTCTCTTTGATAACAACTTTTCTATCAATTCCTGTTGTGAAACACTAAAAGCAACAACACCCAGACTACGCTTAGGATAAAGTTCTATATTTTTATAGATCAAATTAACAATAAACTCCGCTTCCCTCCTGTTATTCCTACTTTTATGATCAAACATACCGTCTTTCGCACAATAATAATCGACACCTATCCACTTCTTATTCGTTGTAGATGACGGAAATGTCACTAAATCATTGTCATAAAAATATCTATTTGAAAACGTTATCAACTGCTCATAACGACTGCGATAATGCCATTTCAAACGAAGCTGTGCAAAGGTTGTTGAACAAATGTCCAAAATAGATTCAAAATCTGTTATGTCTCCTGCCTCATAATCATTATCATCTAAATTCTTATTAGTATTAAAGAAGTCACTTGGGGGCATCTGTTTTGAATCACCCACAACAATAAGTTGCTTACCTCTGTAAATAGCCCCTATCGCATCTTGAGGAAAAATCTGTGAAGCCTCATCAAATACCACCGTATCAAACTTCACTGATTCTGTATTAAGGAATGTACTTACACTAAGTGGTGACATAAGAAAACACGGTTTTATCGTCTGTATAAGCTCACCTGTTTCTCCTATAAGAGTTCGTATACTTTTCTGTCTTCTTTTCTTCTCACCTTCACGTAACAATATTGAAACAGCACTTCCCGGAGACACAAAATCAAGAGAGGGTCTATTTCGTGATAATTTTGACCTTATCTGCACTTTGCTGATTTCAAACTGCGTATTATCTTTCTTAATAAAAGCTTCTATTTGTTGATCATGTTCCACTCGATTAAATCCTGAAAGTACAGGTGTTATATGCTGTACATAATCTATCCATTGTCTATAAAAATTACGCTTATATGTCTTGACAATATCCTCAATTGCTATATTTTCATCAATTGTAGCATCTATAAATTCTGTTATCTGTTCCTTTCTTAACTCATATAGAAGATCATTAAATCTGCACCAATTGTCCAATTTATCATATTCTTGCAGACAATCTTTAAGTTTTGCTAATAATTTTTCGAATACGCAGTTTTCTATATCAAACATATTACTATTAAAACTCTTCACAAGAAGTTCTACATCTTTATAGCTTTTTTCTCTTAGTTCTTCAATTTGTTTTGCAATTATAGCAAACTCAGATTTATTTTTCTCATAATCAACGTCAGTATACCCCTCAAGCTTGCTAAAACTTACTCCCGAATCAAATAATTCCCTTAATCTTGATATCTGTGTTAAAATCATATTCCAATCTGAGTCAACACCATTATACGCTGAACCAAGATAGGATTTTAATGGTTCCTCTATTTTATTAAACATATCTTGTCTTTTATTATAAATACAAAGATTATTTGTTAATTCAATTGCTTCTTGATAAGAAGGTTTTTTACCATTCTTTTCATTAATTTTAATTTCAGTAATAAGTTTTCTATACTCACTATTAAATAATCTTCTAAAACCATTAGTATACACTTTTGTCAAACGTTTATATGTATCTGCTGCATCCAATTTATAAATATCAGCATCATATTTTTGATTAATAACTTCTCTTATCTCTACAATTTCTGTACTTAATCCCTTCATATCTGTTAGTTTCTCCTGTAAATATGTACAAGCTGACTTCTCTAAAAACGAAGGTGTAAGTATACGACTCTCTGAGGCCAATGTAAAAAAATTATTCCACAATTCAGTTTGTTTAAGAGTATTACAGACAATTCCATACTCTTCCTCTATTACTTTTTGCAATTCTATGTATTTATTTATAACTTCAATCATTACAATAAGACTATTCTTTATATTCTCTCTCGTTTGATATGAAGTATCCTTATTCACATAACCATACCATGGATTGTTTCTATATTGATAGCCTATTGATGGAACAAATTTAACGTATCGCTCTAGTAAATCTATTGCATTTTTTAAATAATCCTCACCCTTTTTGTCAATATCTTTAATATATACTTTTACATCTGGAGTATCACGATTACTAGAATAAGCTTCATATAATTGATATAGTGATTTGTTAATCACATCCCTATTTATATGAAGTTCCCTCTCATAAGAATCTAGTTTTTGCTGACTTTTTATTTTTGATTCAATTTCACTATCAGCTTTCGAAGAAACATTTGTTTTTGCTGTTCTCAATGTCTTGCATAGATTGTCTATAACTTCTTTCTTATTTGACTTATAACTATGAAGTTCAAGACAAAATTCTTCTAATCCTGCCTGCTTTAGTTTTTCATATACAACGTTCAAAGCAGCCTGTTTTTCTGATACAAAGAGTACCTTTTTACCATCATAAAGACACTCTGCAATAATATTGGTAATAGTCTGAGACTTTCCTGTCCCTGGAGGTCCCTGAAGTACAAAACTCACGCCCGCCTTTGCCAGCTCAATAGCCTCAATCTGGCTTGAATCTGCATCTACAACATTATGAAGCTCTACCAACGCATTTTTTAAATGATGTTCTCCATTTTCAACAGATACTTCTTCTTCTAAATCAAAGGTCTCACCAAGAATCATACGTACATTTTTATTCTGTAATATTGTTTTCTTATTCTCCATTAAATCTTTATACATATTCATTTTAAGAAATGAAAAAATTCCAATCTTGCACTCTTTTGTCACTGTCCAACCAATTTTTGCAACTCTCTGTTCGACTTTACCTAAGTACATCTCTAATCCCTCATTTTCGTACTCTGGCAATTTCATACCATATTCTCTCTCCATTTTAAAGGAAAACGTAGGATTAACAACTACATCATCTTCCGTCATTTTTATAAACCATGGTTCTATTGCTGAATCATTGCTAAATGTTACTGGTGCAAGAAGAATAGGTGCTCTATACGCATAGTTTGAGTCATTGCTTTCCTTCCAATGAATAAAACCAAATGCGATATATGCAACATTAACACCTGTTTCTTCTAAATGTTCCCTTGCCTTTTTATCAATATTCTTCAATGCATTAACAGGATTTACATTAGCATTGAACAAAAGCATTTGATTATTCTTTTTTATATGAGAACCATAAGTATTAATATATCCTTGACGATTTAGTTTTATCTGCTTTGCATATTTACCATCATCTTCCTGATTATCATCACCAGTACGTTCATCTTCGTCATCATCTGCAATTTGTGGATTGAATACTTCAAAAGAAGCTGATGATTCCACTTTGTCAAAAATTTCTTCTGCCTCTGGTAAAATAATCTCGACCGTAGATGCCTTTGTATCTTTAAAATTCACCAGATTATTTCTCTTTCCCGTATCCAGTAATAAGCTGGCCCATATATCTAATTTTTCCGTATCCATACCTTTTCCTTCTCTCTATAAACATTTCAATCAAGCCTAATTACTTATTGTTGTACATTTTATTTCTTTATATTACTCTTTTGCACCTTATGTAACATTAAATTCTTTCTTACATTTTATCAGATTTTCTTAATTTTAATCTTATAATAAAAAAGAACACTCGATAACTGTTATATATCATATATACCATTTAACAGTCTTCTAATGTTCATTACTATGAATTTCAAAAATATTGGCACTTTCTCTCAATACACCAAGTATAAAAATAAATTTCTATAACATTTTTAGGAAATATTGCAAAGAAAATCTTTCTGTTTTTCTACCATTACAAGCATCTCAATCATCCTTTATTTGCATTATTAAAGATTTCTGATTTGATTAGATTAGTATATAACTCAACCTGTTTACCAACAAATTCATTTGTAAGTTCAGGACCTTTATTCGGCTGATTTTCTTTATTAATATCAATTGAATCTAATTTTTTCATAAATGCATTCATAAAAGTTTCTGCCGTTGTCATCCTTCCTTACCTCTTGCATCTGAATCCCTGCTAATAGTCTAATTAATAATATATTTACACATCTATCAGTAACAATATATAATATGTGAATGATAACACAGATTAACATCTAATTCAATTCATTTTAAAATTAATTTAATACCAGCTTCTATACCGGAATACTATCCCTCAAACACAATGCCCCAAAACCAATTCTTTCATCAGGTATCTGTGTATATCCCGGTAATGGTCTTGCTCCCTTTATAAGATAAGCTTTCACTTTTTCACCATACAGATATAAATCATTTTCACGTACAATTCCCCATTCCATAAGAAGTGCCGCACTTCCTGCCACGAATGGGCACGCCATGGAAGTACCACTTTTCTCTGTAACTCCTCCACCTGTTGCCGCTGAAGTAATATTTACAGCAGGTGCTACTATGTCAGGTTTTATTCTGCCTACCACTCTCGTAAATCCCCGCCCTGAGAAATCTGCATATGACATAAGCAACGAATTATAGCCGCCTACTGATATTGCTGAATTACTTGTTGACGGAATCGTAAGTGTTGTTTCAGGTGATGGAGTCAGGAATCTTGTATCCTCATTTAATGATGCTGAATCGGGAAGCCACATATCAATCCTGCCATTCACTACTCTCTGTGCTGCCACATCTATACTCCATATTCCTGGCGTTATATAATCATTTACTGAAATATCAGGGATAATATCTATAAAAATCTCCTGAAAAGGACTATATGGCGATGGTTCTCCATAATATATCAGAATTTTATTAGAACCCAATCTTCTCTTTATACTTCCAACAACATTGTCAATCTTAATTGAATTAACTCTTCCCGGTGCAGTAATAGTGAATTCAAATACATCTTCATAGTTCTTCCAAATCTGGATATTTATATTACTTTCATATTCACCTATGGTGAATCTCATACTTTTTTCATCATTTATTTTAAATATCTCCTTAGTGTGACCTGCCGCTGCACCCTCATTTCCTGTTCCAATACATATACACATTTTCCATAAATTAGATATATCATCAATAAATGTCTCTATAAGCGAAGTTCCATCATGAGAACCATAGGAATTACCAAAGCTTATGTTAATCGAAACAGGCATATTATACCTTACTGCTGCCTGATAGATATAATTAATTGCCTGCATTAACTCTGTGGTCCTTGGAAAGCCATTATTAATCGAAGTATTTAACTTAACCATAATTATCGGACTTCTTGTTGCTATCCCTATACTGTTATTCTTATTCGATGCGAAATTTCCCGCCATTATTCCTGCCACATGAGTTCCATGCCCCGATACATCCCTTGACCTAAACCTACCACTTCTAAGTGCATCATTAATATCGTCCTTTGTAAATACTGTTCCAAGCGTATACCCCTCTGGTGGATTACCACTTATGTTCTGATCCCAGATTTCTAAGATTCGCGTGCTTCCATCATTGTTTCTGAAAGCATCATTAAATATGTCAATGCCACTGTCAATTAAGGCACATATGACACCCTCACCAAACAACCCTCCACGATTTGAGAATTCTCTGACCTGCACATTATTAATACAGGAAGTTCGTATGCCATTAGCTACTGTAAGATACAGACTCTTCGGCATTTCCACGTATATAATCTCCTTATAGGAATTAAGATTCCTTATAAAATTATCGGGTACTGTAAGGATTGCATAATTACCTGACAAATATATGATACTTACTCCGTTACTTTTAAGGAATTCTATATCACCATTATATCTTACGATTACTTCCCATGTATTTATTATACTGTCGAAACCTACATTCAGAGTCTTACTCTGCTCTCTGTCTCCCTCAGGAGTATCAAGTGCTAAATTAAGCATATCTTCATATTTCTGACTACTCATTTTCTATCCCCAAATTCATAATCCTATAATATATCTATATATTATGTCCAAATCTTCTATACTGTGTCGGTGTCATCTGGAATTTATTCTTAAATGCTCTGTTGAAATACGAGACATTATTAAATCCTGTATCTGTCGCTATATTAATTACTGGTTCATCAGTTGATTCTAACTTCTTCGCAGCCACAGAAAGCCTATATTGATTAATATATTCCATTGGGCTTTGTCCTGTGCAATACTTAAATGAATGCGAGAGATTGTATACACTCTGGTTTGTCAGCTTTGCTAAATCATCTAATGTGATTTTATCTATAAAATGCTCTTCTATATAGGTTATTATTACCTTGGTTTTATCACTCATTTTAATAAGGGACGATTTTTTACCTGAATTTTCATATAATTTGTTTTCAAATAAATATTTAAAGAATTCCAAAAGATAAATCTTTAACTGTATTTCGTAGCAATCTGCCTTATCGTAATAGCATTCCTGAAATTTCCCTACAATTTTCCTGATATTTTCTGTATGCTCTTCACCATTTTTCATATGTATCTGCAAGACAATTTCATTATTAAACAGCGGCATAAAATACTTTGAGGAACATACGTCAACTGTACTGTTATTCACCATATTAAGACTGAATACACTTGAGTTTCCAATAAAACGTTCCGTTCCACTCTGCTCAAATGAATGTATAACTCCCGGCGGAATAATAAGCACTTCTCCCTCATATAAATCATATGGTTTAAAATTCACATAGTAAATACAATGACCTTCCCTTGCATATATAACTTCTATTTCATCATGCCAGTGTGCAGGAAAAAACGTGCCGTTATTCGGAATTAATGTTCCATACACTGCAAATGGCAGCATATAAGTACCATGTCCTTTTTTCTCCTCATATTTCATAAAATCTTCGTGATTCATATTTATGTCACCTCATTTTTATATAGTCTTATCTTAATACCTGTAATTATATGCTAATTTTATATTTTTAGCAAGATTGTGTTATTTTTTAGCATTATTGTTGTAGATATATTACTATTTTTGACTGTATAATGACAACAGCGATATGAAAAAAATAAATGCAGTCTATGTCTGCGGAATGGAGAATTGTTATGGAAACGTCAAATAAAGATATTAAAAATACATCATTATTTAAATTAGGCTGGCCGATTTTTGTACAGTCACTATTATCAATGTGTCTCGGATATATTGACACTTTAATGATAAGTAATTATTCTGATACAGCAGTCGGTGGAATCGGTAATGCCAACCAGATTATCGGCTTTCTTACTCTTGCATTTTCCATTATTGCAAGTGCTACAGGCGTTATAGTTGCCCAATATCTTGGTGCAAAAATCAAAGAAAAGTTAAATCAGATTTACACCGTTTCGATTACATTTAACCTTTTGTTAAGTGGAATAATAAGTGCATTAATATTAATTTTTAACCAGTTTATCTTAGGTTTAATGAAAGTTCCAACTTCAATGCTTCCTGATGCTACAAGTTATATGAAAATAGTCGGTGGTTTTATATTTCTTCAGGCTATCTTTGATACATTTTCACAGATATTCAGAAGTAACGGTCAGACAAAAATCGGCATGATTATTGCAATCGTGATGAACCTTGTAAACATTGCTGGTAACTAT
Organism: Bovifimicola ammoniilytica; assembly: GCF_025567085.1. Lineage (NCBI taxonomy): Bacteria > Bacillati > Bacillota > Clostridia > Eubacteriales > Bovifimicola > Bovifimicola ammoniilytica. The sequence continues at coordinate 75,126 of NZ_JAOQJN010000007.1, read as the reverse complement.
ATGTTCTTGTACGGACCACTCAAATACTTACACAAAGGTGTAGAAGGAGTTGCTATTTCAACCACTTGCAGCCGATTTGTTGCAGTTATTATTTCAATAATATTCTTCATCATCAAAATTGATGGACAGATTTCCATTAAATACCTAATTCCATTTCCATATGATGTATTGAAGAAACTGCTTAAAATAGGACTTCCTACTGCCGGAGAAAATATTTCATATAATATAGCACAACTTATAATTTTAAGTTTCGTCAATTCATTATCCGTTGTTGCTGTTAATACTAAGATTTATGCTACAATGTTAAGTAACTTTGCATATCTGTATTCAATATCTGCTGCTATGGCTACTGCTATTGTAGTAGGTCATTCAATCGGAGCAAATGAATATGATTTTGCATATAAAAAAGTTATGTCTACATTAAAAAAATCCATGATTATTTCAATAACCATTGCACTTATAAACTTCCTTATAAGTCCTGTTACTATTGGAATATTTACAGATAATACAAGTGTCGTAAACTTAGGGCACAAGATTATGTTCATATGTATTTTCTTAGAAATCGGAAGAACTGCTAACCTTGTAATTATCAACAGTATGCGTGCTGCCGGTGATGTTAAGTTCCCGACTTATTTAGGAATGGCTTCAATGTGGGGCGTTTCAGTATTACTTGGTTATCTGTTTGGAATCGTATTTGATTTCGGATTAATTGGTATATGGATTGCAATGGCACTTGATGAAATAGTACGTGGTGTGGTAGTATATATCAGATGGAAACGTGGTACGTGGAGAGGCAAACGTATTGTAGATAAAGTATAAGAAATCGCTCAGAATGAGAGTAGTATGTAATATGAATGAAGAAGAACAGTTAAAGAAACGTTTTGCTGATTTAGCAGACAAAGCATATTCAAGAGATATTTGTACCTTTACAAATTTCCTTGGCTTATTAGAATTAAATACTTACTATAACATAGAAAAAGAGCTGTCATATGTTGACCGCTCTCTTTTTGGTGGAAATAATTTCTGCGAACGCCAGATAGTAAGATTCGGCAATATAGAAACCGCATTTCCAATTGATTGTATACACATAACACCCGTACTTAAGAAATTCTCTGATGAACTAAGCCATCGCGATTTTCTTGGGGCATTAATTAATCTCGGAATCAAGCGTGAAACTCTTGGCGATATAATAATTATGGATAATGAGGCATTTGTATTCTGCCTTAATAAAATATCTGAATTTATCGTAGAAAATCTAACAAGAGTAAAACATACAGTTGTTAAATGCAACATTACTGACACCATACCTGAAAATGCATTTAACAGAATTAAGGTCAAAGAATTCAATGTGGCATCGCTTAGATTAGATGCAATAATCGGCGAAGTTTATAATCTGTCAAGAAGCCAGAGCCAGAATCTCATTCGAGAGAAAAGAGTATTTGTAAATGGACGTATTACTGAGAATAACAGCTATAATGTAAAACCTGAAGATAAGATAACGGTTCGTGGAATGGGGAAATTTATCTTTGGAGATACGATTCATACAACGAAAAAGGGACGATTCTTTGTAGATGCCCATATCTTCGTATAATTCACTCTAGCTTCTAACTTTATCTTATCTATTATTTATACAACTTTATCCTCCTGTGTCACCTACTCTAAATCCGAAAGATTTCCAAAGGAATAGCCCATTTCTTCCCATTTAGTAAGTAATTCATCCAGAATGTCTCCATTTGTCCTAGATGTACTATGTAATAAAACTATTGCACCCGGATGAATTCTTCCCAAAAGCTTTTTAAATGCCTCTTCTTTCGTAGGCTGTTTGTCATCATACCAGTCTACATATGCAAGGCTCCAGAAAATTGTCTTATATCCTGAATCATTTGCCATACTAAGACTTTCCCTGCTATATTTACCCTGAGGAGGACGATATAGCTTTACTAAATCTTTACCTGTTATTTCTTTATATTTATATTCTACATCTGTGAGTTCTTTAGTGAATTTTTCATTTGAGAGAGTAGACATATCATAATGATGATATGAATGATTTCCAACATTATGTCCTTCATCAGCCATTCTTTTAATCAAGTCAGGATTAGTTTCAAGAAAATTTCCAACTACGAAGAATGTAGCAGGAGCATTATGTTTCTTTAATGCATCTAATATTTTTTCAGTATTTCCATTCTCATATCCCACATCAAACGTGAGATATATTTTTTTATCATCTTCATTTCCAACATAAAAGGCATTATATTGCCTCAATTCTTCAGCCGATGAATTTCCGACCGGTGTACTTCCTTCATTCTGAAAGCTAAGTCCCCAGTTCATGGTATTTAACTTATTTCCATTAAAGCTGACATTTACACATTCATCAATAATTCCCGCTATACCATTACCAAACAAAAATGCAAGGACAAATATTGTGATTATCAGTAGAATTTTCTTCTTCACTAACACTTCTCCATCTGATTTCAAAATATGCGTATCATATATTCAATTATTGACGTTTACAGGTCATATATTTTGCTCTCACTCCATTAGTCGGACATTTTATATAATTTGTTCGCTTTCATCGTACAAATTATATAAAATATTCGCCTAAAGTCGCAATTCGCATAATATATGACCTGTAAACAAGAAGTTCTGAACCAGATGTTGTCACATAGTTTTGAAATCATATATTTATTAGTAATAATATATTCTTTCCTAATAAATTATATGCCTAATAACAAACTATGCTAATGACAGCATTTACTCCTACTAAGCTAAGGCATATGAGAGTCTGTGTCATAGATGAATACCTTGATACAAGTCTTTGTGATTTATTCTTATCTGAATTCCATATGCTTTCCAATCAATATACACTTCGCATCTGTTCCATGCCCTATATCCATAGTTCTTGCAACCGGAATATCTCTTCCTGCGTATTTCTGTACAAGTTCTTCTACCGATGGTACAAATATATCTGCATCTAATCTTGTAAATGTTCCTAGTAAAATACCATTTATCTTATCAAATGCGCCCATCTGTCTTAGCTGGCACAAATATGTTGCAACCTGCTGTGAGGTTGAATTAAGTCCTTCGAGTAATAATATCTTACCGCTAAAACCGGGCATATATTCTGTTCCTGCTAACTTTAGGAAACATCTTATATTTCCACCTATTACAGTTCCCTCCATATATCCCTCTTGGATAAAATAATACTCTATGTCAGTTAAAGCATTTCCTTCGTCTATAATTGTATTTTTAAAATTATTAATCTGTTGTTCACTATCTTTATAAATTAGATTTCTTATCTGGTATAATCCTGATACGTTCCCTGTCTTAGCATAAATTGCATTTATTACTGTGGTAAGGTCGCTATAACCATAGAAAATCTTAGGATTGTCCCTTATAATATCGTAATCTAAATATTCTAAGACTTCATTTGCAATATCACCACCTGATATATCAAATATAGCCTTAATTTCCTTATCTTTATAGAAATTCATCAATGCATCTGCCTTATCTTTGGCATCTCCACTGAAATATGAATCGGTCTCATAAATATAATCACTTATAACTGGCTCTAATCCAATTTCATTAGTAATTGTACCTATTAAATATTCAATTTTCTCTTCATATTCTTTGGTCTGTCCGTTAGAACAACCGACTATTCCTATTCTGCTTCCTTTTTGCATATGCCAGTCCTCGGTATTCATATCATTTATCTTAATATTGTATCCTTTATATTAGCACATTCATATAATAACTGTCTATATAAGGTCATATTTTTTCTTAACGCGCTCAATCTTATCCATCATTGGATTCGTTAACAAGATAGTAAATATTAATGTTGCAACGCCATTTACTAAATCCATCGGAAATCCTGTCACATAATAGCTTATTAAAGTAGCCTTATTAATTCTTGCATGTGACATAACAGCTGCCGCAGGATTCATAATTCCACCGTATATTACAACTGCTGCAAGAAAACCATATACTGCTAACACGATAACATTTGGTCTGTTCTTTCTCTTTCTGAAAATTATTCCAGACAAAAAGCCGATAATTCCAAGGGCAAACATCTGCCATGGTGTCCAGGGGCCTTGTCCAAATATAATATTTGACACTAACATTGTTACCGCTCCGACTAAAAAGCCACTTTCTGCCCCAAGACTTACTCCTGTAATTATTACAATTGCCGTTATCGGCTTAAATTCCGGCAGCATATAGAACGCAAGCCTGCCTGCCACTCCTATCGCACATAATACGGAAATCATTACTATCTCTCTCGCTTCCCTCTTTCTTCCTTCAAATATAATGAAGAACGGGGCTATAGCTTCTAGCAGAACTAATAATGAAATAAACAGATATTTTCTGTCATCGAAATAATAAATTCCACTAAAAATTGTTATGGGAATAGTTATCAGAAACATAATTGCCATAAATATATTCTGTTTCTTGATAGCATTAACTTTGCTTATATTATCCTTAGCTTTTCCTGCTTCATTATCCGAATCATTTTCTTTCTTTTTTATTTCAATTTCTAAATTATTTTTTTTCTTTTCTATTTCATTATCCGAATCATCTTCATTGCATTTTTCACAACAATTCTTATCACTATCTTCATCTTTATCTTTATTTGTTTCTCTGATATTACCTAAATCATTTCCACTATCATCTGTATTATTCTCATTTTTACATGCCTCTATTATATCACTCGCAGTAATTGCTCCCTCAATAATTCCTCTAGACATTCTGTTTGCTGCCGTTGTATAGAAACTATTTCCTTTAAAGAACCTGTATGGAATATTCTCTGCAACGATATTTCCATCAAAGAACAATGCACATCTATGGGTAAATTCAGCACAAAACTCCACATCATGGCTTACCATTATTATGGTTTTTCCACTATCTGACAACTTATGAATTATTTTAGCAAACTCTGTTTTATATTCATTATCTAAACCTTTAGTCGGTTCATCTAGCAGAAGAATATCAGGCATAGTAAGAAGCACCATCGCAAGTGCTACCCTTTGCTGCTCACCACCTGATAAATCATATGGATGTCTGTCTGTAAAATCACTAAGTCTGCACATCTTAATAACTTCATTGATTTGCTCTTTATCCTTACTAATATCTGACAGATTTTCGGCTACCGTTTTCTTAACAAATAACGTCTGTGGGTTCTGTGGCAGCATTATAATCTTTTTCTCATCATTTAACTTAATCTTTCCCCTGTATGGTTTTCTGATGCCACATATAACAGATAGAAGCGTACTTTTGCCTGTACCATTTCCACCAAGAATGCTATATATTTCACCTTTATGCACATTCAGACTTACATCTTTTAACACATCTTCGCCATTCTTCTCATATTTGAAACATATGTCCTTAAGTTCGATAACTTTTTCATCAAATTTATAATTTTTCTCTTCAATGAATTTTTTTATATTATTTTTACTACTGTAAGCCTCTAACCATTTTCTTCCCTGATTAACATTTAACGGACATTTTCCATATAAAACACTGCTATATACACGAATAGGAACAGGCATAGATAATAACATACTATGCTTCATATCCCTTAATTTCTGACACGTAACCTCAGGCACATCATCGATTATAATTTTGCCGCTTTCCATAACTATAACCCTGTCGCTCTGTGGTATAATCTCTTCTAATCTGTGTTCTGTAATGATAATCGTTATTCCCAATTCATGATTTATCTTGAACAGCATATTTATAAATTCTGATGCTGCAATCGGGTCTAACTGGCTTGTAGGCTCGTCTAGTATTATTACTTCTGGAAGCATTGTCATAATCGAAGCAAGGCATAATAACTGCTTCTGCCCACCTGACAGTTCAGAAACACTTCTATAAAACCAGTCCTCAATTCCGAAAAATGCAGCCATTTCAGCCACACGCTGCCTTATCACTTCATTATCATATCCAAGACTTTCAAGCCCAAAAGCTAACTCATGCCATACCTTATCAGTTACTATCTGATTATCCGGGTTCTGCGATACAAAACCTATATTTTCAGCCTGACTTCTCTCATCACACTCTATAAGGGCTTTTCCCATAAATAAGATTTCGCCATTTCTCTGTCCTGCCGGTTCAAGTACTGATTTCAAATGTCTTAATAATGTACTCTTTCCACAGCCTGAGGCTCCACATAACGTTACGAATTCGCCCTCTTCTATATTAAGATTAATATTATTAAGGACTTTTATTTTGCTTTCAGGATATTCAAATTCTAATTGATTTATTGAAAATATTTTCATTTCGTCTCTTTATCTCCACAATCTAATGCACATTTAATTCTGTTCTTTTAAATCTATAGCTATCACATATGTCTATCAGCATTGGAATACTACATATTACGACAAATAACGTATAAGCCATCACCGACCATATATTTGCAAGATTTCTTTCAAATACAGGATAGTATCTGTAATACATTTTATCATTTGCCACCAGCCATATAAATGCCATCGTGCATACACTCATAGTTGTTAATACTATACTATCTCTTTTATGAAATTTATAAATTGAAAATGCTGTCCTTCCAGGAAGTCCATATCCTCTTGACTTCATAGAATCTGCTGTCTCAATTGAATTCTCCAGCGACCACGTAATCATAATTGATAAAATCGCGGCCATATTTCTAATTATTATAAATATATTTCCCTGATTAATATCTCTTCCCATACATCTTCTTGCTTCCCTGACTCTTATAAATTGCTCCTTGAATCTTGGAACATATCTAAGAGACATTGAGATTATCAGACTTAAATGTGGAATTATTCTTCCGAAAATGTATATGAATTTATCAGATGTCATAATAACATTATAGATAGCAAACCATAATATTACACTCATCATAAGTAATGCCATAAATATTCCATATATTATTGATTCAAGTGTAAGCGGATTACCTGTCTTAAAATAGCCTAAAATCGTCATTCCCTCATGGTTAAATAATGGATTAATAACTATTATCATAATTGTCATAGTAACTAAAAGTTTTAATCTGCCAATAACCTGCCTGATTCCTGTCAGATACGTCAGATATACAAGCGACATTATAAGTGAAATACATATAATTACCGGATGCATTGAAAACATAGCTATTGCAATCACAATTACGAAATATGCCAGATTAACGATAGGATGATATCCTGCAAAGTTGTCTATATTTTCCATTAATTCATTCCCCCTCCTATGTCTTTTCCCAAATCACATGTATACTGCCACCTTATTACATCGCCCTTTTTTACTATATATTTAGAACATCCATAATTAGGAAATTCGCCATTTACGCTATACATCCAGCCCGATGATGCGCCACAATCAAACTCATACAAATTATAAATTCCTTCAATGTATGAACTGTTATATAATGGAGTGAAACTTGCCTCCATATGAATCTTATTATCCTTACATACCCTCTTTAAAATATCAAATACACTTTCTCCCTCTTTAAATGTAACTGTTCTCTCCTTTAATATCCATCCATCTTTAGGAACAATATCTTTTTTATCCTTATCTAATATACTCATATTATTAAGTATAGTGGCACAGGATATCGATATGGTGCAGGTGTTTTCATTCTTACCAGAGTTGCTGCCCGTATCACTATTCGTATTACCATTCTGATTATTGCCTGAATTATTAGATGTTGATGTATTAGAATTTCCGTTAGTATTCTGCTCATTACTACCATCTGATATATTTGTACCCGGACTACTTATATCCGTTTTATTACTGTCTGGCTTAGCTTCTGCTGAATTATCTGTATCTTGTGAAGTATTACCATTTAAGTCTGGATTTTGTTCTCCATTCTGATTGTCTGATTTACTATTATCATTATATGCTGAGGTATCCTGAGCTTCACTATTACTATCTGATACATCTGTATTGGTATTATTATCTGTCTGATTAATATTGTCACTACTATTACTATTCTTTATAGTATATCTATTTTCTACTTTATCACTTGTCGCATTACTTTGTAATTCATTTTCAGTTGATTTATCATCTTTAGGATTAACTGATGCCGGCTTTTCTCCTGATAAGAAAGCTACAGTAAGTACAATAAGTATAAAAGCCACACCTATTACTTTATTTCTATTTAATTTTAACCATTCTTTTATCTTTGAAATATTCATAGTTTTTAGCCTTTTCCATAATATTTTTAATTACCATTTTCATATCATAACCCAGAGATTAATACTTAACATTAATTGAATTATAAAGATTTTATCATATATTGAAAATATAAAGACGCTATATCAAAGAATATAGCGCCTTTATGAATTACTTCTTTATAAAATAGATTATCGCTTTACGATATTATGCTGTCACATCTTTCTTACGCTTAATTCTATATATTACATATACGCCTGCTCCTGAAGCTGTCATTAACAATACATATAATAATATATTAGTATAATCACCTGTTTTTGGCAATGAATCTTTATCATTTCCTGGTGTTTTATCATTATTCTCTGCTGAACTGTTTCCGTTATTATCAGATTTGTTATCTGACTTATCATCGTCTTTCATATTATCATCAGACTTGTTGTCGTCAGATTTGTTATCATCTTCCTTATCATCATCTTTAATAACCGGATTACTAATCTTAGTTACATCACTCATATCATAGATTGATGTGCTGTTCTCAACTAATCTCTTATATGCAACTAATGCTAAATAAGCCTGTTCTGTTGCCATTTCATTAACGCCTTCATCTTTAACGTGACAGAAGTTACCATCTGAAAGATAGAAGCTGTTAAGTGCTGACATAACTGAAACACCATTTTTAATAAATCTTGTATCTGTTCTAGGATTAATTCCCATAACTGATAATGCGATTACTACCTGTGCTGTACTTTCACAGTTAGATGCTGAATAACTACCGAAACTTCCATTATCATTCTGTACTGTTTCAAAATATTCTACTGCTCCGTCTACTGCTGCTTTCACAGTTTCATTTTCATTATAATATTTAGCTAATGACTGAACTGCCATTGCTGTAATATCCACATCATCTTCAGTACCATTAAGTGTAAAGCCACCATTTGACATCTGGTTATCAAGAATAAAGTTAATTAATTTATCTTTTAATGCTGCCATCTCCTCATCTGATAATGATGGAACTTTGTAATCGTTACTGTCTAATGCGATTAATGCCCAGATAGCACCGTTTACGCCCTGTTTAACAACATAATCGAAATCACCAAGAGGCTCTAATAAGTTATATCCTGCAATATCTGTAACATCATATCCTAATGATGTTAATGCAAGAATCATTCTCGAATTATCTGTTGATTTAGCTTTATGAAGTTTAGAACTTCCTATTGCTTTAACATATTCATATGCATTTTTGAAATATCCCTCTTTGAATGTATCACTAATCTGTGATGCTCTTGATAAACCAATAACTCTCCATTCACCACCGATTGAATCTACGATTGGTACTTCGCCATTATTAAATTTATCTGTTACTTCATTAAAGATATTCGCTATCTTAATTGCTGTATCTGATTTAATATTTAAGATATAGATTACAGGTTCTTTGTCACCATTCTGTACAATTACTCTTACCTTTCTGTTATCTTCATTTACGGAAATATTAGCAACACCATCTGTAATTCTCTGGTTATTAACATATACATTGTCACTTTCTGATATACCTTTTACAGAAATATTAACTGATGATATATCATTTACAGTAACATCGTATTCATTAACACCATCTTTTAATTCAACTTCTTTTGAAACACCATTTTCGTCTGTTATAATGATTGATTCCGGTTTATCTGTTCTACCAACATTTTCCTCTGCTGCAGTTGTTCTTACAACATAACTTACTTCTGTTGATTTTTCTCCAAATATACCTGCCCAGATATTAGATGCTGTAACAACCTTTACATAATGAATACCATTAGGGAGTTCTACGGAATTACCATCCTCGTCAACAGCCCACTCAAGGTCGAAACCGTTAGATTCAGCATTTTCTGTATAAGGATTAACATCTGCACCAATTGTGCTATTTCTGAAATAATCTACATAACCGAATTTAGTTGCTCTTGAAAATGAAGCTGTAGAACTGTCACCATAAATTGTACCATCTACACAAGGTAATAAGATTCCCTTTAATGTAATTGCATCATTTTTAGCAAAGTCATTCATATAATATGTTGAAGCTGATACCCAGGCACCTGTATAACGACTTCCGTCATTTGAACCACCCTGGTTATCTGTCCATGAAGTCCTGCCATTCTTTGTCTTTGTATAAGTTATCTCATAATCTGTAATTGTTGAATCTTCATAATGTTCTGAACCTGCAAGTGCATACCATTTCTCACCATCTTCTGATACCCATACCTGACCTGGTTCTCCGGCACTTCCGCCTGATACAAATGAGTTACCATATACATAGAAGTCAATACCATATTTATTATTAGGATTATTCTCAATTGGCTTGTCATAATAATATGTTATATATCCACCAAAGTTACCTAATGAACGAAGTGTACCACCAAGTGTATTCTCCGGTGCTGAACCATATGAACCTGCATTAGTATACTGGCTGTTGATACATAAGTAATCAACTACCTTGTCAGGTACATCATATTTACTCTTCTTAATAGCTTTAAATGAATAGTTGTTAGAAATTCCATTCTCTGCTTCTACATTAATTGTCTGTGTGCTTGTCTTAAGCTCGATATGATATAATCCGTCTTCTGCTTTTTCAAGCACGTTATTACCTGATTTAACTATTGAATTCTCATTAACATTGAATTTAAGTTCAGGCATCTCTGCCTCGTTGCCTACAACAATGCTATAACTGTTGTGGTTCTTATCAAATGCTGGATACCAGTCTCCACTTTCAGTTGTAGCTGAAATTATCTTAGATCCCTCAGTATCTGAATCTGCTTTAACAATTTTTACTGTATATGTCTTACCTGATTCTTCAACATTTGTAAACCCATTCTGTATATATTCATCATCTGAAATTGTCTGAATAGTTAATGTCTTCTCTGTTGTATCACCAAATTTGTAAACAGGTGATTTTCCACCATTGTCTACTTCTGTATAATCTTTTCCGTCTTCACTTATTCTGATATGAACATAATTAGTCTTACCTGTTAATTTAAGGGCAAATGCCTCAGGATTCTCTAATAAATAAGCAACATAGCTTGTATAATCACTATCAACACCTGAAGTTGTGATGTTACCGTCTGCATCGACTTTAAACATTGTTCCCTCAGGTTTACCCTGATAATTTATAGAAAGTAAACTTCTTCCCTCAGGAACTACTTCAATCCCTGTTGAAGATTTAATTGCTGCTGTTGTATCATATGGTCTTGTGACATTGAATTTATATTCAGTAAAGTTAGTATCATCTGTTAAATCTGTTACCCTGATTACTAATTCTGTCTTACCAAATCCAAAATTATATAATGATGTGAATTTTCCACTATTTATCACAACACTTTTATCATTTCCATCAGCATCTGTATATAATGCTTCAGCCCTGAATTTTGTATCATCAAATGTCGTTGTACTTGTCAATGAAAGTGATGATGTACTATATGTCTTGATATCCAAATCATAATCATATACATCTGATTTAAATGTCTCATTTGTATTCCAGTTAGAAAGTGCATATGCTGAGAAATTCAACTGTTCAATTACAGGTTTTACAGTTTCTTTTTCTTCCTTCTTAATATCAATTTCGTATATTGTTTCTGTCTGTCCACTGTTCATACTTGGCCAATTCTTATTACCTACACCAATATAAAGCTTATCGCCATCAGATACTTTTATACTACTGTTTCTGCCTAATTCACTTCCTGCTACATCTGGTGTATAAGTATTTTTATATGTTCTTACCTGGAAATTTCTGTTATATGCTACAGCATTAACATTAACATTTGCACTATCACCATCAATGTAAAGTGTATATGTCTTATCTGAACCTGTGAATGTCTTATTAAGCTTTCCTGTATCAAATTCAAGTTTAGCAAGTGATGTATCGTTATTACTCCAATAACTTCCTAAGTCACCGCCCCAGTTACATGTATATTCAAATGTAACTGTATCGCCTGCTTTTAATGTATTATTTGAAACTTTATAATCACCTAATCCCTGTTTAGTGAACCAGTCATTTAAAGTTCCCATCCAGCCACTCTGCGAACCACCATCATATGCATTTAATCCGTTTATTTCTGAAATATAATTAGACTCTGCACCTGTCTGTGTGTATCCCTTTTGTTTAAGTGCTTTACTTACAACGGTAATAGCTGTATCGTTATTATCTATATCTACCATTGTATCTATGAGTTTACCTTCCCATTTTGCACCATTTGCTACAGAATAAGTGTCGTTCTTAACAATTACATGCACCTGATTAATGGCAGTTTCTGCTTTAGCTATTATATTAGATGGCATATTGGATAATAACAATGCAAATACTAACAACCACGCAAAAAACTTGTTAATCTTCTTCATTTTTCTCTTCTCTCCTTTTCTTCTTTAATTTCTTCCTCTTTAATCTATTTATCTCCTTTGAGTCAGGCTTTAACTTTTCTTTAATACCTGCTTCTTCCAAAGCTCTTGGCCACGGTCCTAACTTTTGTTTAATGAAGCATATGTCATCATCACTAAAATCAGTTTTCTTAGGAGTTCTTTCTTTACCTGATTCTTCATATTTACGGACAAGCATTTCAATTGCCTGTTCTCTTTTCTTATCCATATTTTTTTCCTTTCATAGTGAATACATCATTTTAAATTTTCTTATAAATTGGAAAACCACAATAATAAAGAATGTCGCTTGCGACATTCTCCGCCTGCGGCGGGTTGCTATAGCAACATTTTCTGCTTCGCCACAGTGCGATCCTCGCAGAGCGTTTTTACTTACCAGGACAATTTCACCGAAATTTCCTGGTAAGTAAAAAATGCCTTCAATACATACTACTGTAAAGAAAGCACATCGGTCTGCATAAAATGTTATTCACTTCTATAATAAAAGTAATAAAAGTATTAAAAGTATTTTGAAAAATAAGCATAACAAAAAAAACTTCTACGCACCGGTTGTACTTCTTCTTGTCCAAGAATACTTTACCGAATAAAATGTGGGAGTAATCTGACTTATGGTTATCCCAAATACAGTAATGACAGTTGTTCCGGATTCACACCGGATTCCCAATTACCTGTAGGTCTAATGCCTGTAGAACCACATTCTAATCATATTAAGTTTTACTTCGCAAGTATATACTATCGTTTTAGTGAAGTCAATACAAAAGATAGAATTTGAAAATTATAATATACTTATCAGTTCTTCAACGTCCTCTTCTTTAGTTGCCCAGCTTGTGGCAAACCTTACAACTATCCTGTCATCAGATAATTTCTCCCAGAAGCTGAATTTCACTTTATTCCTCAGATAATCGTATTTATCTTTATCAAGTATGATAAACTGCTGGTTCGTAGGTGAATCGATATATAATTCATAGTTTTTCTCTGCGAATGCTTTTTTTATTTTCTCTGCCATTTCTATTGCGTGACGGCTTATTTCGAAATAAAGATTATCTGTAAATAATGTATCAAACTGTATTCCAAGTATTCTTCCTTTTGCCAACAGTCCACTATGCTGTTTTATATAAGTTGTAAAATGAAGCGGTGTATTATTCTTAGTAAATACTACTGCTTCACCCATTAATGCCCCGACCTTCGTACCGCCGATATAGAATACATCGCATAGTGTGGCAAGTTCAGGCAACGTAATGTCTGACTGTTTACTCATAAGTCCATATCCTAATCTTGCACCATCAATATACAAAGGCATATTATATTTTTTACAGACCCCTGAAATGTTCTTTAACTCCTCTTTTGAATAAAGTGTACCATATTCTGTGGGATATGATATATATACCATTCCCGGAAATACCATATGCTCATGGTTCTCATCATTATAAAAATTACGCATATAAGAATCTAAATCATTAGCATTAATTTTGCCTTCTGTTTCATCTATTTCCATTACCTTATGTCCTGTATATTCTATAGCTCCCGCTTCGTGTACATTAATATGTCCCGATTTAGCTGTCACTACACCCTCATACTTACTAAGCATCGAAGATATCACAATAGCATTAGTCTGCGTTCCACCAACTAAAAGAAATACCTCTGCATCAGGACATTCACAAGCTGCCTTTATCTTCTTCTTTGCCTGTTCACAATATGTATCAGTTCCATAACCCGATAATTGTTCCATATTAGTTTCTAACATCTTTCTTAATATTGGTTCACAAGCTCCCTCTGTATAGTCACTTTCAAATGATATAATTCTTTTATTACGCATAACAAACTCCATTTCTGAGCGACTTTTTGCGAAGAGGCGATGAGAAATTCGCACAGGCGATTTCTCATCTGCCATAAGAGCTATTTGCTTTCGCTCAGAAGCAAATAGCTGTGCGAAAAATAATCGCATCAGCATTATTTTTCGCACTAAACTCCATTTCTGATTTATAAAATTTCTTTCAGGTCATCAAGATTAACATTTATATTCGACATATTCTCACCTGATACCACATTATCCGCTAATTTAAGCTTTCTTTCCTGTAGGTCCATAATCTTCTGTTCGATTGTTCCCTTAGCCACAAGCTTCATGACTGTTAGTGTCCTTATCTGTCCAATTCTGTGAGCCCTGTCGGTTGCCTGATTCTGGACTGCCCCATTCCACCAAGGGTCAAAATGAATGACAATATCTGCTGCTGTTAAGTTAAGTCCTGTTCCACCTGCCTTAAGTGAAATAAGAAATACAGGTACTTTTTCCTCCTGAAATTCCTCTACCATTTTTCTTCTTTCTTCCTTGGTATTCTTTCCACTAAGCATCAGAACATTTATACCACATTTTTCTAATTCACCATAGATTCTTAACAACATTTGTACAAATTGCGAGAATACAAGTATTCTATGTCCACCCTCTATGGCATTTTTGATAAGTTCAATGCAGGTATCCATTTTTCCGGAGCCACCATGGTAATTCTCATAACAGATATCAGGATTACAGCAAATCTGTCTGAGTCTTGTAAGTTCAGCAAGTATTTTTAACTTATCTTCTCTGAATTCCTTGTCATTCTTATTAGCAAGTTCGGTCTTTAATGCATTTACTCTTGCATTGTATAATTTCTGCTGCTCTTCAGTCATATTTACATAGACAACATTTTCAATCTTGGCAGGTAAATCTTTAAGCACATCACTCTTCTCTCTTCTTAATATAAATGGAGACACAACCTTTTTAAATCTGTTAAGTACCTCTTCATCATTATTAAGTACTATAGGCTCTTCGTATTTATCCCTGAATGTCTTATAATCTGATAAATATCCCGGCATTATGAAATCAAAAATACTATACAAATCACTAAGCCTATTCTCAATAGGTGTACCGGTAAGTGCAAATTTATGTTGTCCTTTCAGGCGTTTAACTGCAATTGATACCTGCGTTGCCGGGTTTTTAATATATTGTGCTTCATCTATAATAATATAGTCGAATTCCTTATTTTCAAATTCTCCAATATCTCTCTTAAGTAAATCATATGACGTTAATAGTATATGATATTCCTCACTATCATCTAACAGATTTTTTCTTCTTTCCTTATCACCGATTATCGTAAGCACTGATAAATCAGGTGCAAATCTGTTAATTTCACTTTCCCAGTTATATACAAGCGAAGAGGGGCACACAATTAATGCTTGTTTCTTGCGTGCTTCTAGCAATGTTATAACCTGAAGTGTTTTACCAAGCCCCATATCATCAGCCAATATTCCACCAAAATTAAAATCTGATAATACTGACAGGAATCTGTATCCGGTTTTCTGATATTTTCTTAATTTGGCATTTAATTCAACAGGAACACTATAATCTGTCTCCCCAACATCCTTTAGGTCTCTGATAATTTTCTTGAAATCACTGTCACGCCTTATTGTGTCATCTGTAGAAAATTCTTTAAATGTCGAATTAATATATCCCGCATAATAATTCTTAACCTTAAAGTCTCCGTTAAGAATATCCTGTTTCTGAACCATCAGACCTGTGGTTATCTCTGATAAAAATGCCACATTTCCATCATCAATACGCAGAAAATCTCCGTTCTTCATACGGTAATATTTCTTTCGTAATCTATATGCCTGAAGAACCTCATACATCTCTTCCATATTTAATTTATCAGATTCGATATTAATATCGATTAAATTGCCCACAAGACTTATTCCTACAGATGGTTTTGGAACCTGTATTACCCTGAATGAATTAAGGACATCTGCCATAAATACATCTGCAATGTCGTTTAATTTGGCAACACCATCATCAAGAAAATCGAATAATTTATCTTCATCGTTAATCTGCCATTTTCTACTACCTTCTTCGTCCTCAACCACATCAAAATATTGTTGTACGACTTCTAATGCATTACTTTCTCTTGTAATATCCCTGTATTCTCTGCTCTCGTTATGTACTTCAAATACATCATACACATCTTTACCATAGATGGCCTGTAATTTAAGACTTACCTTACCCTCATCATTATCAATATAGACATTTATTTTTGCTTTCGTAGGCATATATTCTTCTATATCTATGTCTTCACATACAATACCTATATGCTTCTTAAGTCGTAAAAGTACATTGCCGCAAAATGCCCTGTAGTCCTCTTTATTAATAAAGTCAAAATTCCTGTCATAATACAAATATTTTGATTTCTTCTCTTCCATACTGTTCATTGCCCTGATAAACGGAATTACATCTTTTGAAAATTCTTCTGAACACTTGTATATTTCATTTTCCACCATAAGAAAATCGTGTCTGTCACCATTAATTATCTTTACTGGTTTCATAGCAACACTTATGCCGCAATCATTTTCATTCTTGATCATAAGACACAGATTAGGATTATCCTCAAGAATTCTATATTTTACATTATCTATCGTTATTTCATTTCCCATATATACATTGAATATTCGCTCTAAGAAAAATGGATTGACAGCTAATGACCTGTATTTATTCGAAATCGTAATCTCATTTTCAAAGTTAGAAAATGTAGCCTTGACTAATTCCATAATGAAGTCAAGCCTTGGTAATGATTCCTCAGTAAATACCATTCTATCATGAATTACTGACAATTTCTTTGAATATTGAATTTTCTTCTTCGCTGCCATATTCTGTGCAAGTCCAACGATATCCTGAACAATAATCATCTTACCGGTTCCGATTTTAGCATTTACATAATAATTAGTAATACCATTTTCATCACCACTTGTGGTAAGACTTAAATCTAAATTAACTCTGCCCTTATCTGTAATACTTTCTTTCGTTATGGCATATTTACGGATTACTTCCTGCAAGTCCTTTGATGTCTCCCTATCCTTGCTGACAGGAACTACCTGTTTCTTCATTATCTCTGTTTTTCTATATTTCAGATATGAAAATGCCACCGCTACACAATGCTTACACATCTTTTCATTAAATCCCTCACAACTACATTGATAACCGTATATAGGTTTTTCATTACGTCTTTCATCTACCCATATTATGGAATTATATTTTCTTGCATTTTCTTCGACAATTCCCTTAACAATATTAGCACCTGTCATAGTATCTTTACTTATTTCTAAATCGTTAATCTTCTTACTTCCATACAGATCTCGTCCCTCTTCATATTGTCTGTATCCACAACTACTCAAAATATCCTTTATTTCTAGCATTTTCTTCTCCAATCCGTTTTAGTGCCTATAACATAAACAGGAATAGCACAATTAGTCTTGTTACTATTCCTGTCACATTTTCAAGACCATTTCCTAAAACCCGTAAAATACCTGTAATTATATTTTAGAAATATACTAAATCATCTTCAGGTTTTGTCGACTTTTCGGCACTGATAAGATGAAGTACTGGTCCTTTTCCTCTATATTCTTTTAAAAATTCACGTCTTATTTTTGCTGTAACTGTAACCCAGTCCTTATCATTAAATAAAATTTCTGTGTTGCTCTTGCACAACATTCCCATAAATGATATGTCATCCGCACAACAAGTCATAGCAAATCTTCCCGGAACAAAGCATGTATTAGGATATTTCGGTGGCTTATAAACCATTGCGTTAAATTTTACAACTTTCCCATCATATTTCTTAGGATTATCCATTGCATCTACAAACCACATTCCATAGTCATCATCATCTATCTCAATAATGTCTGCATTAATGTCAAATGGTAACTCTTCTTCCTTTAAGGCATCTTCAAAACCTTCTGCTGCTTCATATCCAATCTGTGCTTTCTTATTAAAAATCTTCACACATTTTCTGAATTCATTACGTTTTGTTTCATTTGTACAACGATTTAAGATAACCATATCAGACAACGATAACTGCTCAATAATTATTGAACGCATATTTGTCCAGTACATATTAAATGTGGTAGCATCAACTGTTGATATAACCTGTGCAAGTGTCCATTCTTCGGGCATATTATCTTCGTCAACCGCATCTAATTCCCACATTCCATTATACTCTATCATAACACGCTCAGGTTTATAGAATTCCTCACATTTCTTGAAGAATTCCTGTGATAAACCATCTTTCTCTTCTACTGTCTCTATAAAAATATTGTTCTTAGACAAGGCAACGGCATCATATTCCTCGATACCCTCCTCGCATACTATAAGAACAGTTTTCTCACCCCTTGAAAATCCCGGGTCATTAAGTGTGTCTCTTATAAAACTTGTCTTACCGCTTTCAAGTATTCCGGTAAATAAATATACTGGTACTTCTCTATCCTGATTGTTCATATTCTAATCTCCGTTCTGCAAGGCACTTTAATATTTGCTTCATTTAAAAGGCAATGCATAAGCTTTAATATAGACATATCATTACCTTTTTATTTTATTAATCTGCTAAATAAAATAATTCTTTTAACTTATTTTCGTCAGGATTAGTTCCTATTACACAGATACGTCCTGTATAATCAGGACTTCCCTTTCTAAGTTCATATTCACCTGGAACAAGGTCAAAGTATATCCATTCTCCATTAACATTTGGAAGCATACCTTTTGCTCTTAAGATGACACCATACTCGTCTGTATTAGCAAGTTTATCAAGTGCTGTCTTAACCTCTTCTTCAGTATATTTTCTAGGTGTCTCTGTTCCCCAGCTTGTAAATACATCATCTGCATGATGGTGATGATGTCCGTCATGGTCATGTCCACAACCACATTCTCCATCGTGATGATGGTGTTCATGGTGTTCATGGTCATGTCCACAGCCACACTCTCCATCGTGATGATGGTGTTCATGGTCTTCATCTTCATGGTCATGTTCACAGCCACACTCTCCATCATGATGATGGTGTTCATGGTCATGTTCACAGCCACACTCATCATGGTCGTGGTGATGATGTCCACATTCAGGGCAAACATCTTCTTCTGCTAATAATTCTTCAGCAAGTGAACCAGATTTCTCCATAGCAGCAAGTATCTGTAAACCATTAATATCTTCCCATGGTGTTGTGATAATTGTTGCATTTGGATTATGCTCCTTTAATAAGCAGACACATTCTGTCATCTTAGCTTCAGGCATCTTCTGTGAACGACTGATAACTATAGTTCCTGCACTTTCAACCTGATTATTGAAGAATTCACCGAAGTTCTTCATATACATCTTAGTCTTAAGACCATCTACAACTGCTGTTGTGCTGTTAAGTATTATATCCGCTGTCTCCGATTCCATAACATCTGTTACAGCCTTGATAACATCTGATAATTTACCTACTCCTGATGGCTCAATAATGATTCTGTCAGGTGCATATTTATCAATAACTTCTTTAAGTGCTGTACCGAAATCTCCTACTAACGAACAACATATACAACCTGAATTCATCTCTGTAATCTGAACGCCTGCATCTTTTAAGAATCCACCATCGATACCGATTTCACCAAACTCATTCTCGATAAGAACAAGTTTCTCACCCTTTAATCCTTCCTCAAGTAATTTTTTTATTAATGTTGTCTTTCCAGCTCCTAAGAAACCAGAAATAATGTCTATTTTCGTCATAATATTATGTCCCTCTTTCTATTGATTTTCCGTAACTTTTAGTATAACTCTTTCCCACTCTTTGTCAAGTGGGCAGTTTAGCAATATTTATCAATAAAACGAGGGATTTTTATATAGCAAGTTATAAATTATATTTATACAATGTTTGAATTATATTATTCTAAATAGTTACAAAATTCATTAATTACTTCTTCAACTGTACTTATTTTATTTATCTTATATGCATTAGCACCACAAAATACTAATCCATTTTCAACATCACCTCTTACTGCATTTATCAATGCCTGAGATATACAATATCTTGTTGTATTCATATTACATTTCTTTATACAGCCTCTACATTTCTTTACGTCTATTTTATTATCCTTAACATATTCAGTAAATTTATTTTTTATGGCTCTTCCTGGCATTCCAACAGGACTTTTTACTATTACAATATCTTCCTTCCTGCAATTAATAAATGCTTCTTTATATCTGATATCTGCATCACACTCTTCTGTTGCAATAAATCTGGTGGCTATCTGATATCCATCAACACCTAGTTTCTTATATCTTTCAATATCTGCTTTTTCTGAAATTCCTCCCGCAACTATGACTGGTATTTTACAATGAAATTTATCATCATATTCTTGAATAAGAACAATGATTTTCTTGATTTCTTCATCATATTGTTCATTTGTAATGCCAAGAACATCTTCACTTTTGAATCCCAAATGTCCACCTGCCAATGGACCTTCTATTATGATTGCATCGGGTAATCTGTTATATTTTCTAGACCACATTTTAATTATAACCTCAGCTGCCTTCTTAGAAGAAATAATTGGAATTATCTTTGTATCAGAACCTTCTACAAGTTCAGGCAGCTCTAATGGCAGACCAGCCCCCGATATAATTATGTCAGCTTTGTTTTCAACAGCAGTCTTAACATATCTTTCATAATTCCTTGTGGCATACATAATATTTACAGCTAATATTCCACCTGCTGCTATTTCTTTTGCTTTCTTAATTTCTTCGCCCAGAACCCTTAAATTAGTCTCTAAAGGCGACTTTTCATAATATTTATCATTAAAACCAATCTGTGCTGCTGAAATACATCCAACACCACCATATTTACTTACATGTCCGGCCAGATTACCAAGGCTTATTCCGACGCCCATTCCACCTTGAAAAATAGGTATTTTTATTTCCAGATTACCAATTTTTAATGTTTTCACTTTTAACCATTCCTCGCTTCATAAACTTTAGAATTTTCTAAATCTCTCATATCTTTCATCTCGTATTTCTACTCTGCTTTTATCACTATAATACGCAATAAAATCTGTAATACCATTTACTAACTCTTTAACAGTTTCTTCCATATTATTAACCGTCATATCTTCGCTTTCACTTATTATTCTGTCTATAATATGTAGATTTTTTAAATCATCTGCCGTAATCTTCATAACCTCAGCTGCTTCATCAGCTCTTTCTGCATCTTTCCACAAAATAGCTGCAAAACCTTCAGGTGATAGAATTGAATATGTAGCATTTTCAAGCATAAATATATTGTTGGCAACACCTAATGCAAGTGCTCCACCACTACCACCTTCACCAATAAATATTGACAAAACCGGTACACTTAAATCTGACATTTCATATATTGCCCTTGCTATTGCTTCTCCCTGACCTCTTTCCTCTGCTTCAATTCCACAATATGCACCGGGTGTGTCCACAAAACATATGACCGGCTGATTGAATTTATCTGCAAGTTTCATAAGACGTACAGCCTTTCTATACCCTTCCGGATTAGGCATTCCAAAATTTCTCTTAATATTTTCTTTGGTATTTCGGCCTTTCTGCTGTCCAATTACCGTCACTTCCCTGCCTTGGAATCTTGCCACGCCTCCCACAACTGCACTGTCATCTCCAAACAATCTGTCTCCATGTAATTCCAAAAAGGAATCAAATATTTTAGAAATATAATCAAGCGCTGTTGGTCTGTCATTTCTTCTTGAAATCTTAACCTTTTCAATTGCTGATAAAGTATCTTTGCTCATATATGCCTCCATACTACAGTTGCATTTACTGTGTCCATCCAAGTAAATATGCTATTGTTTTTCTTAATTTACGCCTTGTTACAATCATATCCACAAATCCATGTTCTAATAGAAATTCCGATGACTGAAATCCTTCTGGAAGTTTTTGTCTTATGGTCTGCTCAATTACTCTTGGTCCTGCAAAACCCGCTAATGCGTCTGGTTCAGCTAATATATAATCTCCAAGCATTGCAAAACTTGCCATAACACCACCTGTTGTCGGATCCGTTAATACAGAAATATATCTTAGACCTGCATTACTATGTCTTTTCAGTGCCTGTGATGTTTTCTCCATCTGCATTAAGGAAACAATTCCCTCTTGCATTCGCGCACCTCCGGAACAACATAAAATAACTACAGGAAGTTTTTCCACAGTAGCTCTTTCTATCATTTTAGTGATTTTTTCTCCAACATTATGTCCCATGCTTCCCATCATAAAATTGGCTGACATAACAGCAATGCCTGTCTTAATTCCACATATTTCCCCGAATCCTGTAACAACTGCTTCATCAAGATTTGTCTTTTTCTTAAGACTTTTTAACTTATCCTCATATCCGGGAAATTCTAAGGGATTATACATGGTAAGATTGCTATCCGTCTCTGTAAATGTATTTTCATCAATAAGCATACTGATTCTTTTTCTCGGCTCTATGCGAAAATAATTATTGCATTTAGGACAAATATAATAATTTTCTACTATATCATCTGTACATATAATTTCTCCACATTTATCGCACTTAGAAAACAATCCATCAGGTACACTTGGATTCCTTGTGGCATTCTTCTGTCTTTCACTGTTTTTAATCTGTTTTCGTTCCTTACCCGTAAGTGTATCTTTCTTAAAAAGCTCTTTAAGCATAATTTTCACACTTTCTCCATTCCATTAGCCTATTTTCATCTCATTTTCGATAAATCCGGTATCAAACTTACCACTATCAAATTTATCATTATTAATAATTGAATATTGAAAATCTAAATTAGTTGTAACACCATCGATAATCAATTCCCCTAATGCACTTTTCATTTTGCTTATTGCCGCTACTCTGTCTTTGTCATATACAATTACTTTAGCAATTAATGAATCATACATTGATGGAATCGTATAGCCTGAATATAATGCGGTGTCCACTCTTACTCCATTTCCTCCCGGTAAATGTATGTCATTAACTGTACCGGGACTTGGCATAAATTTATGCATTGGATCTTCTGCATTAATTCTACATTCAATTGCATGTCCACTTATATTTATATCATCTTGTGAAATATCTAGTATCTCGCCATCGGCAATTCTTATCTGTTGCTTAATCAGGTCAATGCCTGTCACCATCTCAGTAACTCCATGCTCAACCTGTATTCTGGTATTCATCTCTATAAAATAATATCTGTCTGTACTATCTAACAGAAACTCAATTGTTCCTGCACTATAATATCCGGCAGCTTTAGCAGCCAAAATTGCCTGTTTTCCCATTTCTTCTCTAAGTCTGTCATCTATTGCCGGTGAAGGGGATTCCTCAATAAGTTTCTGGTGTTTTCTCTGTACTGAACAATCACGTTCACCCAGATGTAAAACATTTCCATATTTATCTGCAAGAATCTGAAATTCTATATGTCTTGATGAGGCTATATATTTCTCAATATACATGGCATCATTTGAAAAACCATTTATTGATTCTGTCTGGGCAGTTACGAATTTTTCTTCAAATTCTTCAGAGTTATTTACAACTCTCATTCCTTTTCCTCCACCACCCGAGCTTGCTTTTATCATAACAGGATATCCTATGCTGTCTGCGATTTTCTTAGCCTCTGTCACATCGTATACAGCACCATCAGAACCAGGTATAATAGATACGCCTGCTTCCTTCATAGTCTTTCTTGCCTGCGATTTATTTCCCATCATATCTATAATATCAGCTGATGGACCAATAAATGTAATATTACATTTCTCACATATCCTTGCAAATTTACTGTTTTCGGACAGAAAGCCAAATCCCGGATGAATCGCATCTGCGCCTGTTGCTATAGTTGCACTGATTATTCTTTCTATATTGAGATAACTATCTGATGCCTTATCCCCACCTATGCAGATTGTTTCATCTGCTAATTGTGCATGAAGTGAATTTCTGTCAACTTCCGAACATACTGCAACTGTGGCGATTCCCATCTCTCTACATGCCCTGATTATTCTTACGGCTATTTCTCCTCTATTTGCAATCAGAATTTTCTTAAACACGATTTTTCCTCCATTATGATATAACAAAAGTAAGCTCTGCCTGTGCATACAACTTTTCATCATCATATGCCTTTGCAAATGCTATACCGACAGGTCCTTTTTGCTTGATAAGCTCAACTTCCAAAGTAAGAACATCTCCAGGAGTTACTTTATTCTTAAATTTTGCCTTGTCAATGCCTCCAAAATATACTGTTTTGCCTGTATATTCTTCCATCGATAAGCAGATTACTGCTCCTACCTGTGCTAATGCTTCTATAATAAGTACGCCCGGCATAACAGGTTCGTCTTCAAAATGACCTGCGAAAAATGGCTCATTATATGTAACACATTTTCTGCCTATTGCTCTTTTTCCAGGCTCAATTTCTATTATTCTGTCTATTAGTAAAAATGGCGACCTATGTGGTAAAATTTTCTTGATTTCTTTTATATCTAACATCTATCTTCCTCTTTCCTATTTTACCAGGACTCTTATGCCTGATTTTCTGTTTTCAATCTGATATCATTACCATTTTGGCTTATGAACGATTTGAAATTGTCTGCATTTTTATATCATTTTCATTATCATATTTATTTAATCTCATATAATAATTGTCCATATTCCACAGTCTGTCCATTCGTAACATCAACAGATGCAATTACTCCATCATATGGTGATTCAATATCATTCATAATCTTCATTGCCTCAATAATTCCGATAACCTGACCTTTTGTAACTGTGTCACCAACTTTAACAAAAGGTTCTCCTCCCTCAGTTGCGGAACTATAAAATGTTCCTACAATCGGTGATTTTACCTGGTTAATATCTTCATCACTGAAATCCTTTGTACTGTCTTTTATGTTATCTTTTGTATTACTTTCAGTACTATATTCTTCAAAAAATTTATCTGCATTTTCAAAATTAAAATCAGATTTATTAATTGACATCTTATTTTTAGATTTTATTACTATTTTTTTACCATCTTCTTCATAAGAAAAATAACTTAATTTTCTATCAGATACTTTATCAATAATTTTTAAAATATTATCAACTTCCATAATTACCTCATTTCTGACTCGTCATAAATACCTTTTATTTTGAATGAAAATAAAAGCAGAATCATATAAAAATATGAATATTATCTAAATTCTTTTACACTTTCCTGTCTTCATTATTCCTTGAATTTTTTTACCATAATACTGCCATTATGGCCTCCAAAGCCAAGTGAATTAGACAATGCATAATTTACTTTTCTGTCTTTTCTCGCTTCTTTTGTATAATCCAGATCAAGTTCTTCATCTTCTATCTGATATCCTGCCGTTTCATGGATAAAATCTTCCATAACACTCTTAACACATACTATGAATTCAACTGCTCCAGCAGCACCTAACATATGTCCAATCATTGATTTGGTAGAATTAATATTTATATTATATGCATCTTTACCAAATGCCTTTTTTATTGCTCTTGTTTCAAATAAATCATTATGATGTGTACTTGTTCCATGTGCATTTATATAGTCAACTTCGCTTGGTGAAATTCCTGCTTCCTCAATTGCTAAAAGCATTGCTCTTGCAGCTCCATCACCGTCTTCTGCTGGTGATGTGATATGGTAGGCATCGCATGTCGCTCCATATCCGACGACTTCTGCTAAAATTTTCGCACCTCTTTCCATTGCATGCTCGTAAGATTCAAGTACAACAATTCCTGCACCCTCACCCATAACGAAACCACTTCTTTCCTTGTCAAATGGTATAGATGCTCTAGTCTTATCTTCAGTAGATGTTAGTGCCGTCAATGCACTGAATCCCCCAATTCCTATTGGTGTTACAGCTGATTCAGTTCCGCCACACACCATTACATCTGCCTCTCCATATTGAATATATCTTGCTGCATCACCAATACAATGTGTACCTGTTGCACATGCTGTAACAATATTTGTGCATTTTCCTTTTAATCCATATGTAATTGCAACGTTTCCAGCTGCCATATTACTAATCATCATTGGAACAAGCATTGGTGAAATTCTATTAGGTCCTTTTTCCAATAATCTTGCATGTTCTCTTTCCATTGCCTGCAGGCTTCCAATACCTGATCCAACACACACACCAATTCTGTTTAAATCTTCTTTTTCTAAGTCAATTTCTGAATTTCTAATTGCCTCACCGGCAGCAACTACTGCATATTGGCAAAATAATTCCATTCTTCTCGCTGCTTTTTTGTCCATATAATCTTCAGGATTATAATTCTTTACTTCAGCTGCTAATTTAACTTTAAAATCAGTTGTATCAAACTTAGTAATATTATCTATTCCAACTTTTCCATCTTTTATATTGTTCCAAAATTCTTCAACATTATTTCCAATAGGTGTAATTGCACCCATACCGGTAACTACTACTCGTTTCATTCCTGCCTCCTGTTTTGATGTCTTCTCCATATGAATAAACACATCATCAATATCTATCTTTAACTTATTGTTTGTTATCGTTATAATCCAAGACCACCATCTACCATAAGTGTCTGTCCAGTTATATAATCAGACATATCTGATGCTAAAAACAATGCTGCTTTTGCAATATCTTCTGGTCTTCCAACTCGTTTTGAAGGAATTGTATTCACTATCTCTTCAACATACTTATCATTTAATACTTTTGTCATATCGGTCTCTATAAATCCTGGAGCAATTGCATTTATATTAATTCCCTTTGAACTCATTTCTTTGGCAAAGCTTTTGGTAAGCCCAATTATTCCTGCCTTAGATGCAGAATAATTAGCCTGTCCTGCAATACCATTCACACCCGAAATAGACGAAATATTAATAATTTTCCCTGATTTATTCTTTAGCATATATTTAGTAACATGTTTTATACAGTTGAATGTTCCTTTTAGATTCGTCCTGATTACATCATCAAATTCTGATTCTGACATTCTAAGAATAAGGTTATCTCTTGTAATACCTGCATTGTTAACCAATATATCAATTGCACCATATTCTTTTATAATATCATCCATCATTTTCTTAGACATTTCATAATCTGATATATCTGCCTGATATGGAATCGCTTTTCCACCAAATGCCTTAATCTCTTCTACAGTTTTTAATGCTGCCTCCTTAGAACCACAGTAGTTAATTACTACTGTTGCTCCCTGCTTTGCAAATTCTGTGGCAATTCCTTTTCCTATACCTTTTGCACTACCTGTCACAATGGCTGTTTTATTTTCTAAAAGCATATGTATCCTCCAAATCTTAATATATTCTATTTAAAATTATATATCTTACAGGTTTCATTCTTCTTCATTATATAAACTGATAAGTTACCTGATTCAATGCTATTTTAATTCAATTAATTTTTTTAAATCATCGATGCAATTTATATTCATAACACTAACATTTCTATCTGTCTTTTTAACAAGACCACTTAATGTTCTTCCTGGTCCAATTTCTATGAACGTATCCACACCATCAGCAATCATATTTTTAACTGACTGTTCAAACATAACAGATGATGATACCTGTTTCTCGAGTAAATCTTTGATATACTGTATATCTTTATTCTTATCTATATATAGTGCATTAACATTTGCAACATACGGAATTACCGGCTTATTAAATTCCACATTCTCAATATATTTTCTAAGTTCTCTTCCTGCTTCTGCCATCATTTCAGAATGGAAAGGTCCGCTTACTTTAAGCTCAACTACACGTTTTGCTCCAATCTCTTTAAGTTTCTGTGCTGCCATAGCAACAGCTCCTCTCTCTCCTGAGATTACTAACTGACCCGGACAGTTATAATTGGCAACGGATACGATTCCTTCAGTTTCTTCACATACTCTAGATACAATCTCATTATCCAGTCCTAAAACCGCCATCATAGTACCCTTTCCATCAGGAACTGCTTCCTGCATAAGGATTCCTCGTTTTCTTATAGTCTTAAGGGCATCTGAGAATTTCATAACATCTGAAGCAACCAAAGCATTATATTCTCCGAGACTAAGTCCACAACACACATCCGGCTTTATTCCAATTTCAACAACAGCCTTATATATTGCCATACTGGTTGTAAGAATTGCTGCCTGTGTATATTCAGTTTCATTTATTAAATCGTTCTCATTAAAGCAGATATTTTTTATATCAAAGTCTAAAATTTCATCTGCTATATCGTATATTTTTCTGCACTCGTCTAATTCTTCATAAAAGTCTTTGCCCATTCCAATATATTGAGCGCCCTGTCCAGGAAAGATAAAAGCTATTTTACTCATACTATTCTCCATTCCGCAGGCACAATGTGCCGGAGGAATCGCGAGCCAAATATCAGATTTGGCTCTGCGATAAATGCTAAATGTGTTGCCTGCTACACATTTAGCTGTGTGAAAAATCAGATATCAATCTGTATTTTTCACACTAATCTCCATTTCGCAGTAATTTATCTGCCTCTGATACTATTTCTGTTATTATCTGTTCACAACTCTGCCTTTTACTTATAAGTCCTGCAATCTGCCCTGCCATAAATGAACCATTATCTTTGTCTCCATCTATAACCGCTTTTCTAAGTGAACCAAGTGTCATTCTTTCTAATTCTTCATATCCGACACCATTATGTTCTAATCTTATATATTCTTTAGTCATTTTATTTCGCAATACTCTTACAGGATGACCTGTTGTGGTCCCTGTTACTACTGAATCAATGTCTTTTGCATTTATTACCTTTTCTTTATAATTATCATGGATTATACATTCATCAGCCACAAGAAATCTCGTACCTATCTGTACAGCTGTAGCACCTAACATAAATGCTGCTGCCATTCCCCGGCCATCGCCAATTCCTCCAGCTGCTATTACTGGTATATCAATAGCATCGACCACCTGTGGAACAAGCGTCATTGTTGTAGAACTACCAATATGTCCACCTGATTCACATCCTTCTGCAATTACAGCATCTACACCGCGTTTAGCAACTCTTTTAGCAAGTGCTACTGATGCCACTACAGGTATTATTTTAATTCCTTTTTCCTTCCACATTTCAAAATATTTTTCTGAATTACCAGCTCCTGTTGTTACAACATTAACTTTCTCTTCAGCTACCATATATGCTATCTCCTCAGCACTTGGACTAAGCATCATAATATTTACACCAAATGGCTTGTCTGTAAGTTCTCTGGTCTTTCGTATCTCATTTCTGACATATTCTACCGGTGCACCTCCTGCTGCTATAACTCCAAGTCCTCCAGCATTTGATACTGCTGATACAAGATTGTGTTCAGCTACCCATGCCATTCCACCTTGAAATATTGGATATTTAATGTTTAACATTTCACATATATTTGTATTCATTTTGATGTAATCCTTTCTGTTTTTTTCTGAAAAAAGGTCAAAAAATAAAGGGATAAGAAAAATTATATCTCATGATATATTTTTATCCACTTTATTTTCAGATTCGGATTTGTGAATATAGGTATATACAATCCGTCTATTCTTAATTCATCTATATTATATCTGAATCTTCGTGTTTATAATTATGACTGTTTATCCTCTAAATATTTAACAATATCACCAACTGTTGACATTTTTTCTAAATCTTCAGTTGGAATCTCTATTCCATATTCATCTTCGATTGACATTACCATCTGGAATAAATCTAGTGAATCTGCCCCTAAGTCATCTTTAAATGTTGACTCAAGTGTAATCTTATCTTCTTCAACTCCTAATTCTGATGCTATAATTTCTTTTACTTTTTCAAACATTTTATCCTCATTTCTGCGTCATCTACGCTAACTTTAATCTTTTCTTCTTAACAGTTGCTACTATCGTTATCGTTGTTAAGGCAGCTGCTAAAACTGTGCCTGAAACAATCATTCCGACTTTTACTGGCTTTCTATTAATAAATCTGTCTTTTTCAAAATTATCATTTTCCAAAAAAGAAACATCAATATTTGAAAATATATCAACTAATTCTCTGTCACTCATATCCGTTCTCCTCAAATTTAATTTTTATTTTTGATTTGATTCTTGAAACCCTGCAATCTACTGCTGAAACCGTCATCATCATTGCTCTTGCAATCTCTTTTGAAGACTGAAGATAGAAAAAACGTCTTATTGAAATCTCTTTATCTTTCTTCGGCATTTCTCCAATTATTTCATTAAGTAATATAACCTTTTCGCGGTTAATTAACTTATTTTCAACATTCTGGCTTTCATCAGCATACGTTGCTGCAATATCCGTCAAATCTTCATAAGACATATTCTCTTCTTTTCTTCCAATATCTCTTAACCGGTTTATTGCCGTATTTCGCAAAATTACTTTCAAATAAGTTTTAACTGAAGCTTTTTCTAAATCATATTTACCTATGTTATTCCAGAATTTCAAATATGTATCGTTAATACATTCTTCTATATCTTCAGCTCGTCCACCCAGAATTCCATATGCTATGTGATATAACAATTTCTCATATTTGTCTGCTATCAAGGAAATGCATTGTTCATTTTTTTCCTCAATCAGAGTTATTAATTTCTTATCATGCACGATAGAACCTCCTGTTACTTACTATCTTTTCTTAGGTTCATATACATATACACCACTTTTTTATTTATCTTTCAAATTTTTTTAATTTTTATATTGTCTTATTAATCTTTCAATCTCTTCATCAACTTTATCAACTATATTATCCGGTCCTGTTATCTTAACTTTTTCACCTAATCCTATTATCCATGCTATAAACTGCATACTTACTGCCACTTTCACACTTACCGTAAAATGCTCACTATCTTTCTTTATAATAGGAATGTCCTTACCAAATCTGTCAATAATAACACCCGCCATACTATTATGACATTCTAATCTCACAGTTTCTTCTACACCGCCGAACATTCCAAACATTCTTTTTGCATATACAGCCATATTAAACTCTTTGAATCTGTCCTTTCCATCCCGCTTCTCTTTGACAGTCTCAATATGCAGCATCTTATCTACTCTGTAATGCTTAATCTTCTTATCCCGACTATCGAATCCAATCAGGTAATAATTCTCATCATCCCATGACAATGCCCATGGACTTACATTATAATATTCGCCATCTTTTTTTAATTCCATTTCCTTATTAACATTCCATTGGAAGTATTGAAACTTTATCTTAGAATTCTCAGCAATTGCCGTATGTATCGCATCAACACTATAATATATACTTTCATTCATAGTTTTTACACGCTCTGTCACAAATACCTGTCTTTGTAATTTAGATGCATCATATTTACTTCCAAGTTCTTCAATCTTTTTAATTAACTCCATTGATTTCTTCTCGGTTATAAATTTAGCAGACTGTACCGAATCGACTAATAATTTTAATTCAGCCAATTCAAACTGTCTGCTCGCAACATAATAACTATATGTATTATTTTTCTTCTCACTCTGAATATCAATACCATAATACTTAAGAGCCTCTATATCATTATATACACTCTTTCTCTCTGCTGAAATATCATATTTATACAGTTCACTTATAATTTCAGGCATAGTAAGTCTATGCTCTTCATCTGTTTCTTCAAGCATTATCTTCATAAGATATATTAGTTTTAGTTTCTGGTTTGTTCCTTTAGCCAAATTCATATCCTCCTTAATCGTTTCATATCTACCTGATATGAAAACCACTTTCGTATTCTTCAAGTGGTATATTATGATAATCTAACCTGTCTATCATAATATACTGTCCCTGATTAATAAGTTTTAACATTTCATTTATCTGCCTTTCAGTTCCTTGTGCTTCCATTAATACCGAACCGTCCCATTCGTTCCTGACCCATCCTGTTACACCACAACCATCTGCTGCATATTTAGCCCTGTAACGAAAACCAACACCCTGAACTGCACCTGTGAAATGAATCTCTTTTCTTATAATTTTATTTTCTACTGACATAATCCTATCTCTTTTCCTTTTAAAAGTATTTCAATTATACAGCCTTGCACAATTTTTTATATATCTTCTCAAGCTTATGTCTGGTATCAATTACATCTTTGGTTGTTTTATTAATATTTTTACCCATTTTTCCTATCTTCATATGCGTTATCATATTAATAAAACTATCGTTAGTATACATATCTAATAAAGAAGCTAATTTTTCTGAATTCATTTTAATATACCTGCACTTACTAATTCCTTTTAATATGCCATTGAGTTGTGATATTGATTCTTCTGCCGTCTGTATTTGAAAATCCGCCTCTTCAAGTGCAAGATTCTTAGTTGCTGATGAATAGAAACTCTTACTAAGTATATCAAATAAACTCGTCCTGCTTCCTTCATTAACTGCAGCCCCGGCATCATTAAGTGCCTTTAATGCTTCATCTGCTAATTCAATGGCATCAAGTATCACTGCCTGTAATTCAGCTATATTGTTAATTTCATCAATATCATCATTTTCGTCGTATATCTCGTAGCCTTCCGGTAAGTTCAGATGTAATTCTTCCGCTAATTTTATTACTTCATCATCATTTAAATCATCACTTACATCTTCTAAATCTTTATCCGTAAATCTCTTCGAAGATTTATTTAGTGCATATCTGAATATACTACCACTGCAAAAATACGATATTTCTGAAAGATTGTTTCCCGAAAATGTCACTCCATGATTAACAGCTTCTTTTATAAAATTATCTGCGCCATTAATATCTCCATCAAATAATTGATATAGCACTGTAATAATATCTTCTTCATTACCATAATCCGTTAACACCCTTGAGCGTCTCTTAGAATACTCTTCATTCCATTCAAACATACCATCATAGAACTGCTCCCAGCTTACAGGCGTTGTGTCTGAAACCATCTTCTCTTCATATTCAGATGCAATATCATCTGGTAATTTTAATCCATATTTCTTAGCAAGTTTAACAACTACATCTTCTTCTATAATATAATATAGATTCTCTATATCTTCATCAGTAAATCTATCCGCTGAACTATATAGTGCCTTGTCGAAATTCTCTCTGTCACAACTTCCGAAAATGTCTGACAGTTCATCAGCGTTGAATTTTATACCTTTATCAAGTGCCTTATTTAATAAACTATTAGCACCTTTCTTATCTTCGGATCCGATTATCAATATTACGTCTGCAATTTCCTTTGGAGAACCAAATTCTTCTAGTGATGGTATCATTTTAACAACTGTACTTACTTCACAATTGTCCGCCTTTTCATAGAATTCTGACCACTTCATATCTATTATCCTCCTTGGTAAATCTATCTGCTTTCATTGTTTACTTATAGCTATCTTTCTTTTGCTCATTATAACACAAAAGTCCACAAATGTCTTTTTATTCTGACATCTGTGGACTTATTTCACCACTTTTTATAATTTTACTTTTTTTCTCTGAAAATACTTCTAAAATTTATGCTCTTAATTCAATCTCTAATTCTCTCTTAAGATTCTTAAGAATCTTATTAACAAATCTGTCTACTGATTCTGCTTCAAAAGCTTCTTCCTTAGGTGTAAATTCTATTGTAAATGCCATACTCTTCTTGTCAGCAGGAATCTGTTCGCCCTCATATACATCAAATAATGTGATTGATTTAATGTAATTGCATGATTTCTTTATGCAGTCTTCAACCTGACCACAAGTTATATCTTTATTCATAACAAGTGCGAGGTCACGTTTCTCTTCAGGGAATTTTGGCAATGGAGTGAACATAGTCTTTCTGTCATACCACTGTGACATAAGTTTAAGATCCATTTCCATTACATACATATCGCCGCGAACTCCAAGGTTCTTAACAACATCATATGCAACTTTTCCTAAATAACCGATTTCGATTCCCTCACATTTGATTATAGCTGTCTGATATGGATGGAGGAATGATTTCTTAGCAGGTTCATATTCAAAATCAAGACAAAGCGTTTCAGCTACTGTCTCTGCTATTCCTTTAAGTGTAAAGAAATCCTCATCATCACCCCAGATACCTACGCAAAGTGTTTCTCTTTCATCAGGATAATCTGTTAAAGGAAGTGACTTTGGTATGAATACATTACCTACTTCAAATAATCTTCCAGTTTCATTATCTTTCTTCATATTTCTTGCAATAGCATTAATCATAGAAGCTGCTAATGTCGTTCTCATCAATGAAAGGTCCTCATTAATAGGATTAATAATACTAATTGCTTTTCTCTCTTTTGCATCTTCAGGTAATTTAAGCATATCTAAATCTGCAGGTGAGAAGAATGAATAATGTATAGCCTCGTATGCACCAATACTGCAAAGTGCCTTCTTAAGCTTAAGTTCTTTCTTCTGTTTCTGGTTAATTCCACCCATTGTCACCTTGGCATCAGGCATAAATGTTGGAACAACGTTATCATAACCATACATACGAATTACTTCTTCAGCAACATCTGGATATGAATCCATATCTTCTCTATATGCAGGAACTTGTAGTATCAACTCATCACCATTAATTGATGGTGCAAAATTAAGATTTTTCATTATCTTAATTATATCTTCATCAGGTACTACAATTCCTAATACGTCATTTACTCTCTTAACACTTACTTTCATCTCATGTGGCTCTACTGAATTACCTACATTTACATCAATATGTGTTGAAGATACTTTACCACAGCCCAATTCTTCTATCAAATGAAGTGCTCGTTTCATAGCTAATACTGTTGAATATTCATCAACACCTTTTTCGTATCTTGCACTTGCATCTGAACGTTTACCAAGACTTCTTGCTGTCTTTCTTATATTATCGCGGGCAAATTTAGCAGATTCAAACATTACTGTTTCAGTCGTATCTCTGATTTCTGAATTAAGTCCACCCATTACGCCTGCTAATGCTACCGGTTTAACTCCATCACAGATTACAAGGTTATTAGAATTAAGTGTATATTCCTGTTCATCTAATGTAACGATTTTCTCTTCGTCATTAGCACGTCTTACGTTAATTGCGTTACCCTCAAGATATGAGCAGTCAAATGCATGCATTGGCTGACCGATTTCTTTCATAACATAATTAGTAATATCAACTACATTTGAAATAGCACCTATTCCTACTAATTCAAGTCGTCTCTTCATCCACTGAGGAGATTCACCCATCTTAACATCATATACATAATGTGCAATGTATCTTGGGCATAAATCTGATGCATCAACTGTTACATTAAAGCCATCTTTCTTAACTTCTGTCTCTGTATAATCTGTGGCAGGCATCTTTAAGTCTGTATTAAGGATAGCTGCTACTTCTCTGGCAATACCAAGAATACTCTGGCAATCAGGTCTGTTAGCAGTAATGGCTATATCAAATATCCAGTCATCAAGTCCAAGAATAGGCTTAACATCAGCACCTGCTTCAGCATCTTCAGGTAATACTAACAATCCGTTGTAATCTCCGCCCTTAAACATATTGTCATTTACACCAAGTTCTACGCCTGAACAAAGCATACCAAATGACTCATAGCCACGAAGTTTACCCTTCTTAATTGTCATAACACCCTCAACTGTCTTATGGTCTTTAGCTGTTGCATATACTGTTGCACCTACAAGAGCAAGTGGGAACTTTCCGCCTGCTTTAACATTATCTGCACCACAGCATATCTGGAATGTTCCATGCTCGCCTGCATTTACTTTGCAAAGACTTAAGTGTGTATCAGGTATTCCCTCACATTCTTCTACAAGCCCAACAACTACATTACTGATGTCTTTACCGACTTCATAACGTTCTTCTACTTCAAAACCACTTGAAAATAATCTTTTCTCAAGTTCTTCCGGAGTAATATCTATATCTACATATTCTTTTAACCAGCTCAATGGTACTAACATAATAATCCTCCTTTTCGCCTAGTCATCTAACTGTTTTAATACACGTAAATCTGACTCAAATAATAACTTGATATTATTTATTCCGTATTTAAGCATTGCTGTTCTTTCAATACCAATACCAAATGCAAGTCCGCTGTATTTTTCAGAATCAATTCCACAGTTCTCTAATACTTTTTTATTAACGATACCTGCTCCAAGAATCTCTATCCAGCCTGTACCTTTACATAATTTACAGCCTTTTCCACCACATTCAAAACAACTGCAGTCCACTTCAACTGATGGCTCTGTAAATGGGAAATATGATGGTCTTAAACGTGTTACAGTTCCCTCACCGTATATCTTCTGTACAAATACATCTAACATACCTTTAAGGTCACAAAGTGTAATCTTCTCATCTACAACAAGTCCTTCCATCTGTGTAAACATTGGAGAATGTGTTGCATCATCATCTGAACGGAAAACCTTACCAGGTGAAAGAATCTTGATAGGAGGCTTCTTGCTTTCCATAACGTGAATCTGTCCTGCTGAAGTCTGTGTTCTTAATAAAAATTCAGGCGATAAATAGAATGTATCCTGCATATCACGCGCAGGATGATCCTTTGGTGTATTTAGTGCAGTAAAGTTATAGTAATCATTTTCAATTTCTGAACCCTCATACACTTCAAATCCCATTCCCTGGAATACATCTATTAACTGATTTCTCATCTGTGTAATAGGATGAAGATTACCTGTCTGTTTAGTCTTAGCAGGCATTGTAACATCTATTTTCTCTGATTCATACTTTTCTTCTAATTCTTTTGCTTTAATCTTTTCTTCTATTTCTGCAAAATAATTAATTGCCCATTCCTTTAATTCGTTTACACCTTTACCATAGCTGGCACGTTCTTCAGGTGCAATATTACGCATTTCTTTCATTAACTGTCCAATCTGTCCAACTTTTGAATCAAGAAATGATTTCTTAAAATCATAAACAGCCTTGGAATTTGTCAGTTCTTTTTCACCATCTAAGATTTTCTGCTTAATACTTTCTAATGCTTCATTCATCGATGATTATCCTCCATTCATATATTTTATTTATTTGATTATTTTATTGGATTATCCTGTCTGTCCTGCGACTATTTATACCGCTTTACACACACTTTATGTGACATCTTCCTATATCACAAAGTGCGTATCCTCGCAGAGCATTTTTTACTTACCAAGACAATTTCAACGAAATTTCCTGGTAAGCAAAAAAAACCCAGCCAGGACTTTCTCCTAGCTGGGACGAATATTATCCGCGGTACCACCCATATTCTTACATATCTGATATCTTATTTACTTGATATCCGTTATATAAAATACATCAGTATTTATATCTAATTATATAAACTTATATCTATATATGATTATATAACTTTCTATTCATATATTTATTATAATTTATATATATTACGATTTATATATCTTGTGATATGTAAACTCTCAATGTGATTAACGCTCACTCACGTCGCCTCCTACTTATATTTTATTTCAAATATTTCAAAGACAATGCTCCGGTGTGAAATTTCAATCTATGAATATCTTAAACCGCTTACAGCCGATGGCGATTATTCTCTAAAAGATTCTTCATAATCTACTTTGCACCCTCAATGCATATTATATTGAATTGTTATTTCAAAACCATTTCTGATTTTATCACATACTAAAATATGTGTCAACTTGAATATGCATCGTTTATTATATCGCTTATTATGTCGCTTATTATATATCTTTCTTATATGATTCTTTTGTTCCTTATATATTTCTCTTATGTATGAAATGAAATATTTATCTTCATTTCATATTGCTCTCTTATCTCATTCTGTTCTTAATATCCTGTAATAACTTCACAATTTCTGCCGAGCCGATAAGTATCATTCCACTAACAATAGTTCTTAACTCCGGAACAATGAAACTAAAAATTGTATACTCGTATTCATATTTGTCTATAAGTATAAAGTTTGTAATTGTTCCAACAATAAGTATTAAAATACCAATAACTTTTAATACCATACCTACAATATTTTTCTCAGTAGCTATGTCAGTATTCACCTCAATTGGTCTTGTTGCACCTATTAATGTACTTGAGAATTTCTCTCCACAATTTGCACATTTACCAGATGCTTTCTCATCATTACTAAGTAACTTCTTACAATTCGAACAATATAGTTCTGACATTATAATCTCCTCCTTCCCTACGTCTTTTATAAACTATTCATATATGATAGTTATGTGTCTGATTTTAACATATAAGGAATAACTTGTCATTAATATCTTATTAATTTCTGTTTCCGTAACTTTTTCTACCTCACCTAAATTTTTACATTCGAATCTAATAACCTTATTATCTGGCTTCCCTCGTTCTTCAGCCATTTAACTGACCTCTTATAATCCGGAATCACCTTTTCAACTTCTATCCAGAAATTCTTTGAATGGTTCATTTCCTTTCTGTGACAAAGTTCATGAACTACAACATAATCAATCACTTCTGTTGGTGTCAACATTAGCAGACAATTGAAATTAAGATTACCCTTACTGCTACAGCTTCCCCATCTGGTTCTCTGATTACGAATTGTAATTCTTCCATAATCTACGCCTACAATTTTCGAGAAATATTCAACTCTCTGCGGAATATATTTTAATGCCTTATCAGCTAAGTCTTCGATTTCTGCTTTCGTCAAATGTTTAAGGCCTGATGATTCATATCTTACATTCTGCTCTCTTATCTGTTCCATATGCTTCATAATCCACGATTCCTTATCATGAAGTATCTTATCTATGTCCTTGTTCGTTGCATATTCCGGCACTCTTACTGTAACTGTTAGATCAGTATTAACTTGTATTGATATGGTTTTTCTATTAGACCTTATTACTTTAACTTTCATATGGAACTCCATTTCTATATAACTTGCTGTTTTGATTGATGTAATCATCATCACTTGCTAAAGCGTAAGCAAATCCTTAA
The DNA here is from genome assembly GCF_025567085.1 of Bovifimicola ammoniilytica. Classification (NCBI taxonomy): domain Bacteria; kingdom Bacillati; phylum Bacillota; class Clostridia; order Eubacteriales; genus Bovifimicola; species Bovifimicola ammoniilytica. The sequence continues at coordinate 35,967 of NZ_JAOQJN010000007.1, read as the reverse complement.
ATTCCTTTATTGCAAATGTATATTCTTCAACATTTCCAAAGCCATATTCAGCATAAATAAAATCTATTCCTGCCATCTTTGCTGCATTGGCATCGCCTTGTGTATCACCTACATATGCTGCATTTTTTATATTATTTCTTTCAATTACAAGCTTAATATTTTCACCCTTTGGAACCTTATTGTCTCCCCAGTTCTGAAAATCTTTAAAATATTTTGACATATTGTGTGCATTTAAAAATGTCTGAATATATCCGGCCTGACCATTGCTTACGATACAAAGTGTGTATTTTTCAGATAATTTTGCAAGTGTGGACTCAAGTTCAGGATATAAAATTCCACCTTTTTCTGTCAGATATTCATTCTCGACCTCACAACATTTATCTAATATTTCAAGCTGTTTTTCTTTATCAAATTCCTTGAAAAGCCTTGCCGCTATTTCGTCCATAGGCAATCCCATAACACTTTGAAGTTCTTCTTTAGTTATTATCCTATCTTCTAATCCATCAAAAGTTCTTGCAGCCATTTCCCAGGAAATTCTTATATTTTCAGTAGCATCCCACATTGTTCCATCTAAATCAAATAATAAAGCATCATATTTCATACTATTCTCCATTCCGCAGACGTTTACGCCGGAGGAATCGCGAGCCAAATGTCAGATTTGGCTCTGCGATAAACACTAAATGTGGCGCCTGTGACACATTTAGTCGTGTAAAAAATAAGTGTATCAACATTATTTTTTACACTAATCTCCATTCCGCAATGTTTTTATTTTTTCTCAATCCAAATGAAAAATTCTCTTCATTACACTATCTTCTAATAATACCTGTTTTGCAAAATCTCTATATTTCTCTTCGTGTAGATATGTGTGTCTGTGTGGCTTGATTGTTGGTGCCATATCCACTGCCTTTATATAATCTTCTACATCAAGATTTAATGTCTCAACATAATCCCAGAAGCCTGTCTGTTCAAATATTGTATTTACACGAACATATCTGTGATCCTGAACAACACTCATTACATAAGTTGCAATTCCGACCTGAATACCATGTAACTGTGGTCTTTCAAGCATTTTATCAAGCGAATGTGAAATCAGATGTTCACTGCCACTTGTCGGTGTACTTCCGCCTGCAATTTCATTAGCAATTCCACTCATTGCAAGTGAATCTACAAGCTCTTTTAAGAATAAATCATCCTGTATAGTCTTAAATGGTGTTCTCACAAAACTGTTTACTGCCTTTTTAGCTATCATTACTGCGAAATCATTTATTTTAGAATATCCCATACCTGATTCATATTGCCAGTCATATAAAGACGTAATCTTAGACACCATATCTCCGATTCCTGAATAAATGAATTTCGCAGGCGCACTTTTAATAATATCGGTATCAACTACAATGCCATATGCTATTCTTGCTGGTACTGATGTCCTTCTTCCATTTACTATAAGCGATGCACTCGCACTTGAAAAGCCATCCGAAGATGCTGAGGTCGGAATACTGATAAATGGCATTTTTCTTAAATATGCTGCATATTTTGCAGTATCAATTACCTTTCCGCCACCTATTCCGACGATAACCTGACACTTCGCATCAATTGAAAATGCTAAATCAATAATATCCTCTATCTTAACCGTATCAAGTTCCTTGTATTCAATTACATTAATGCCGTCATTTTTAAGATTATCAATTATCTCCTGTCCAAACATATCAATAAGACCATTTCCAAAATATACAACAGCATTTTTCATATTGCCTGCCAATAAATATGTTCCAAGGTTCTTCATTGTTCCCTTGCCTACTTTTAGTAGTGTAGGTATTGCAATCTGTGTCTCTATCATTTTAGTTCCTGTATGATGTATTTATGTTCAGATACATCATATGCTCCTTTCTTTTTAATTACTTTTTTCTTATCTATATCATTAACTCTATTATTTTTGCGTTTTCTTTGAATATTTACTTTAGAGCTATAATAATCACAATTCCGATTTTATATATCTTACATTCTCCTAGATTATCTCATCACTATCCAGCACAACAGTAAACGGTCCATCATTAAGAAGCTCTACCTTCATATCTGCACCAAATTCTCCTTTTTCAACAACCTCTACCTCTTCTTTACATTTTCGAACAATATACTCGTATAATTCTTCCGCTTCTTTTGGTGCTCCTGCCTTAATAAATGATGGTCTGTTACCCTTTTTACAATCTGCATATAATGTAAACTGAGAAATAAGCAATAATTCCCCATTTACGTCTTTAAGTGCAAGATTTGTTTTGCCATTTGCATCTTCAAATATTCTAAGATTAATCATCTTTTTAACCATCTTATCAGCAATTACTTCGTTATCGTCCTGACCGATGCCGATAAGAACCATATATCCTTTATTGATTTTTCCTTTAACTTCTTCATCTATTGTTACACTTGAATGTTTTACTCTTTGAATTACAAATCTCATTTCTTCTGCTCCTCTTTCTTTTCAAAATAATGTTGGGTCTGCTCCTGCACCTAGCAAAGGTTGCTATTTTACAGCTGGGAAGTGGCCTGGTTCCCCTTGCCACTCATTGACACAATTATATATTTTCTTAGAAATAAGGTTAATATACACTTTTATTGTAGCAATAAATTTTTAGATTTGCAATTATTATGTTTCATTGAGATAGAGTAAATCTGTTGTCAGTTAGAATAGGGTATAAATATCCCTTAGATATTTAGATTCAACCTTGTTTTTAATTCCATCTTTCTCAATTTAATTTCTTGGATGAATAATATAACTTATGTCCATTCTGAAGATAATACTGCTCTGCATATTCACATATTTCTTTCATCAATTCAGGACTTTTACTCCTCATAACCATACCTCGTGCTTTCTGTTCTATCGGGAGCACTCTGCTTTCGATAACTCTATTATACTAAAATTTAGAATTTTTCAAGAGAGAAAAAGGCAGAAAAATAGAGGTGTCGCTAAATGACGACACCTCACGCAGATTACTGGTATTCGATTTGAATTTTTTTTAAATTGTTGCCCCAGCGAGGCAACAATCTTATTGAGCATAATTGCCTTTATGGGCTGTAATGTTCAATGAATCCATACTCTTACCTACTTTTCAAGAAACCATTCTTTCATTGTATTCAAAACCTTGACTAATTCTTCTTTCTCAATTACATAAGGAACCATTGCATACATATAGTTGAGGAACGGACGGCTGAATATGCCCCGTTCATACGCAAATTGCTGATAACCTTTAATGGTATCGGAATTATACACTTCAATACATACGCAAGCGCCCATAATGCGAATTTCTTTAATGCGTGGGTCAGAAAATCCCTCCATCTCACGGCGGGTGATTTCTTCAATCCTGCGGATTTTCGACATATAGTCCTGAGTTTCAAATAACTCTATGGACTTCAGCGCCACACTGCAAGCTAACGCATTGCCCATAAAGGTAGGTCCGTGCATTAAAGCGTGAGAAGGATTATCGTCATAAAAGCCTTCATACACCTTTCGGTTTGCAACCGTAACAGCGTGACCGATATATCCACCCGTCAAAGCCTTGCCGAGAACAAGAATATCAGGTAAAACTAAATCTGCAACAAAGCGATTGCCTGTGCGCCCGAAACCTGTTGCAACCTCGTCAAAAACAAGAAGCACACCGTATTGGTCACAAAGCTCTCTCGCTCGTTGTAAAAAAGAAATATCATACATTCTCATACCGCCTGCCCCCTGTAACAAAGGTTCAACGATAAAGCAGTTTAAGCGGTCGTGATATTCTGCGAAAGCCTGTTCAAGTGCTTTTATCTCAGTAGGAATATGAATGACATTTTTGCTTTCACCGTATGCTTTCAAAACAAAATGGTAGTCCTCGTCATCGCCCACCTCCATTGTTTTGAAAGTATCACCGTGGTAGGCGTGATTAAGTGCCAACACCATTGTCCGCTGTGTTTCTTCTCGATTCATATAATACTGCAAAGCAATTTTCAGAGCAACTTCAACCGCAACACTGCCCGAATCCGAAAAGAAACAGTAATCCAAATCTCCCGGCAGAAAGCTTGCCAGCTTTTCGGACAACTTCTGCGCCGATTCGTGCGTCAATCCACCCAACATAACGTGGGCAAACTTTTCAAGCTGCGTTTCGATTGCCTGATTGAGTTCGGGATGTTTATAACCGTGAATCACGCTCCACCAAGATGATACCGAATCAATCAGCTTCTGGTCTTCGGTATAAAGATAAACGCCCTCTGCATTAACAATTTTATAGGGCGATTTCATTGTTTTCATTTGCTCATATGGATACCAAATCATTTTAATATTTCCTCCGTGTTATTCATAAAGTCCTTCTAATACTTCAGACGGAATATCCAAATCTGTATCTCCGTCTTTAACGCAGGCTATCACTTTCAGCCCGGTCATAGTTTCACACATAAACAGATTGTCTTCGTGTAATTTGTTGCCCGGTTCATAATGATTAAAGATTATGCCTTTCACGGGCATTTTATGAGATTTCATATATTCTGCGGTTAGTACAACGGCATTGATTGTGCCGAGCCCTGCGTCAGCAATTATCAGGCAGGATAACTCACGAGCCTTGATAAAATCTTCTAACTGAATTTTTTGTTCGTCAAAACGAAGCGGACAAAGAATACCGCCTGAACCTTCTGCCGTAACATAATCATACCTATTACAGGCATTATCAAATCCGTTCAGCACCTGTTCCATTTCAACAGGATTTCCCTCAAATTTTGACGCCAAGTGCGGAGAAACAGCCGTTTCATAAATGTACGGACACATTTCTTCGAGCGGTTGTTCAATGCCCGACATAGTTTTTACCTGCAAGGCATCGCCCGGTATCAAGCTGCCGTCTAAGCGGCGGTCGTTGCCACTCATTGCCGCTTTAAAATAAGCCACTTTTTTATTGCTTTCCCTCAACTTTTTAACAATCAGTCCTGTCACATAAGTTTTTCCTACATCTGTTCCCGTTCCTGTAATAAAGATATTCTTACTCATTGCAAATTTTCGCCTCGTATCCAAGTTCATTTAATAGTTCCATATCTGTTTTTGTTGTAATTCCCGCAGTTGTCAGCATATCTCCTGAGATTGCCGCATTAGCGCCCGAAACAAAACATCCTTTGCCTTTATCGGGGAGCAGACCTCTGCCGCCTGCAAGACGAATCGAAGCTGTCGGAAGTATGAAACGATAAACAGCCACAATTCTGCGCATATCTTCTTCCGTCAATTTCTTATTGCTTCCGAACGGAGTACCGGGGATTGGGTTCAGCATATTTACAGGTACGCTTTTAATGCCAAGTTCACGCAGACTGAACGCCATATCAATTCTGTCTTCGGCGGTTTCACCAAGTCCCATAATGCCTCCGCTGCAAACAGACAGTCCCGCTGCCTGTGCTGAACGGATTGCCTGTACTTTATCGTCAAAGGTATGAGTGGTGCAGATGTTAGTAAAATTCCTGCGTGAGGTTTCGAGATTATTATGTACTCTTGTCACACCTGCTTCTTTCAGCTTACGAAACTGCTGTTCATTCAACAATCCAAAAGAAACACAAACGGAAATGCCGACTTTTTCTTTAATTTCCCGAACAACTTCGCACATTTCATCTACTTCCGCATCAGATAAGCGTTTACCTGATGTTACGATTGAATAGCGAAGAACACCCTGTTCGTGATTTATATTTGCCTGCTTTAAAATTTCTTCTTTCGGAAGCAACGGATACTTCGTGGCACAGGTATGATTATGAGCTGATTGTGCGCAAAACCTGCAGTTTTCAGAACAGTTTCCGCTTTTGGCATTGATGATTGTGCAAATGTCAAATTGATTAGCGCAAAAGTGCTGACGGATTTTATCAGCATTTTTACACAACTCAGAGAGAGGCTGCTCATACAGAAATAATGCCTCTTCTTTTGTGATTTGTCTGCCGTTCATAACTTCGTTTGTTAATTCATTAAGATTCATTTTTATATCCTCACATTTTGCTTTTTTTCATAATAGGAATCAGTCTTTTCCCAAGAAACGCTCCGAGAATACACAACACAATATCGCCGGGCACCGCTAAAATAAAGCAATATATGAATAGCGGCCATAAGCCGATTGGGTTTCCGAGATAGAAATTGCTCATCAGATAGTAATAAACCATTCCGAACAGATAAACAATTCCAAGACCGATAAAGTTGGCGACAAGCAAGCGTTTATAGCTTGGTTTATATGCCCTATTGGCAATAACGCCTGTCACATAGGACGCAACGGCGAAACCAATAATATATCCGAAGCTCGGCTTTAAAACATACGCAAGGCCACCGCCTTCTGCAAACACAGGAATACCGAGAAGTCCCATAAAAATATAAATACAAACGGACAAAGCTCCGAGTTTTCCGCCAAGCAAAAGTCCTGCCATCATTGTAAATAAAAGCTGTAAAGTGAATGGTACAACAGGAATGGGAATTTTGATAAACGCTCCTACAACAATCAGAGCGACAAAAAGGGAACACATAATTAAATCTTTGGTTTTATTTTCTTGCATATAATCTCCTTAAATTCTAATACTGATTTTGCCCGATGAACAACAATCTTCTGTGCCATCGTGATATTTCTTTTGGAAATCCGTTTTTCGGTTGATAAATATTGATTCCGAAATTTTGCAGAGTAGTTCTTGGGTGGAATCCACTATATCCATAACAGAAATATTCATATCTTTAATTTCAGTACGCAGGTATTTTGTGATTCCCTGTGCTGACAAAATATCTGTTTTTGCTGAAAGACAGTAGCCTTTATTTGTTACAGCGTCAATTGCATAACCTTCGTTCTGCAATGTTTTGACAGCTTTCCAAACCGCTGTCCGGGATATAGAAAGTTTTTGGGCAAGTTCTTCTCCCGAAAAATAAGTATCTCTGTTTGATTCAAATAATTCGAGTATTTTTTCTTTGGTCGTCATTTTAACACTTCTTTAACGAAGAAATTATATCAAACTTCATCCTCTTTTGTCAACCTATTCGTTTATTTACTGGTTGACATTTTAAAAAATACGATTCTCTCATAAAAACACCCCTGACACATTTCGGTTAAAATGTATCAGGGGTGTTTAATGGACAGCTCTATTATTATATCAAGCGATACTAAACCTCTGTCAGCTCATTTTTTCTCTTCCGTTTAAAACAGAAAAGAATCCCAACAGCCATAATTGCAGTTTCTTCTAATTTATATACTTGACGAATCAAGAGTACCCTTAATCTCAACTCTAAGTTTATTTACTTCATATTTTCACTCGCCTGAACAACCATTTGCTAATACTGCTCCTTGACCTTCTCCGGTCCGAGTACCTGAACCCCCAGCCGAAGAAAGTAGGATTTGCCGATACCTCTGCAAGCACTCGGAAAGAAGTCATTACTTTTATAGGTTGTGATGTTCAATGAACTACTTATAATTTACAATATCCTCAAGTGTATATAACCGCACATCATTTTCTTCGGCAGCACTCTCAATCTTATCATCAAAACCGCTTTCTGAAAACAGTGCATAGTAGAATTTCGCCTTCTGCTTCAACGGTGTTAGTTTTGCAAGTGTGTCGAGATATTCGGAATAGCTAAACGGTGACTTCTTAAACTTACATTCACCGACAAGATATTTCTTTGCACCCCTGCCAATTCCAAGCAGGTCTATCTTTGTTTCAGCCACTCTCAAACCATCAACCGCATTATTATCACGAACCGTTGTTTTTCCAACCCATCTTCCCATTTTGTTATAACGGAATGGCAGTTCATTTTTCTTTTGCATTTCACGAACAAATTCCTTGCATACATCCTCAAAGCTGAAAGAAGCAAATTCGTGTAACAGCGGTTCTACCGCATAATCGTAAACGCCTTCGACATCTCCATCCTCAAGCTGAGAGAAATTCGTATATCCAAAAGCATACCAAAAACGGAAGAAATTATCCGTCAGGCGGTAAGTACCTCTGTTGGTATTTGCCTGATCTTTTATTCCGGCGTCAACGGAAAACTCTCTTTCCACTATTCCTAATTCGATAAGGTTCTTCAAATATACGCTCGTCTTTGAAGTATCCTCAACAAGCGACTTTTGACTGATGTCATTGAGTTTCGTGTTACCAAGTGCCACAGCTTCAATAATGGAGTTATATATCGGTGTTTCTCTCAGTTCCTGATGAAGCAGGAAATCTACCTCGCTGTATAGAATACAACCTTTTGTCAGGATGTTGCGTTTAATATTTTCCGCCACAGACAGTTTTGGATTCCATTGGTTCAGATAATGAGGAATACCTCCAAGCACAGCATAGGTAAGCACTTTGTCTTTAGGTGAGTAGTCCGGAAAGAATTTTACAGCATCATAAAATCCCATTTCTTTCATCTTGTAAATTCCGGTAGCTCTGCCGTACAACGGATTCTTTTCAGCAAGCAATTCTTTCTCGATAAAGCTCATTGCACTACCGCAAAGAATCAGCATTACATTACTGTTCTTAAATTCTGCGTCCCACAAATTCTGCAAAATGGAAGGGATACTTTTATTTCCTCGACACATATACGGGAACTCATCAATGATGACAAGTTTCTTTTCATCCCCATAAGGCAAATCCAAAACAGCTCTGAATGCTTTTTCCCAATCAGCGAACTCCGTAACATATTGCTTTGCAGGAATATCCTCTTTCAAGAGTTGTTTTGAAAACTTTGCAAGCTACATCCTGTCAGTTGTCTGAGTACAGGAAAAGAAAATGTGCGACTTGCCTTTGCAAAACTCTCTGAGGGTTTCCGTTTTTCCAACACGTCGTCTGCCGTACAAGACAATCAACTGTCCTTTGTTTTCTTCATATTTATCGTTTAGGAATTGTAGTTCTGCTTCTCTGCCTATAAACATAAAAACACCTCCTCATGTATCTAATCCTGATTTACTAAATCCTGATTTGATATTATTATATTCTTAAACTCCGAAAAATCAAGGTGGTTATATAATCAAAATTTCTACATTGGATGTTTCCTGAAAAACACTTTATTCAGAACGATTTATTGTATCATTTGTAATAATAGCATAGAATAAAATGAAATGCCATATGTCTTGCAGAAAGTGTCCCTTTTTTGCAGAAAATGACCATCCAAATAAAAGTGCCCTTGAATCAAACCACGAAGCGACACCTTCCCATCTGTTTCCATCTGCTTTATGGATGGCAACAATTGGTATTTATCAGTTACTCATATCTTTTTTCTGTTTGATAAATTCTATATTATTTCTTTCTAAATCTTCAATAGTTATATCTCCATATTCTAAAGATGATTTTACAGTTTCTTGATAACCATTAGAATATATAACTATTACATATTTACTTTTTTCGCAAGGAAAATAATATATATATTCTTTATCTTCATAAAATTGTTCTAATGCAGTATTACAAGCAATATTTTCTTCTTTTGTTTTATCTATTATCTTTAAGTGTGTAAAAGTTTGACTATTTTTATCTATATACTTATTTTCACTTATAAAAACAACTCCAATAATACAGATAATTGGTATTAAAATAATAATAATCTTTTTTACTAAATCTTTATAATCAATTTTATTTTTTTCTAAAAGAAATATGTTTCTTATTAATTGGTTGATTGATTTTATTCGCAATATACCAAACATAACTAATGCACCTACTACATTTAAAATCACATCATCTATATCGCAACAACCAGACATTGTAATAAATTGCAACAGTTCAATACCTATAACTATACAAATCATAGTTACTAAAAAGTTTTTAAATTTCTTTTGTTTTTTTAATAATATTGGTAAGAAAAAGGCAAAAGGCATTAAAGCAACTGCATTTCCTAAAATATTATATATAAATATATATGGTGCAATATCTCCACTAATAAACTTTGTAATGTAACCAAATATTGTTTTAAATGGAATTAAATTAAATGAGTTAGACATATAACTTCTAAACAATTCACTATTCCAATTCAATATATTAAAATTTTCTCTAAAAAAGTAATCATCAAATAAGGTAAGTGTTGATAATAATATAATATATAAAATAAACCATATACCTATATTTATTTTTAAAACCTTATTCTTATATTTCTTATCTATATATTTTGTTAAAACTAAACCACCAAAATACATAAAAAGACAACCTGATAGTAATAATACTATTCTTCCCGTTGGACTTAAACGTAATAATTCATTAAACTCTACACTAAAATAATATAGCAAAATAAATATAGCAACTAAATATAATATTATGCTTAATATTAAACTTATTTTTTTCTTCATATATTAACACCTTTTTCTCAACACTAAATTACTTTTTTTGTCGCTCTCAATTTAGTACATTATATCACACCTTTGTGAACTTTCCTACCACTTCCATTACACTCAAGACTTAATGACTTCTTGAATACTTCCCGAAAAAGAAAACTGCCATCGGTTAAGACAGCAGTTCCTTTTCGGCTGGTATGCCGCTGTGATGTGCGGCGGGTATTCAGTTTTTTATTCTCATAATGAACGGGAGCGATAGCAGTTTAGACTGTTGCTCCTTTGATTACCAACGAGCATGGGCAATCGATTTTACTATTTTGCTGATTTTTTGATTACGATGTTCTATTCATCAAGTCTATAAACGGAGTATAGTCATCGGGAGAGAGTTGCACACAGATATCCGGCATTCCCCGAAAACGTACATACCCGTTTTCGTACAGTTGGAGATGAACAACTAAGCCATTTTTCATCTCAAAATACACATGGTACATTTCTGTGTCATAGATGGAAGATGTTGTGTAACCTTCCTTTTCGGGTACATCTGACCACAGTATAAACTCTGCGGTATTCAGTGCATTTAAGAAGGACTGGACGGTTTCTGCGTCGCCATTCAGAGAATGAACCTCGTCTTTGCTGTAATACCATGACTCACGTGTTTCAAACTGCACCGCACTGTAGTTTTCGGACAGGTGCAACCTTTTTTCATACAATTCGGAGCCGTATTTGAGCGTAATGCCGGAATTACAGATGTAGGTAGAAACCTGTCCGTCATCGTACTTCATACACAGCATGAAATTAGGATCATACCCGTTTACAGAATAGAAATCACCTCTGACACTACCTGCAAGTTCTACATATCCATCTCCAGGCGTCCACTCATCAATTAAACCGGATGCTGTTCCAAGGTATTCGCCGACAATACTCTCTGCATTATCAAACCATTCATATTGTACATAGCAGTTTCCTTGATAGATGAAGAATCCTATCATGTCTGCCTCAACATCGTTAGACAAGTTTACATCCAGTTTTGGAATGGACACACCATTCTCGGAATCAATGATTTTATCCTCGTTACCTTGAATTTTATCCTTGTTACCTTGAATTTTATCTTCGTTACCTTGATTGCTGACAAAGTTACCCCGCCAAAGAGGAATCGTAGCTACCATTATCAGGCACAGACAAGCTGCAACAACTCCCCATTTGAGCCAACTGCGACTTTTGCGCTTACTCTGATATGCGATAGCTTCACTCACATATTCATCACGGACATTTCCTAATGCTTCGGAAAATTTCTTTGCTTTCATAGTGAAACCTCTCTTTCTGTTAGATAGTCTTTCATTTGTTTACGAATGCGGGTCAAACGAACAGCCGCATTGTTTTCTGTAATGCCGACACGTTCTGCAATCTGCTGGTATGTATCAGAAAACCAATAGCGGCGCATAAAGATTACCCGGTTTTCCTGCGACAGAGTTTCAAGAAAACTGTCAATGATACGGGTCAATTCGTCTGCTTCAATTTCCACTTCAACTGTGGCTGCGGACGCTAAACATCCCTCTAATTCCTCTAAAGCAACATCATAGGTGCTGTTTCTTTTTATAGCCGTATTTGAATGGTGGCGCATGATGGAAAGATTGCGGACAATTTTACATAGGAATGTCAGCAAAGGGTTTGGTCGCTGTGGCGGTATGGCGTTCCATGTTCCTAAATAAGCGTCATTGACACATTCTTCTGCGTCCTGTCTATTGTGCAGTATGTTATATGATACTTTGTGACAGACTTTCCCATATTTCAAATCCAGCTCCTTGATTGCCTGCTCGGAACGCTCGAAAAATAGTTGTATAATTTTTTCATCTTCTATCAAAGCGGCTCCTCCTTTCTCCCTTACCTATGTACTATGGATTTAGAGTGAAAACTTACAACAAATCCGAAAGTTTTTCAAAAAGTTTTTGAGATAGCAGCAGCGGCGGTATGGCGTTTGCGCCAGACCGTCGCTGTTCAATGCTGTTGCATATATGATAGCATAAATCTGTAAACATTTCTACCGTGTTCCCTTGCTTCGGAATAGCATGGGGCGACTGTCCTTGCTATATTTGTTCCTGCTTCTCTATGTAACATGAGCATTTGCACCCGGATTATCATTTTCGTAACCCTCCGGGAGCTGTACTACATCTACAATTGCTTCAATTGTTTCAACAGGAGCATCACTCCATGGATATGCCGCATCATCACAGCCTGCCTGCTCAAGTAATTCTTTTGCATCAGGACCTAATAATTTCTGATATACATCATACACAGATGCAAGCTTATTCGAAAATTCCTCCTGTTCAGAGTTTCCTTTATCAGAAAGCCATGATACTGTCACTTTTTTAACCTCATCTGTGGTCATACTGGTTCCAACTCCCCAGTTAAGCAAATGTGCTGCAGTTTTAATAGAATTCATTCCATTTTCGGCTGTTCCCGGCTGAATATTCGAATCAATTTCATCTAATATGCCTCTGAATTCTTTATATGAAGGCTTCACATCCTGTAATTGATTTTGTTCCTTCGTCTCTGTTTGCTCCATATTATTATCTTCTGCTGTTGCCAGCTCACTATTATCTTCACTCGTAACGACCTGCTCTGTACTGTTTCCGGTATTAGTCATAGTTCCGGTTTCCTGCTGCCCACATGCGGTCAATGAACATACCATAACTACCATGATTATCAAAAATAACTTATTCTTCATATCTTTTTTGCTACTCCTAAATTGATAAACACTTTTTTTGAATTTGTTGCATTTACAATATCCACCATATTGTCATATTCGGGTATATTTTGCCCTTCGTTTCTTTCTTTTCCGGATATAGTTCATCATAATATCCATTCCTCTAAGTTTGAATTGATTATTTCCCAGGAACTTGTTTATATTATCTCTTTTTATAAATCAACAGCTCTGGATTTTTACCAGCTTTCTCATATGTACATACCAGAATAAAATCCATGCCTGCCAGAATACCGAAGCACCTGTCTCCTCCAAATTCGGACTCCAGTTGATTCCCTAGATAAGTTTTCTGATCATCAAGGAATTTCACTTTTTGTCCATTCGGCAGAGTATATTCCAGATTCACATATTTCCCCACAAGTGCATTTAGTTTGTCTACCCTTGGAAGTCCGTCTATATGCAGATCATTAATTTCATTTATCAATTGCTTTTTAAACTCTTCAAACTGCCCATTATCACTAAGTTCAGCATACCTTTTCCAATAATCTAACTTTGGAAGCATTTCTTTCAGATAAGTGCGTGCCTGTTCTTCGGTAAAGCTTTCATTTACCATATTCTTTACACATACATCAATCAATTCATCCATATCGTTATATGTGTACGTTCCATCTGCATAACACCATTTACAATACTCCTCATTTAATGTGCCATCCTTATCACGTCCCAATATGGACTCATCATCAATTGGCATCCCGCAGCACTGGCAGATCAGCTTTCTGGGTTCTCCCAAAAGCGTATTGATTGAAACATCAAATTCTTTAGATAAGAGCTTAAGTGTATCAGTATTTGGAACGGTATCACCATTCTCCCATTTTGATACTGTCTGTCTTACTACGTTCAGTTTAATTGCCAGTTCTTCTTGCGACAGCCCTTTTGACTTTCTAATTCTTTTGATATTTTCATTTAGCATAATCTCTGCCTCCTTGTTTTTGATAGCTCAATTCTATATTCAATAGAGCCGTTGCCACAAGCAATACATATTAACATCCGCTTATTCACGGGCTTTTCACAGACAAATCTCGATTTCTATTTTCGTTTCCATAGCATAGTGTACTCTTTTTCATCAGTATCTTCATCCAAATCTTCACATTGAATAATGAACCCTTCTCTTTGGTAAAAAGAAATTGCTCTGGCATTCTTCTGGTATACATTTAATCGTAAGCTAACTTTTTTATCCTTAACATAATCTAATAAAAGCTTACCTATGCCACATGACTGCATTTCATCGGAGACAAAAATACCTTCGATATATTCAGCATTTAGTCCTACAAATCCTTGAATCATTTTATCATCTTCATACACATAGACTTCGGATTGTGACATCATTTCTTTCACTAATTCATAATTACTTTTCCAGTATTGATTGGAAATAAAATAATGTGCTTTCAGATTTGTCTTTAACCATATGTCAGCAACTCTATCGATATCTCCGTTCAGCAACTTTCTAATCATAACAAATATTCTCCACAACTACATCTAGATAAAAAGATTGAAGCAGTTGCTCCGTACTTCCCCATTTTACTGATTCAGCCATACATCATTTTTGCTCATACTATTTTCTCCATATTATTTTTCAAACTCTGGTTTCCAGTTTGCAAACTGTACAAGCTGTTCATCCGTGCGGTGATAATATCTTTCATTCTTGTCCAGCTTTGCAATCTGTTCCATTTCTTCATCTGTTAATGCAAAATCAAAGATATCCATATTGTCCTTAATGTGTTCTGCATTTTTACTTCCAGGAATTACAACAAATCCCATCTGAGTATGCCAACGGAGAATAACCTGTGCAGGTGTTTTTCCATATTTTTTTCCAAGTCCTGCAAATACCAACTCATTCATTAATGCTGTATCTCCATGTCCCAGCGGATACCAGCTCATAAGCTTAATTCCATATTTGTCTAAAGTTACACGAAGTTCTTTCTGTGTGAAATATGGATGTGCTTCCACCTGAATAAACTGAGGTAGAATTTCCCACTTTGTTTCCAACTCTTCCATATATTTTCCTTCAAAATTCGAGATACCAATGGATTTTGCTTTGCCCTCTCTATACGCTTTTTCAAGCATTCTGTATCCGGCAAGCCAGTTGCCTGCAGGCTGGTGTATATAAAGTAAATCCACATAATCAACACCAAGTCTTTCTAGAGTTTCTTCTACAGTATTCTCATTTTCATATTCACTAGCCCATATTTTTGTTGATAGAAATATATTTTTTCTGTCAATTCCACTATCCTTGATTGCTCTTCCAACTGCACGCTCATTTACATAAGCATTTGCTGTATCAATTAGGGAATATCCCATTTTTAATGCCTCTAATGTACTTGTGTAGGCATCCTCTGGTAATAACATAAAAGTTCCTAGTCCAAGCATTGGACATTCCAAATTGTTATTCAACTTCATATTTTCCATCTTTTTAGTCCTCCTGAAATTTTTCTTTATCAAGCATTTTTATTACTTTTGCCGGATTTCCAACTGCTACTGCATAATCCGGTACATCCTTTGTCACTACAGATCCAGCTCCCACAATTGCGTGTCTTCCGATACATACTCCCGGAAGTATCGTAGCTCCAGCTCCTACCCAGGCATATTCTCTTATCAGAACAGGCTTACAAGTCAGAGTACACAAATCATATGGATCATGATTATTGGAAATAAGCTGTACATTTGCAGCAATCATAGCATTATCTTCAATCGTTATTCCACCTCTTGCCATTGCAAGAAGATTAGAATTGATAAATACATTCCTGCCAATCTTTACGCTTCCAACACATGCTCCATTAAGCGGTGGTGATATCATACTCCCATCTCCTAGGTTATTTCCAAACAATTCCTTTAATAAATAATTATATTCATCAGTAAAAGGCATTGTATGATTAATCTGAAATAATATTTTTGTCTGACGTTGCCCTTCTGCACTTTCTTTTATTGACGCAGTTCTTACATCAACACGTATTTCCTTGCATTCCATTTTTCTAACCTCTATTTCTGTATCCATCTTTCAAGTACATCTTTCGCTTGATCTACGCTGCTTCCATGTATCGCAATGCCTTTCTCAATCACTGCACCTTTTGCACTTTTTTTAATATCACTCTCCGTATTTGACAATCCGCTTCCTTCATGCGTACAGAATGGATGAATTTTCTTTCCTGTAAAATCATAACTTTCCAGAAAAGTATATACAGCCATTGGCATGGTTCCCCAGTAATTCGGGTATCCAAGATAAATCTCGTCATATTGATCTATGTCCTGTGGCAGATTTAGTATCTCTGGTCGTTTTCCTGTCTGTTTATCCTCTTTTGCCTGTGCAATGCAGGTATTATAATCAGCGGCATAGGGAATCTTTTGCTCGATTTTGAAAAGGTCTGCTCCTGTCATATCAGCTATCGTTTTTGCAGCTTTCTCAGTATTGCCAATCTGAATATATTTCATGGAACCGCCAAAATAATTTTCATCTGCTCTTGAATAAAATGCTACCAGCTTTGCCATTTGTACTATTCCTCCTTTGTCCATACCAGTTTTCCTGTTTTCACTGCTTCTTCATACCGTGATATCTTATAAGAAAGCCTGTCCATAGTTTCCTCTATCTGCTCTTTTTGCTTCTGAAGAATATCCATCTGCTCATTCAACAACTCAAGTCTCGCAGGTATTGTAGAATCTCCCGCCCTAAATAGCCTTTGATATTCAATCAGACTTTCTATGGGAAGTCCTGCATTTCTCATACATACTGCAAGCTCAACCCATCTAAGATCTTCTTCCTGGTAATCCCGAATTCCTCCGGATGTTCTTGTAACTTTAGGAATCACATTAACCCTCTCATAATAACGGAGGGTATCCTGTGAAATACCATATTTTTCTGACACTTCTTTTATTGTCATATTTTTCCTCCATAATTTAAAGAAGATTTTTCACACTCTGTATCCATTCATTAATTTGTTCCTGAGGTGTCTCCAGATTACTTCCACCTGTAGAATCAAACTGTATCTGCATATCGCAAACCACATTTGCGCCTTTGCAGGCTGCTTTCATATCCTTTATTACATGCCCTGGCCAGCCACCATTTGTCATAAAAGGTACTACTGTCTTTCCGGTAAAATCCTGTTGGTGCAGAAATGTTTTTACAGCCGGAGCCATTGTGTACCACCATGTAGGTGTCCCAACTGCGATGACATCATAATCTGCAATATTGATATACAGCGGTTTAATTTCAGGTTCATATCCGCGCTGCACTTCATTCTGTCCCTGATTTACCACATCATCATAACTGCCAGAATATGGAACTACGGTATCTATTTTTAGAATATCGCTATCAGTCTCACTCTGCAGCATTTTTGCAATTCTTTCCGTGTTTCCATTTGACCATGAATAATATATAATCAGTAATTTCTTCATCTTTTTACCTCCTGTTTCGATTAGTATACTACTTGAAGTTAACTCCAAGTCAAGATCTTTTGATTTTTTCTTCAGAAACGCTGGTATGACGCAGACTGTGGAAGACCCAAGACTCGCTACTGGCGGTTGGTTAGACCTTACCAGACAGGCATTCCACCTGCTAGACTACTCGCCCTTATCTGGGCGCACAATTCCGATTTCTCAGTTTCAAAAATTGGAATTTAACTAATGGATGCCATTTTATCAGTCGACCATGATCTCCTAAGAGCCACATAGGAGATTAAAAAGTTTGCAAGCCAGCCAACTGGTACCGCAAGCCAGACAAAGACAATTCCGAAACGTGGTGCACAGATTAGGGCAACAGACAGACGAATCGCAAGATTCACTATGTTTGCAACGAGGAACGGACGCATAATTCCGAGACCGCGAAGAACTCCATCGGTTGCCATCTTGATACCCATGAAGATGAAAAAGTAACCAATCCACCTCATATAATCACCAGACACCTGATAAGCAAACGCCGTTCCGTCTTTTCCTAAGAACAGTGAGGAGATCTGCGTATGCAGCGCTTCAATGGTTACAAACGCAATGACCGCAAAGCACAGATCCAGCACCAGCGCAGCATGGTAGCCTTTTTTAATACGATCAATTTTCTTTGCGCCAAGATTCTGGGAAACATACGGCGAAACCGCATTGCCGATGGATACAAAGATCAATGAAAAAACATTTTCCACCCTCATCGTTGCTGTATACCCAGCGAGTGCCTGTGTACCGAAAGGATTTACCACTGCCTGAACAATCATCATACCGATGGACACTGTGGACTGCTGTAAAACCGACGGCACCGCAATGCGAAGCATGGAATACAGCTCCTGCCGTTCAAACCTGTTAAAGGGGCTTTTATATTGCTGCATCCGTGCAAAGAAAATCAAAAACGAAAACACTGCAGAAATTCCCTGTGCAATCAGGGTTGCAATAGCCGCACCGAACACACCGAGACCTAGCCCGGCTACCATCCAAAGATCCATTAAAATATTCAGGATGGACGAAAAAATCAGCAGTCCTAGCGGAATTTTGGATTCGCCGATTGAGGTGAACATGGTAGAAAGAATGTTATACATAAACAGAAACGGAAAGCCCACAAAATAGACCCGCAGATACAGTACTGCATCATCCAGTATGTCGGCAGGGGTTTGCAGTCCACTCATCATCGAGCTGGCGAAGAAAAAGCCAAAAACACCAAGGACTATACTTAGAAGCAAAAAGCTAATCAAGGAGGTTGACACGATTGTTTTCATTTTGCCATACTCCCTGGCTCCGAAATAACGGCTCACAAGCACACCGGCTCCGACACCGGCTCCCAGTGCCACACAAATGAACACATTGGTCAATGCTGCACATGCACCGACAGCTGCAAGTGCGGAAGAACTAACAAACTGGCCGACAATAATAGAGTCGGCCATATTGTATATTTGTTGAAAAAAACTTCCAAGAATCATTGGCATTGCAAAAACCGTCAACGCTTTGAGGGGCGTATCGGTTATCAAATACTCATCTTTCGACATTATCATATTCCTCCATGGTATCTTGTATCGTGGTATCCCATTCACTTACCTTCTCAAATTTCGATTTCTCAGTTTCAAAAACTTGAATTTATATAATTATCTCTCTAACTTTCCCCATTTTATAGGCTTTCCCGCCTGTCCATTAGTGAAATGATATGTAGTTTCCCTTATTTTTACCCTTATGAGATAATCACAAGGGAAATAAGGGAATTTTTTTAATCATTGCCTACCACTTTATCAAGAAGCCTAACTGATTTTCGTTTAGCATCTCTTGTGGAGTGAGCATAGACATTCATTGTGGTACTTACATCTGAGTGTCCTAACAGTTCCTGCACATCTTTTGGGGCAGCTCCATTTGCTAAAAGGTTGCTTGTATAGGTGTGACGTAACTGGTGGAAATGAAAGCCTTCAAATCCCTCTAATGTTTTTGCCACCTTTCTACAAACAGTCCCCAAAGTAGTTGGAAGTTCCAGACAACCATCCGGTCTTAAACAGACGAAAGAAATTTCTTTATAATCTGCCGGGACTTCCTCTGTTCTGTCTAAGCAATAATATTCGTAGTACACTCTGTTTTTCTCTTTGACCGCTTTGTAGTAGTTCGTGTGATAAAGTTCTCCGTACTGCATTCGATTTTTTAACTGCTCTTTCCGGGCATTACGGAAAATCTCTACCAGTGTATCTCCAAAATCAACAACCCTTACTTTTTTCCGCTTGGTTGGTCCGATGATATATTTGCGCTTTGAGCCATCATATCGGATGCTGCGTCTTATGGTAAGGCATTGTTCTTCCAGATTTACGTCCTGCCATGCCAAACCGCAGGCTTCTCCAATACGAAGCCCGGCATAATAGGCTATCTGGATTGGAAGTATTGCGGCTGGGTTCTTTTTTTGCAGATAAGCAAGCAATCTTTCATAATCTTCTCGTGAAATTGGTTGGACATTTCCGTCCATATCCTCATCGGAAAACAAATCCACTTCATCCGTCTGATACCGCAGTTTAATATACTGCATGGGATTGAACGTAATATACTGTTTTGGAAATACTGCAAAACGGAAGGACTGCTGCATGACTGCGGAAAAAGAATGGATATAATCTTTGCTGTAACCCTTTCTCTCTTTTCCGTCGGGATGAACTCCCCCGAAGGAAAGCAAATCGAAGAAGGATTGCAAATGTTCAGAGGTTACATTTTTTAATTTCCGTTCTGCCAGCGGATGTTTCTTAATATTTCGGATTGTTCCGAGGTAATTCTCCACAGTACCATTGCTGAGCGTACCTGTTTTTAATTCCTCCTCTGCCCACACATCCAAAAGCTGTCCGACTGTGAGATTTTCCGCTTTGGCAACAAATTTCTTTTTCTCATAATCATCCATTGCCTGACGGAGCAGCTTTTCAGTTTCACTTTTGCTTTCTGTTCCAACGCATTCTTTCTGAACAAGATTGCCGCTTGCGTCCTCTACATAGAAGCGGTAGTACCATTTCTTTCCTTTTTTTCTTACAGATCCTTTTGCCATAATCGTATGTCTCCTTTCGATATTAGACAATCGGAACTGATGAAATGCTTCGTGCGTGTAAGTATATCATAACTCCGGTTGTCTTACTATACCGATTCGGAATCTTCGTATAAGACTTCTGATAAAAGATTTGCAAGCCTTTGTTCTGCTGTTTTTGGTTTCTTGGAATAGAGCCTTACAACGTCTGCCATCTCATTAAAAGCATTGATGGTGTGAGTGATTTCCCTTAAGAACATAATCTCATTATATTCATCATTCGATTCAAACCCTATTGTTTTGGCAATATCCGTCTGACCAGCATTCCCCTTGAAGTTTTTGCAGGCGAACTGGAAGGAATCCAAAAACAGACCATATTGTTTTAACATCAGCAGTAATAAATCTTTTGAAAAAGCATCTTCTTCTTTGGTAAGGGCAAGCGGTAACTGTTCCAGAATATCTCCCATCGCATCACGAATCTGTAACTCTCTCTTATCCGTAATGTCGGTTTCATATTCATCTGTTTCCCCTTTGAGCCATTCCACAGATACATGGAGTGCTTCCGAAAGACCTTCCAGCACCATTTTTTTCGTATTGTCAATCGAACCATTCTCATAACGCAGGATTGTAGAAGCGGTAACACCCATCTTTTCTGCGACATAAGGCTGTGTCAGATTCAATTCCAGACGGCGCTGTTTTACTCTGCTGCCTATCAGCTTGCGTAGTTCTTTATCTTTCATGCTGACTGCCTCCTTTTTCGGTATGTATGAATTATAGCATTGTTTTTCTGTAATTGCAATATGCAACTTAAAAATTATTTTTAATATTTCGTAACGCTTGACAAAAAGATATGAAAAGGATATACTTACATCACAAGAATTGCATAATGCAATTTATAAGGAGGTGATTATATGACGCAAAGAAAAATTGCATTATCCATCGAAGAAGCTGCTGACTATACGGGAATCGGCAGAAACACCTTAAGACAGCTTGTAGAATGGAAGAAACTTCCAGTATTAAAGGTTGGTCGCAAAGTCCTGATTAAAACCGATATTCTGGAAATGTTTATGGAAGCGAATGAAGGTCGTGATTTGAGGGATAGAGGAAATGTAAAAGCCGTAACAAGAACTGCGGCAAATTAAAAAGGCGGCTTCCAAAGAAACCGCCAAAGGTTCTATCAGACCGAAGCCATGATATACCTACACGCAAGAAGATTATACCATGTGCTTCTTCTGATACGCAACCGAGAACTTATGTTTGTAAAAGAAAGGGGAATGTAATCATGGCAAAATCAACAAAAAGTTATGAAGAACGAATGCTTGAAATGGAAAAGAAGGAACAGGAAAGCCTTGAAAAAGCAAAACGATATGCAGCACAGAAGAAAGAACTTCTGAAACGAAAGAAAGCCGAAGAAAGTAAAAAACGAACCCATAGGCTCTGTCAGGTTGGCGGTGCGGTGGAATCCGTTCTTGGTGCTCCTATTGAGGAAGAAGACATCCCAAAGCTGATTGTTTTTCTGAAAAGGCAGGAAGCCAATGGGAGATTTTTCTCAAAAGCAATGCAGAAAGAAACCAATACCGATATGGAGGAAGTGTAATGGCAGAGGGGATGAGTTTTTCATTCCCTTCATTGCTTTTTCATGAAGGGCGCACTTATGGACAACCAGAGGTCGTCCCAATAAGTTTGCCACAAGTGGCAACCGGTCTGCGCTCACGCTTGCCGGGCTCGTTCCGTCGGCGGGGCTTTCAGCCAGACCTGCTCATGCCGCAGGAGGCACTCTTCGCCAGAGAGGCGCATTCCATGCAGGCTGCTATGCGCAGGGCACTCTTACGCAGAGGGCGTTCCGGCAATGCTGCTTTTTCTAAAACTGAAAGCAATGTTGCCGGAAATCTATGCCGGATACGTCAGAAAGGAGGAATCCAGACATGGCGATCTTTCATTACACAATCAAAATAGTCGGACGAAGTAAAGGGAAATCTGTTATCTCCGCTTCCGCATATCTCAATGGGGATGTGATGAAAAACGAGGAAACAGGGAGAATCAGTTATTACACTTCTAAAAAAGAAGTGGTCTACACCCGGCTGATGATGTGCGAAAACGCACCTCCTGAATGGCAGATAGTACCAGAAGAAAATATAAAACGCTTTCAAAAATCTGTCCGATACAAAAGGTCAGAAGATAAAGAAGCTGCTTTAAAAAAATTCAAAATCACATTTCAGAAACAGAGGTTATGGAATGAGGTATTGAAGATTGAAAAAAATGCAGATGCCCAACTTGGCAGGTCATTTGAATTTGCCCTCCCCAAAGAATGGAGCAGACAGGAACAAATTCAATATACAACCGACTATATCCAAAAAACTTTTGTAGATAGAGGAATGTGCGCTGATTGGAGTATCCACGACAAAGGGAATGGCAACCCCCATGTCCATCTGCTTCTAACTATGCGTCCTTTTAACCCGGATCATTCTTGGGGAAAGAAAGAAGTCAAGGATTGGGATTTTGTCAGAGATAAAAACGGAAATATCGTGATTGATGAATCCCATCCGAACTGGTGGCAGGATAAGAAAAACCCTGACCGTCATGGAATCCGTATCCCTGTATTAGACGAAAACGGAATTCAGAAGATTGGAGCAAGAAACCGCCTGCAATGGAAACGGGTGCTGACCGATGCTACTGGATGGAACAATCCAAAAAATTGTGAACTGTGGCGGAGTGAATGGGCAAAGGTATGTAATGAACATCTGCCTTTGCATAATCAAGTTGATCATCGTTCTTATGAAAAGCAGGGAAAACTCCAGATTCCTACCATCCATGAAGGAGCTGACGCAAGAAAGATTGAACAAAAGTTTTTTGCCGGGCAGGAAATAAAAGGCTCGTGGAAAGTAGCGGAAAATCAAATCATAAAACAACAAAACACGTTATTGCAAAAGATACTAAACACCTTTGGGAAAGTATCGGGTGCATTATCATTATGGAAGGAGCGATTAAATGACATTAGAAGAAAGCCGGGAAATTATACCCTTAATGGAATCCATGATTGGTCAAATCGAAGAACAGCAGAACCTAATGGCAGAAATGATTCTGGAAATGCAGAACCGGGACACTCAACTCTCTCTTATGCAAAAACAGAATCAGAAATTACAAAAATTAAACAACGAGTTATCCGAGCTGCTCAACATTTTGCCAAATACCGAGGAACTGCTTTCCAAGATGGAAGAACAGAAAACGAAGATAGAGCTTTTGGAAAACGAAAATCAGCAATGGCAGAAATTGGCACAGAAGCTGAACAGCGAAAACAGTTTATTACTGAAACAGAACACCGAATTGCTGAACTGGAACAGCAGATAGAGAAAGGACGTGATATAGATGAACGAATCCAGAGAATCAAAGAACGCCGAACAGTTGGAAGAACTTCTGCTCTTGACCGAGGAGATACAGGCAGAACTGGAACAGAAAGACCAGCTTATCGTGGAACTGAAGACGCAGCTCAACGAATCTCTGACCTTGAACGAGAAATTAAACAAAGAGAACAGAGCATTGAATATTCAATCATTAAAGAACGACTTGAAGATGGCAGACAGAGCATTGCGGATCGAGAAAGAAAAGCTGCGAAGCGCAAACGTCACGATAGAGGATTGTCAAGATAAAATACGCTGCTTAACACAGGAACGGGATTATGCCCGGACACATCAGAAAATCGTAGAGATACCGGTGGAAAAGCCGGTACTCTATGAAAAATGTGAAGCCTGTGACCGGGCAGCCTATCAGAATGCAAAAACGAAATACGAAACACAAAAAGAGCGACTTGCCGGACAGTATAAAGCAAAAACGGTAATGTTCCAAACAACCTTGTTCCTTCTTGCATGGTATTCGCTGACAACCACTCTTTTTCAGGCAGTACAGTCAGATGTGTTCCTTTCCGATTGCAAATCATTCTTCCATGATGCAGCATCATTCATACAAACTTTTATCGGTTGGACGATTGATGCCGGGCAATCTGTGGCACAAATCAGCACAAAAATTCCAAATGCTTTTATAGCCGGAATGGTATATTGGTTATTGCTAATATTGATTGTAGGAATATGTATGGCAGGAACAGGGATGCTGGCGATACTGATAGAAATAAAGGTTATAGAATTATATAAGAAAAACTGTTGGGATGTTATTACTCTACTAATGATACTGACAAGTGTTGCTATTGTCATTTATTTTGGAGAATCAATCAAAAAAGTACTGTCAGTAAATCTTCTATTGCTTTTCGTACTTTCGCAGGGCGCATATGTTGGAATTAGATGTTATCTTAAAGTTTGGTTAGAAAAAAGACCATATTAGTATTTTCAACTTACTGTATAGACAGTAAAATTACTCCATACCAGCCTAGTGAAAATTTACTGTATGAAAAGAAGTATTACAGAGAAAAAAGGCTGTAAAAACAGGAACAGCCAGCCCGAAAGAATTTACGGACTGGCTGTATCAGCAGAGTAATGTAATTGTTGAGCTGACCGAGATATGAAAAACTTTCTATCGTCAATTTCGCATTATTGCAATAACAGATTGCTTCTTCCATGAATGAATAAGCAATATTGTCATCAAACTTTCAAGCATAAACATAGCAACAGCAAAAAGAGTAAAAGCAACAACCGGAAATACAAATCCCGTAGACATGCCTGCATTTTTCAAAAATATACCGATTGCATATCCGCCGGGGATTCCAACAACAGCAGTTATAAGCAATGCAATCAAAGTAGTAAAAAGACCTTCCATCATAAATGCTTGCTCCAACTGCTTATTTGTCATACCAATAGATTTTAGTGTGCCCATTTCCTGTTTCTGTGATAAAAGATTTGTCACAGTAAGATTGATTTGATTGATGACCGCAAATATCCACAAGATGGCTGCAATCGCATAAGCTAATGTAAAACCTGCACGATTGTCTGATTGGTGTTCTACAATAAAATCTTGAAGGGTTTGTAAGCGAACATCCCTATTGTCAGAAACGAGTAATTTGAGTTCTTGCTCGATTATCTCCTGATATTCAGCTTCTGCTTGTATTTCGATTGCGTATGTACAGTCATAACCTGCAAGTTCTTTGAGCATATTTTCCGGCATTCTGAAAATATAGCCACCCATTCCATCATTGCTGGAAGTGATTGCACCAATTTTGAATGCTTTTGTTATTGTTTTACCACTATGATTTTTGAAATTAAAGGTCACAGTATCCCCAATTTGAGGTTTCCAATGGTAAACATCATAAATACGTTCGGGATCACTTACAACTAATTCTGTATCATCAGTAATATTTCCAGATAAAACCGCTGCATTTAGCGACGCCAAATCCTTTTCATTATAGCCGAGCATCAAGGTGCTATCTGAAATATCATTGTCTGTTGAAAAATCAACTGGTACGGTAGCATAAGTAAATATATTGCTAACTCCCTCTATATCTCCAACACGCTTTACATAATCAGAAAAATATTCTTTCTGCAAGAGAGCATCCAAATTTTCACTTTCGTTTTCTAAATCAATGCTGATTTTGAAATCTCCGTACTTCATATCCCAATAACGAGCCATACTCTCGGCATTAAAAGAACTCTGATAACTTGCTGCAAGGAAAAATATAACTCCGCACAGTCCCAATGATAAAATGGTCAATAGAGATTTTTTTCTGTTTCTGGAAAAGCTGATTTTCGCTAAATATACAGGCGTAATACGATGTCTTTTGTGAGTGCGGTAATTTACAATTCCCACTGGATTTTTCAGGGCGGAAATTGGAGAAGTATTCGCTGCAATTTTTGCTGGTTTACGAACACTAATATAAACAAGCAGTATTCCAAAAAGGCATGCGCCACATAGAGAAACAATAAATGCAAATACTGACCAGCCTTTTGATTGCAGACAATAGCTGATGATCGTTCCCATGATACTACCAATTAAAATCCCCGGAACTGCAAGCATATAACCCTGTTTAAGAACTATTTTATAAATTTGCTTTTTACTTGCCCCTATTGTCCGAAGCTGTCCGAACTCAGCAACTTTTTGTCCAACCGAAATATAGAAAATGCTGTAAATTACAAGTGCGGCAGCTAAAAACAAAATGGCAGCAACTACACCATATACCGCATAATTACTGAAGGACAAAGTTGTATTTACATAATCATAGTAACTGCTGACTGTCCAATTATTCAGTCCAGTCTCCTCTGAAATTTGAGATAATATTTCTGTTGCTTCGTCTTTTGTAAGGGTATCTGCATTTTCAAGCCAAACATATCCATTAAGCAGGTTATTTCCACGTAATTCCCGGCATTTTTCAAGTGAAACAAAAACAGGATAAGCGGTAGAAGTTTTATCATGATAAATACCAACAATAGTATAATTCTTCAAAGTACCATCCAGATTCAACTGAACTATGGCGTTGATTTCCGGAGACTTATTTTCACTGGCAAAAAAGGCATCTGTAACAGCAATTTCACTTGCTTTCTCTGGATATTTTCCGTCAAAGGCAGGAATCAAACTAAGCATGTCATCATCATAATAAATCAGAGACAGTTCTTTAGAATTTTCTTTCACTGTTTTGATATTACAGGAAAGTCCTACACTTTTTACTTCTTCGTTTGCTAACAACTTTTCTTTACTGTCCTGCGTAATGTCAAAGAAAATCCCTTGATGTAATCCTTCGATTTCTTTCTGATTTTGATAAATGATATTTTGCACTGTGAGCAACGACATCATTATCATAGCAACGGCTACAATAATTGCCGAAAGGCAAAATAAGTTTTTCTTCTTATCAAAACGCACACTTTTTCGTGCTAATTTTTTAATTACTGCACTGGTATCATTTTCAAAAGGATAATTCATAATTCCCACCTCCTTTAGCCAACAATTTTACCATCTTCAATCCGTACAATGCGGTCTGCGAGTTGAGCGATCTCGTTGTTGTGAGTAATCATTACAATGGTCTGATTAAATTCTCCGCTGGTATGCTTCAAAAGCCCTAACACATCTGCACTGGTCTTGCTATCAAGATTTCCGGTCGGTTCATCAGCAAGGATAATCGCAGGCTTCGTAATTAAAGCTCGTGCAATCGCTACACGTTGCTGTTGACCGCCTGAAAGATTGTTCGGCATATTTTCCAGTTTATCTTCTAAAGCCAACATATACACAACTTCGTCCATAAATTTCTGGTCTACTGTATCGCCATCCAGTTCCACAGGCAGGACGATATTTTCATATACATTCAAAATCGGAACCAGATTATAATTTTGGAAGATAAATCCGATGTTACGACGGCGGAAAATTGTCAATTCATCATCATTCTTTTTTGCGAGTTCTTCTCCCCGTACAATCACGCTGCCGGAAGTGGGGGTATCAAGTCCTCCCATCATGTGAAGCAATGTAGACTTACCGCTGCCGGAAGTTCCAACTACGGCAACAAATTCTCCCTGTTCCACAGTAAAATTTACACCATTAAGGGCACGAGTAATATTTGGTTCTGTGCCGTAATACTTCTTTAAGTCGATTGTTTGTAAAATGCTCATATTCAAATGCTCCTTTCAAGGCTTTCTATCTGTTGATAAAGCCATTGTAAACCACAAATGTTACACAAATGTCCGAGATAGAAAAATTTTTATCGAAAATCAAAGTGAAATGTTACAACGCTCGGACATTTCAAAAAAAGTGGTTATATCTTACCTTACAGGAAGCATAATAGAAAATTCTGAGCCTTGCCCCAGCTCTGAAACGACCTTGATATAGCCCCCTTGCCTTGTTACAATCTCACGAGCCAAATACAAACCTATTCCTACACCCTGTTGATCGTTTACTTCTTCCTCACGATAGAAGCGCCGGAAGATGGCAGCCTGATTGCTTTCTGAAATGCCCTTGCCGGTGTCGGTCACTTTGACCTCTACGTACATTTCCCACTGAACCACTGATACAGAAATCTTTCCACCTGACGGAGTGTATTTTACTGCATTGTCCAGCAGATTGAAAAGGGCTTCGCTTGTCCACTTGCTATCATGGGAGATTATCAAATTTTCCGGGCAATCCACGGATACAGCAATTTCTTTTTTCTCTGCGGCATATACTATACTGCTCATGGCTTGTGCAAGCGTGTGGAATAAGCTGCTGTCTTTCTTTTCTAATCGTATCGCTCCGGTTTCCAACCGGGATGTTTTAACCAGTGCTTGGAACAGAAAATCTAGTTTATCAGTCTGACTGCGTATGCCTTGTAAAAAGTCCATCCGTTCTTCTTCTGAAACAGGCTTTGTTAAAAGTGTGTCCGTTACCATTTGCAAATTGCTGACAGGCGTTTTTACTTGATGCGAAATATCAGAAATCAGCATTTGAAGCTCCTGTCGTTCCATGTCTATCTTGTGTCGGTTTTTCTGCATAATCTCATACAACCGGATTAAGCGGTGGTTGATACGGGCAAAAAGAGTTTCACTATCATTTGACTTTTGTAATTCCTCGTTTCCATCAATCATGTTGTCCAGCGTCCGGCACAAATTAGAAGTAAGATGAGAAAGGCGTTTTCCAAAAAACAGCACCAATAGAAAAATCCAGAAAAATGCACAGAGTGTCAATGTTCCACCCGCTATGAAAATTCGTGTATCCTGCATTATACCGCCGAAAATACCAGTAATTACCAGCATAGAGAAAACCATGCCAGCACTAATCAGTCTACAAATTTTCTTAGCAGAAAGGTTATTCAGTTTCATTTCTTTTCGCCTCCTGTCCATTGATAACCCATACCGTAAACCGTTTTGATATATGTGTCGCCATCCGCTTCAATCTTACTGCGAATGCGGCTGATAGAAGTAGTAAGGGTATGTTCATCTACATATTTTTCATCAATGTCCCACAGCCTTTCCAAAAGTTGTTGGCGGGTAAGTACCTGCTTCGGATTTTTAAGAAATAGGTTCAGCATTTTATATTCCATCGCAGAAAGCGCTAATGGTTTCCCGTTCAAACTTGCAAATTGTTCCGAAAAATCCAGAAACAGGCTACCATCCTCGTAAATATCCTTAGCTGGTTTGTGATGTTCCAACATAGCGAACATGGCTTTGATCTTTCGCTGCAAAGCACTAATCGAAAAAGGTTTCGTGATATAATCCACTGCACCAGCTTCATATCCTCGTATCTGATCGCTTTCCTGATCGTTGGCAGTTAGAAATATAACTACTGTATCAGGATGCTCTGGCTTGATAAGACGGCATAGGTCATAACCATTTCCGTCTG
Source organism: Bovifimicola ammoniilytica (assembly GCF_025567085.1). Lineage (NCBI taxonomy): Bacteria > Bacillati > Bacillota > Clostridia > Eubacteriales > Bovifimicola > Bovifimicola ammoniilytica. Next base: position 6,275 of record NZ_JAOQJN010000007.1, on the reverse strand, counting down.
GTAAATTTATATCCAGCAATACCAAATCAAAAATGTTTGTTTTTAATGATTCAGCGGCTGTCCTTGCATTCAGAACAGAAGTTATTGTGTAACCGTCCAATTCCAAATTATAAGTAAGCGTTTTATTCAAAAGATTATCGTCTTCGACAATTAAAATCTGCTTCATATTGTCACTTCCTTTTCTTTTTGCAGATAGTATAACAGGCAAATGTCCGAGAATTGTTACAAGGACAAATATATTTTTCATTTTACAGCTTTTTTCTGTGTACTGCAATTTTATAAAAGAAAGGACAGCAGTGTCAAATTGCTGTCCTTTCTTTTATCATAGCTGGTAGTGTATAAGCGTGGGTTCATCATATCGGGTGTGGTATCTTTAACTACAGGAAACTCCCTACAACACTATCTCACTTCTTGCTTAATAAAGTTCTAATGAATCTTCTGCATCCACCCACATCTGTAAATTGCCATCAAGATATAATCTTGCATATTCCAAAGGCTCATCCACAGCCAATGAAGTAAGCGCACATTCTGATCCATATGTGGTTTTTAAATTTTTTTCAGCTTCCCAGCAATCAATGCGAAGCATATATCCAGCACTTGTGTAAACATCAATACTATCGTGGTTTATATTATATTCTGCATAAATTGTTCTCATCGTATCTTATCTCCATTTTCTTTTGATAATCAGTTACAGAGTTAAATATCGAAAACATTTCAATCAGTTCACCATGTCGTTATTGTTATATGTTATATTGTGTTATGAAATTTTCTTTCCCTTAATTTTTCCCATATTAAGGTTCATGAAAAGCAATGGGAAAATGTAACACAAGGGAAAGAGTAAGGGAAAGTTCACTTGCTACAAACTTAGTATTTTCAAGGGTTTGCGAAGAATTTGATAATCAAATATAACAGTTATTAAATTTCCTAAAATATGTGAAATATCAACTTGAATTTGTACTCTTATCTAATATACGATATCACTCCAAATACTAGCAATGCAACAATACAAAAGAAACCTAAAAATAATACTATTGTTTTCCTTCCTTCTTTTTTTACATTGTCAAGTGTAATACTTATTGCTTTTGTATTTAAAAAGGCAATAAGTAAAAAAGTCACCCATATATAAGGGCTTCCATATTGCAAAACGATCATAGCAATTGCAAAGATAAATAAACAAATGGAGCTTATCCCTCCAATCAATGCACTTTCTTCACCATATTTTATTTTTTTGTTCAAATCTTCTGTCACAGCATTATTCTCCTTTAACATAACATCAAGTGAACAATCAAATTCGTCACTGATTCTTACCAAGGTTAACAAATCTGGATAACTTTTTTCATTTTCCCAGTTTGAAACTGTTTGCCTTGTTACATTGAATTTTTGTGCAAAATCATCTTGTGTCAATCCATAATCTTTTCTTATTTTTACAATCATTTGACCTAATTGCATATTGTCTACCTCCTTATAGGCTCACTTTATCATAATCGTAATTTTTATCAAGCAATGTTTCTTTTACATCGTCATTTTGGGTGCGCAAATATTCTTTGCATTGCTTATTTTACGCTATTTTGTGATTATTAACTAATGTGAAAATTCAAAGTTATCTATTTCTTTTCACCTAATTTTGTAAAATGCTTATGTAGAAAAAATTCTGTTGGAATAATTGTAAGCATCATAATTCCTAATTGTAAAAACACTAAATAGACAGAAATCATTTCAAAGTTTGTATCATCTTTCATTAAAATCAAAACAAAAATTGATAGTATCGCTATGATAATTCCTAAAACAAAATTTATGCTCCCCCAACATTTGTGTGCATATTTCCACGTTTCATCATTTATTCTTGACATAGTAGTTCGATACCCCGAAATGCCTTGCCTATCTTTAGGTGGATTATCTTTCCATGTATATCCCAAGAAAGTCATAGATAATGGTACTAACAGTGAACAAAGAAATAAAAATATAAACATTGTAGCGACCTCCTCTCAACTTCCGATTTGTAAAACACATTCTTTTTTACATAGGCACAGTATACCACATTTCCTGTGCCTATGCTATATCATTTAATGCTTCTTCCGATATGAACTTATCCTCTCCACAGAAACCTCCGGATAGAAATAAGTAAGAATCGTTGCTTTCGGAACATCTGCAACTAATGCTTTCTTCACTTCTTCTTTCTGCTCCGGTGTATACGACCAGTGCAGCATTCGATTTGTGATGGTATCCTCCCACTTAGGCTTTTCCCTCTCAGGATTCCTTACAGGCTTAGCACCAGCACTTCCATTAGAAGCTTTAGCACTTTCTGCAGCATCTGACTTCTGTGATTCATCAACATACTCAAGCTCATTTGCCTGTTTCCTGTCTATCTTTACTTTCTGCTCTGCTTCATCCTGCATTGAGAATCTTCTGCTTAATTTCGCATCACCAAGCATCATAAACTGCTCATAGGTAAGAGTGTCTATATACACATTCTCGCCCTTATCTTTCAGCTTTTCATAATACTTAACTGCCTTATCTGAAAGAATCTCAAATGGTGGACCGATAAGATTATCTGCTCACCTTATAACGAGCCTTAACGCTTGTCTTCCATTCGTGACCACAAGCACCTTTCCACCATACTTTTTTATTTGAACCGAAAGTAATGTCATCAGGTGTAAGCGGTAAGTTCTTCTCCGACCACTCCGAAACAAGCTCCGGGTGTACTTCTGCTAAACTGTTACTCATATCAAAACCTCCACTTCCTCTGTGATTAGAGTATATGAAGTTTTAGCTTTATCTTGTAGTTTGCGAATATCTGTATAAATAGAAAAAGCCCTTTGAGAAAAGGATTTCTCCTCTCTCAAAGGGCAAGTTGGCAAACTGGAAGTTGCACTTCCTCACTCGTCTTCTTTTTTATTGTTTCTACTAATATTCGAACTTAACAATAAAATTCCAGAGCATAAAAATAATACCCAAATTATAATATTTTCTTGATTTATCGCATTATAAATCAAGCATATTATGCTTAATATAATCTGTACAATTGAACAAATTACTCCTATTTTTTGTGTCTTTTTATCCATCATTGTCTCCTCCATAAATTCCGATTTCTCAGTTTCAAAAACTTGAATTTATCTTTTCTTATATGTCACCACAACTCCAACCACCGAAGTCAAAAAAACAATCGGTGCGAGTCTTACAAACAAGAATTCAAACCCATGCAGTATTGTTCCTGCCACTGCCAACTCAGGATCATTGTAATTCCAATTCAAATAAAAATTATTCGTAGATGCAAGTGCGATAAATATTACCACTATAACCGCACACAATGAAATAAGAATCCATCGAATCGTTTTTACCTTTGTTATACTTCTTTTTGCAAGCTGCAAATTAATAACTTCTAATTTTTCAGAAAGAATCTTTAAATCATCGGTAGTCGGTTCTGCTACAGGTTCTCCAAGTAATTCACTTACAGTAGTATCCAGTTCATTCGCCAAAATAATCAGCATACTGGAATCTGGAACTGACAAACCATTCTCCCATTTTGATACTGTCTGTCTTACTACGTTCAGTTTAATTGCCAGTTCTTCTTGCGACAGCCCTTTTGACTTTCTAATTCTTTTGATATTTTCATTTAGCATAATCTCTGCCTCCTTGTTTTTGATAGCTCAATTCTATATTCAATAGAGCCGTTGCCACAAGCAATACATATTAACATCCGCTTATTCACGGGCTTTTCACAGACAAATCTCGATTTGTAAAACACATTCTTTTTTACATAGGCACAGTATACCACATTTCCTGTGCCTATGCTATATCATTTAATGCTTCTTCCGATATGAACTTATCCTCTCCACAGAAACCTCCGGATAGAAATAAGTAAGAATCGTTGCTTTCGGAACATCTGCAACTAATGCTTTCTTCACTTCTTCTTTCTGCTCCGGTGTATACGACCAGTGCAGCATTCGATTTGTGATGGTATCCTCCCACTTAGGCTTTTCCCTCTCAGGATTCCTTACAGGCTTAGCACCAGCTCAGGCAATGCCTGTTGTAATGATTAAATCGGGCTTTCCCCGATGTGGTGTGCTTCAACCACCTCCTTTCAAGGCGCAAAAAAGCACCTCTTAGATTAACTGATATGATACCTCTTAAGTAAACAAGGTAAATAACCAAAATCTACTTTGGAGGTATTTTTATGGTAAGAAAACCCAAGTGTACGGTTGAAGAAAAATTTTCTGCTGTCGAGGATTATCTAAATGGAATACGTTCTGTCTCTGAAATTATGGTAGATTTATCTATAAAAAGTACACGAACTATAAGAAACTGGATACTGGCATATCAAAATGGGGGAATAGAAGCCCTCTGCTCTGTTACAGCTAACCATTCCTATTCCAGTGAATTTAAAATTGAAATGGTTCGGAAGCATATCAACGTGGAAGGATCGGTTACCGATTTATGCGCCAGATATGGAATTCCTGCACATGCAACACTACAAAAATGGATTTCGTTGTATAATGCCAATAGAGAACTTAGGGATTATGATCCCAAGAGGGAGGTCTATATGGCAGAAGCAAGAAGAAAGACAACGCTAGCTGAACGTAAAGAAATCGTCGAATACTGTATTACACACAACCGGGATTATAAAGGAACAGCTTCTCTATATGATGTTTCTTATAGCCAAGTGTATTCATGGGTCAGAAAATATGATATTGCTGGAGAAGATGGTCTATCCGATAAACGTGGACACCACAAAACGGATGATGAAGTTGATGAATTGGAGCGGCTGCGCCGGGAGAACCTTCGACTAAAGCACCAACTTGAAGAAAAAGATATGGTGGTGGAACTGTTTGTAAATGATACTATAAGAATGTACATTCTTATAGTATCATTTACAGACAGTTTATGTGCCTCACACCGAGAGTCGGCTGAAGGAAGATACCAAGGTATGGTTCAACGGTGTGGTTCGCTCCTCGGAAACGGTTATCGTTTGCAATCTTGGCAACACCTCCGGCGGACTGGATATCCACATTTATCCCAAATCCGATATGGCGGCAGGCTCGGTTCAGCTTGCCCAGGGTGTGGGTGGCCAGCGGGTCGTATTTCCAAATGCCCTCGCTGCGGAGGATGACCTTGCTTTACTTGCATCGGTGCGGGAATGCACCAAAAACGGTATTTCAGAGCCGAAAGAGGGTTTTTATCAATACAGCGCCGCTTGGGACTCCAAGCATAAAGTCACCTTGGAGGACGGCAAGTCTGCCAGGGTGCTTTTTGAATTGCAGCAGATGACGGATGGTGGTACAAGTATCTGATGGTCGAAAAATTCATAAATTTTTGATATAATTTATCTGAAAAGTGTAACCTCGGCATGGTAAACGGTGCTTATATGGGTGAAGGTCTTTCAAATACGAAGGAAAGGAGATGAAAGCCTTGGATGATAATAAGATAGTTGAACTGTATTTGTCACGTGATAAAACAGCAATAAAGCAGACTTCCGAAAACTATGGAACTCGTATACGCTCTTTGGCAAACAACATAGTCAAGGATTTGCAGACCGCAGAAGAATGTGAAAACGATACATATTTGGAGGCGTGGAGAACCATCCCGCCACATGAGCCAAGAACGTATCTTTTTGCTTTTCTGGCACGAATCACAAGACATATTTCGCTGAATATATGTCGAGACAGAAACCGATTGAAACGCAGTGCATTTATATGTGAACTCAGCACAGAAATGGAACAATGCATACCGTCCCCAGATGATACGGAATGTCGCATTGACGATATTATCTTGAAGGATGCAATTAACAATTTTCTTGCTACTCTTGATGAAGAGAAAAGAAATATCTTCTTGCGTCGTTATTGGTTTTTGGATTCCATAGCTGATATCTCCAAACACTATGCTATTTCTGAAAGCAAAGTGAAAACAACACTCTTCCGTTGCCGTAATCAGCTACGGGAGTATCTTGAGAAGGAGGGCTACACTTTATGAGAGGAAATGAATTTTTAGACAAAATGGAACTTGTGAATTCGGAATATGTTGAAGCGGCAGAAAAGGTTCCTTACAAAAAGAAAAAAAGTTGGGTCAAATGGGGGGCAATAGCAGCTTGTCTTGCAATGATTGTTGTGGCAGGCACAATGATATTTAATAATAGCAACACATCCCCTATTTTCATTGGTGGAATTGAGCGAGAGTACAAAAATATCTCCATTTTATGTGGAGAATCTGCTATTGAATGGCCTTGGGAATATAAGACACTTTCTGAACAGTATACATCTGTTATAATTGAAGGTAAGGAA
>NZ_JAOQJN010000006.1:1494-229462 GCF_025567085.1 Bovifimicola ammoniilytica | reverse complement strand
CTCATCCTTTCCTAAGATGTACCATTCCTGTGGATTTCTACTGCTGTTCTGACCAAATACCAGCTTGCCGTAATTTACTGCAGTTCCATTACTGTATGGTTTAAATGAATTCATCAACTGTTCTTTGGTTACATAGGTGGTATTGATTTTTTCAATCTCTTTTTCTGCGTTTACTGCATATGAAACATTATCTTCGGTTATTTCCAACCAGATTTTGCAGGCTGATAAATCGATTGTTGCCGGTGTATTTGATTCTGACGCAATAGCTGATACATTTATCGTATCTGATGTATCAACCTTCTTACTGTAATACCAATCATTTGTTCCGTCCTTGCCCTGCACTACAAGTGCCACGTTACTTGTGGTGCTTACCTTAGTTACCTTAATATCACCTGTTGTGGTGTTATATGTCGCTGTACCAATATTCTTACTTGTTCCATCCAGTCTTAAAGTCATCGCCGTACCGTTTGCAATCGTTCCCGATTTTGTACCAGATGATGCTGCTGTCGCAGCAGATGCGAAGAGTACAGATGACAGATTCAGATTGGAAGCAGGCTGAACAGCGTTTACGCCGTCGACATAGCTGCGGTAGACATCATTGCCCGGATACGCGAGCAACGCGTAGCTATCACTACCACCGCCAGGCGAGCGCAACCAGAACCACGAACCACTGCTCCAGTATCTACTCATGGCAAGTACTGTACTGTTATCACTTCCTGCTTTTATGGTTGTATAGGAAGAACCGGAACCGTCTGCCGCCAGTGCATACAGCTTATCTGTGGTGGTATAGGTTGTACTGTTCTTCATGTCATTCGTTGTCACTGTGGTAGGATTCATTAAACCCTGCTCTGCTGTGGTGAAGTAGGATGTACTCGTAGCCATAGTTTTCAACGCCACTCGAAGGTCACTTGCTCCGTAGTGATTTGGATATACCTCAGATATACTTGATCCATTATAAACACAATCACTCCACAAGGCTGTATCAGTCTTATTATTCTGCCAGTCATCCTCAAACTTCTGATTTGTTGCTATCGGGCTTGCTGCAAAGATGATGGTATTATCTCCTGATACGCCATTATCCTGTCCTAAGATGTACCATTCCTGCGCATCGCTACTGCTATTTTTACCAAATACCAGCTTGCCGTAATTTACTGCAGTTCCATCTCTGTATGGTTTAAATGAATTCATCAACTGTTCTTTGGTTACATAGGTGGTATTGATTTTTTCAATCTCTTTTTCTGCGTTTACTGCATATGAAACATTATCTTCGGTTATTTCCAGCCAGATTTTGCAGGCTGATAAATCTATATCTGATGATAAAGAAAGTGCTGTCTTAATATCTGAAGCATTCGTCGTGACAGTCTCTGTTCCTGTAATCTGTTTACTATAATACCAATCATTTGTTCCGTCCTTGCCCTGCACTACAAGTGCCACGTTACTTGTGGTGCTTCCCTTAGTTGCCTTAATATTACTGGTTGTGATGTTATACGTCGCTGTACCAATATTCTTACCTGTTCCATCCAGTCTTAAAGTCATCGCCGTACCGTCTGCAATCATTCCCGATTTTGTATCAGATGATGCTGCTGTCGCAGCAGATGCAAAGAGAACAGATGACAGATTCAGATTGGAAGCGGGCATCACCGAGACGTATCCATAGGTGACATTGTACGTGGTCACAAGGACGCCCGGATTAGCAATCAGCGCAAAGAGACTAAAATGAGCATCCGGCGAGCGCAGCCTAAATAAACTTCCGCTTCTCCAATAACTACTCATGGCAAGTACGGTTTTGTTATCACTTCCTGCTTTTATGGTGGTATAGGAAGAACCATAACCATCTGCCGCCAATGCATACAGCTTGTCTGTGGTGGTATAGTTTACACTATTCCTCGTGTCATACGTTGTCACTGTGGTGGCATTCATAAGTCTCTGCTCGGCTGTGGTGAAGTAGGTTTCATTTGAACCATCTGCCATACCCTTCAATGCCACTCGAAGGTCACTTGCTCCGTAGTGGTTTGGATATACCTCAGATATGCTTGATCCATTATAAACACAATCACTCCACAAGTTTGTATCAGTCTTATTCTTCTGCCCGTCATTCTCAAACACCTGATCTTCTGCTATCGGGCTTGCGGCAAAGATGATGGTATTATCTCCTGATACTCCCTCATCCTTCCCTAAGATGTACCATTCCTGCGCAACTCTACTGCTATTTTTACCAAATACCAGCTTTCCGATATTTGCTGCAGTTCCCTCTTCATTCGGAGCAAATGTACCATCCATCAACTGTGTCTTTGTGGCATATGCTGAAACACTTGGCTCTGTTCCCGTGCCGGTTGCTGCCTGCACGGTATTTGCTCCGCCTGACATAGCAGGAACTAGTCCTGCCACCATAGCAAAGGAAAGAACAAGCGCTATTCCTTTCTTAAAATTATGCTTTAATCTTCTCATCTGAATCCTCCTTTGATTTTGTAAATATAGTATTGGAATAGATACGTTTTCTTAATTTCCATGTATGACCATGCCTTAAAAAGGCGCTGTCAGAGTGCTGTGCTGTGCTGTGCTGTGCTGTGCTGTGCTGTGCTGTGCTGTGCTGTTAAGATTATCTCTCTGACCGCCATGCCTGTCTACCTCCGTTGCAACATTTCTATAATAATAGAATAGCAAAAATGTTAGGATTTATCAATCATTTTAATCTGATATAATACCAATATTGACTGAACATAATTCCTAAAGAGGAGAAGTATTACCTCATCTCTTTGTCAAATGTTCTTCTATTGTTTTGTCTAAACTTTCCAACATCTTTCTGCAATCGGGCAAGTTTCTCTGACATCATTTCTGTCTTATTCATTGGTGTTACTGCATTGTCATTGGATTTCTTCCAGTCATCAACTTCCTGCTGATACTCTGCATATGCAATCTTTGATTCCTTGTAGCTTAGATAAAATTCATTCATGTTCTCAAATCCGTAGTTACGAACCATATTTGAAAGTCCTATCTTCAATCGATTGATATAATCAGTCTTTTCATCAATCTTTCTCTGTAATTCAGCTTTTCTTGTAAGCTTTGCCAATCCCTTCAAATCCGATAATTCAATCTCAAGATTACCTCGTTGCTGTTCAGCCTGAAAGATAAGATTATTCTGATTATCAAGCTCTGCTTTTATCTTCTTAAGCTTTGGATATGTGGCTGCCTCTGGTGTCATTACAGGCTTGTCTGGTTCTGTAACATTAACTTCCTTGATTGTTTCTTCTTGCGTTGTTATTTTATTCTCAACTTTTGTAAATTCTTCAATAGCAGAAGTATATTATCTGTGTTATCTACCACTATATTGCTTGCAAAATCTGTTTTTTCGGCATTCGCAACATCTGTATGCAGTATCTTATTCCGAATAGCTCTGGCTGCTTCAAGCATCTTCGATATCAGCAGTACAAGCACCGTAATCGACATATTAAGTATCATTGCTAATCGTTGTGATTTGTTTCCATACAGTTCAATCGCCCTCTTTACTGGCTCTGTGATATATTCCCTCTTTATCTGTAGAATATCATCCATGGGGACATCGCTTATAATTGCCGTGTCAACCTCCCGATTCCAGTCAATCCGCAGCTTATTATCCTGCTCAATCTGTTCTGCCTTTGGATTATTCCTGCCAATCTTCTTGGTAGCAAGATATGGACCATTGCAATCAAATACTGTTAATCTGTCTTTTTCGTCCGTTACCCAATTGTTTATCATTCTGGTATAGAATAGTTTTACCTCATCCAGAAAATCTTCCTGCTTGAACCTCGTATTCTTTGAGGTAAACAGCTTCTTCTCATAAATCTCGCCTTTCCCTATAACCTTACATCTTTTGCGGATATTGCCAGCTTCATCAAGGATTTCTTTCTTAGTCTTGAGCTACCAAGCACATTAGGACTTGTTTGCAGGAGAATTGCAGAGAAGCCGGAAGGATTTGAAGGGTTTCATTTTCATCAGCTGCGTCACACCTACACAAGCAACCTGTTGGCAAACGGAGCTGCACCAAAGGATGTGCAGGAACTGTTAGGGCACTCAGATGTCAGTACCACAATGAATGTCTATGCTCACTCTACAAGAAAAGCCAAGCGAAAATCTGCAAGGTTGCTTGATAAAGTGGTAGGCAATGACTAAAAAGAAAATTCCCTTATTTCCCTTACGATTATCTCATAAGGGCAAAAATAAGGGAAAATTTTCTTTGTTTAATTCAGTTCGCTTTTAATGGAAAATAAAAATGTACAATCCATACTGATGTGATACCATTTCCATGGAGGTGATTCTCATTGGAAATGTCACTAATCACTCAGTTAAAAATCTTAATTGACATTTACAAAAGTTTTATGCCGAAGAAAGACTGCAGGAAAGATTCCATTGCAAAACGCCACTGGAAGTACGAAGCGAAGCATTATCGTTGGAAACCCCGACACAATATCCGATTGCAGAGAACAAAAGAATAGAAACATACAAAGCAAAATGGTGTGCATAAACGTCTCATAACATAAATATCCGCCACACTGAGTCAAATGTGGCGGATATCTATAAACTTATTTTAGATTTTTTACTTGTCTACTTGACAGGGGGCTGATCATTTCTGCCTAAGTGCTAATTTTATAACTCACTACAATACTTTGAACATATTCTGTTTTAATGGTCTATCATCCTTATCTGAAAGTCCCATCTTTTTTCTAGCATCTTCCATACTCTGCATCTTGTGAAGTTCCTTCTCCGCATCTTCAAGTCCAACATGGGTATAGACATTCAAAGTTACTGCTATGTCCGAATGTCCCATCAAATATTGAAGAGTCTTCGGATTTATTCCCGATTTTGCCATATTCGAGCAGTAGGTATGGCGGCACACATGAGGGGTTATCTTAGGCATCTTCACCTCTCCGATATTTTTCCAAAAAAATTTCACCTTTTCCGCTTCTTATTACATAAATTTTGAGAAGAAAAATTTCACCTTCTCCGCTTCTCGTTGCGTAACTATTGAAAAGCAAAATAACACTCAAAGGAGGAATTTTACAATGACAAAATCACAAATCAGGCAACTATCCTATGAAGAATTATTTTCCCTATCTCTCAAACGTGGCTCTCTAAATCGGTACACACAAGAGGCTCTATATGCTCAAGAATTACTTTATACAGAAATGTTTCTACCGCATGAAGTAATCAATGAACCAGATCCTTTTGATTATGAACCTTTTAGCATGGAAGATTAAGGAGGCGCACTATGGAATATATCATAATCAAATATATATCAGCACATCGAAAATCATTCCGCAAAGAAATCAACGCCAAAAGAAAAAGATATGACCGACTGGCAGACATATCTTCTATTCGCTTATTAGAATTGGCACAAGATTTAAGATGAACTACATCCAGTTCCCCACAAAACACATCCATATCCTTTGAATAAATCAATAAAAATCAACTCAAATCCGCTTCAAAATACATCATAGGTAAACTTGTTCACCTACGAATATATGAAGCCAAATTAACCTCAAAATCATTGATTTAAGCAAGCATATATGACATAGGGGGGTACTCTTAAACCTATAGAAATTAAGTACCTGTTATATATCAGTATAGGTATATTATTGATTCATAAATTGTTCAAGTACAGCTCTGATTCTCAGATCATTACCAAGTGCATTGTCTGGTAACTTTCTCTCCACAACTCTTTTGGGTACTTTATTTTGTTTCTTCAGCTTAGATTTAACTGATTTTTGAGTTGCCCTATTCTGATTTTTCTTTACTGATTTTCTGGATACTTTAGCAAGTTTTTCATTATATCTCGCATCTGAAATAAAATCAGCACACTTTGTATATCCTATACAGTCCTTATTAAATTGTACAGACTTTGAATTGGCACATTTCCAATATTCTTTATAATGACATGTTTTCTTTTCCTGTCGGCAATATGCCAATGCTTCATAATGTGTTTCTATGTATGCTGATACACCTTGCATTTGTTGTACGCTTACCTTCATATGCCACCAACCTTTCTTTCTCTATCGGAGTCATAAAAGCTGCTCTATATTAAGTACACACTATATAGACAGATGCTATTTAATAATAATCAGATCCATTTATCCTAATACCTATTACTGAAAAACCTGTCATTTCCCCATAATATGTACCTTCCGTATAATCTCCTATTCCATATGACCAATCCCATTCCCATCCATATCCTTGTTGGTTAAAATCTGATTGACCACCCAACGGACAAGGCTCTGATAATGGAATTATTAAATTTGGTGTAAGGTTCTTATATTTACTAGCAGCATCAATAATATGCTTTTTCAAATACTGCATTCTCGGTATGCTTACACCAGATATTGATTTGTCGGCAACACTCTTTATCTCTGACATAGTAGGTACATTTTCCTGCATTCCCACTATTGTTTTATTACTTCTTATGATTATATATGAGAATTTTTTGTATTCTGGTAACCTCATTCCAGCATTAAGCACCATAAATTCTTTATCACTTTTACAATATTCTGTGACTATTGGTGTCGTACTCGTATTCTTTTTTAATGAGGCAAAGTACGAATTTTTATTATTAACTGTCAAAGATTTTTTGCATAGTTCATCATTCATAAGTTTATCTAATTGTTTTTTCTTCTCAGCAAGTTGCTGATCCATATCAGATAATTCTTTATCTTTACTTTCCAATTTATCTGATATATCAGATATTTCGTCCTCATGCGTTTCTAATAAACTGTTTAAATCTGAAAGAGTCTCCTGCAATGATTCAATAGTATTTTCTATATGCTCAACAGACGATTTTTCATCGGTTATAACATAAGATAATTTACGTTCATTATCCTTTAAGTATTCCACTTCATCAGCCATGTTGTCTCTTTGAGATTTTAAACTAGCATATTGTTCTTGAAGTTGTTTTATATCCATAGGCACACTCCAATCTACATATTAAAATACGCATTTTTTAAATTTACTGGCTCTGTTCTGTGATACTCTTCATACTCATTGTTAAGTCTATCAAGTTCCGCTTTTAATTCCTTCTTCTTTGAAAATGCAAATAATCCTTGCTGTTTCAGTTCATCATTTTTAGCAGCTATATCATCCATATGTTTTTTCAGACCTGCATTATACTTATCATATGCTTCTTCATAAGCAATCTTTTTCTTTCCAAGCTCTTTTATATAATCCAGTATCAATGCAATCATCTTATCTGCATACTCTGTTTGTACTTCTGCCAATGTGTTTTTTGTGCTGTCCTTATATTTTATATCGTCAATACTAATCAATCCCATAACTGACAGATTTTCATATTGTTTATCATCAACAGTATTTTTAATCCATGTACTAATTTTATCTCTTATGCTCTCTTCTGAAGTTGAGGCAATTTTATCTCTATCCTTATTGATATGATCCTTAATCCAAGTGCTTAATCTTCTTGAATCAACGCACACTAAAAATATTTCGTGATAATCATTCTTGATTTTACTGATAGTATCTTGATAAAACATTGATAATACAGACGATTCATCTTTGTTTTTATAACTTGCTAGAACTTTAACATATTTTTTACATTCTCCATATCTTTCAAATTACTCTTGATTTTTTCTTCAAGCAAATTATCCATTTCTGATTTTCTAAAAATCTTTTTTGCATCTATAAAGGTATCAAAATCAAAATACCCAAATTGCAACAATTTTTCGTATATATCTAAATTAAAAGGGCATTCTGCAAATGCTTGCTGTAATAAATTTTGCTTATCTTCTGCATGTTTTATGTTTTCTAACATGGTTGATGATTTATTTTCACTATACTTCTCTAATACATCAGGATTAAATTGACTATATGTTGTTAATTCAAGTAAATAGTTGCTCAATATTTCTTCTTAATGAGGTTATCCATACAGCACAAGAATGCCGCATGGATATCTGTTCTGGAATCTTTCTTTTTATTTTTTCTTGATTTTAGCAAGAGTTTTATAAAACGGTTTGAACATTTTATTTAACTGCGGTCCCAAACCTCCATAGGATTTGTTTAACTTATCTCCCATAGCTTTTTTATCATCAACAATATTATTAACGATAAATCCCGTTAAAGAATCTGGAATTGAAACTTTAGAATTGCTCTCATACTTAATAATAAGCTCTATAAGTTTTTTCATCCTTGTTTCTTTTGTCCACTGAACAGGAGGAGCCGCAAATTTTTCTTTCTTCAAGCATTTATATATGTTCTCTCCATTTTTATTACCATAAAAGTGAACAAGTGCAAGATGAATATATGATTGGTCATCTATCCCTATGCAATTGATAATAGTATAGAGTTCCCTTTTGTCTATACCACTTACCTTTTCTGTCACTTTTACTGATAATGAACTGGTAATAAATTCATCATCAGATACAGGTTCTTTACCTTCTAGAATTTGAGTATTTGATGGATTTAAGCGATTAATTCTTTTGACATCCATTTCACGGTCCATCCAAAAATGAACTACTGCATCAAATCCTGTATCATTTGATACAATGACCATTTCATTGGTATTATCGGCATGTAACTCATATCCTAAATATGATACTAACTGAAAGTCCAATCCATTGTTGCCTTCATAACATTCAACGAATTCCGGCTTGTTAGTTGCACTCATTAACTGTATTGCCTGTGGATAAGCAATACGAGGTGAATGCCCTGTGTAGAAAACAAGAAATCGACTATTAGTTTTCCCTAATAAGTCAATCCAGCTATCTCCTACATTTTCGCTATCAATAAAATAAATTGTTGCCAAGTTCTATAACCTCATTACCAGAACGATTTTAGTCTATCACAAAAGCGTTATTTTTTCTAGTCCTGCACAGTAGATATTTACTCTTTCATACGTAAGTGTTATTGTAACAGTTCCTTCTGACAGCGTGGCATTTATCAGTAGGATCTTGCTGTTGCTATCAGATACAGCGCCAAAACTGTCAGTAGGATAGAACGTGGGGTGGCACCCCATCTGCCGAATTTATACTACGGATATCAAATTACTTTAATATGCTGGTGGAGGATGTGTTGTGATATAATAAATTTGTAACACCGTGTTCGAATAATATATTATAATATTACTCAAACAAGGAGGACGTTACTATGTCAGTACATTACACCGAAGACTTCAAAAAAGAAGTAGTTAAAGCTTATATGGCAGGCGACAAATCAATACCGCAAATTGCTGTTGAATTTAATGTTGCCAAAAGCTCCGTTAGCAAATGGGTTAACGAATACAAGGAAGAATGCCTCTATACCACCAGCACAACCGCAGAATCTAATGAAGCAAAGGAAATCAGAAGATTAAATCAGCTTCTTAATGAAAAAGATAAAGAGATTGCTTTCTTAAAAAAAGCGGTGGCATTCTTCGCGAAGGAAATCGATTAGTGGTATATCGATTCATCGATGACAATAAAAATATATTTGGTTTAAGATGGCTATGCCAGAAGTTTGGCATTAGTCCTAATTGTTATTACAACTACAAAAAGGATGCAAAGCGAAAATATCGTGAACGCTTAGCACATATCTTTGAGCTTATAAAGTATATTTATTACAACAGCAATCGTGTTATAGGCTATAGGGCTATGCGCATTTTATCAAACGATAGGGCTATACGCATTTTTATCAAACGATATGGCTATGAGTTAAGCAATACCACAATGCATAAATATATGAACAAGGAATTGAATCTTTGTGCAGTAATTATGCATTCTAAGCCAGGTTACAAGGCTGGCAAAAAGAATAAAATCTTTGACAATCTCTTAAATCAGAATTTTACTGTCGACTGCAAGAACAAAGTATGGTGCACAGACTTCACATATATGCGCCAGCCAAATGGAAAATTCAGATACAACTGTTCAATTATTGATTTGTATGACAGGTCAGCTGTTGCTTCGTTAAACAGTGATTATATCAACACTGATTTGGCAATAAGCACTCTGAAGACAGCCCTTGAAAAGGAAAACTACCCTAAAGTGATTTTGCATTCAGACCAGGGGGTACAGTTTACTTCATGGGAATTTGTAAATTTTTGCAAAGAAAATAATATAACACAAAGTATGAGTAAGGCTGGCTGTCCTTATGATAATGCTCCCATGGAAAGATTTTATAACACTTTCAAAAGCAACTTTTATAACATAACTTCATTTTCAAATGTAGAGATGATGGATGAACTAACTACGAAATACATAAATTGGTATAACTATGTTCGCCCTCATTCATACAATAATTATTTAACACCAATGGAGGCTCATTACAGGTAGGTATTTATCGAACAAAGTGTTACAAAAAAGCTTGACCACAACATACATTCTTCCTAAACTTCTATACACAGTATCCAGAAATGTCTGCAATTATCTTCACAAGTTCAA
Source organism: Bovifimicola ammoniilytica (assembly GCF_025567085.1). Lineage (NCBI taxonomy): Bacteria > Bacillati > Bacillota > Clostridia > Eubacteriales > Bovifimicola > Bovifimicola ammoniilytica. The sequence goes on along the minus strand of NZ_JAOQJN010000006.1, from coordinate 219,074 downwards.
CTGACATACCTAAAACCTTTATATTATTAAATATATGTCTTCTCACCAAGAGCAGAATCAACAATTTATTCTGCAACTTTTGACCATTTTTAATTCTTATTTGGCACGAAATTCTTTGAAACTAGTTTATAATGAGGATATGAAAACAAAGAAAGGAGATTTTTAAAATGAAAAAGAAAATTACAAAATTTATCAATGATTTACTTGCTTTCTACTCAATATATTTTAGCAATCATATCTATCGCTTCTAACCTTTAAACACATCGTTTGCCAATTATCAACAACAAACGTATTATCATTTTATTGACAATCATATTTGTGTAGTGATAAATTTACTAATAACTATTCATGCAATTCTATTGGAAGACCATCTGGGTCACGAAAAAAAGTCATTCTTTTTTTTGTGTACTCGTCTAATCTAATTTTTTCAGTTTGGATTCCTTTTAAATTCAAACTTTTTACAGTTTTTTCAATATTTTCTACTTTAAAAGCTAAATGTCGCAATCCACAAGCCTCTGGTTCTGTTACTCTGTCAGGTGCCTTTTCCATACCAAAGATTTCAAGCTCAATATCGCCCACCTTCAAGTCTAATTTATAATCATTTCTCTCTTTTCTATAATTCTCCCTTATAATAGGTAGTCCTAATTGCTCCACATAGAATTTTTTTGATTTCTCATAATCGGACACAATAATTGCAACATGATGTATTGTATCAAACATAGCCTATCAACTCCTTGTCTTATCGCAATCTATTTATAAATTACACAAATATATGTACATATTAAGCCTTTTCAAATTCTTTAACTCTATTCTGAATTGTATTTTTAAAGTTTTCAACCTGATGAATATACTCTTCATCCATCAATGAAGACTTAATAATGAAATCTGCTGTTGCTTTATTATTTGCAATTGGAATATCATATACTTGTGCAATTCTTAAAAGTGCTTTCACATCTGGGTCATGTGGCTGAGCTGCAAGTGGGTCAGAAAAGAAAATTACCATGTCTATATTTCCTTCGACAATCTTTGCACCTATCTGCTGGTCTCCACCTAATGGTCCACTATTATATCCTTTTATCTCTAAACCTACACAATCTGCTATCATTCTAGCAGTTGTGCCTGTTCCAGATAATTTATGTTTGCTCAAAATATCCTTGTTTGCCTGACACCATTTAATAATCTCATCTTTCTTTCCATCATGAGCTATTAAAGCTATTCTCTTTTGCTGCTTAATTGTCATTTCTACAAAATCAACCATATGCATTCCTTTCTGCTTAATATAAAGCTTTTAAAACACGTTACTGTAACTCAAACTTATATACTGTTCTTGAAACAAATTTAGTTCCTGCTTCTAATAAAGGGCTTGGAAATCTCTTATCATTACATGAATTAGGATAAAATTGTGTTTCAAGACATATTCCACTATGCTTCCCATATGTAGAACCATCTTTTCCGGCTTGTCCGTTTAAGAAGTTACCTGTATAAATCTGCAATCCGCATAAATCTGATAACACCGTCATACTAATGCCAGATTCTGATGAATACAGCTTTGCAACTTTTTTTAATGTTCTGTCATTCTTAAAGATGTAATTATTGTCATATCCGTTAGCAGTTCTCAATGGCAAATATTCGCTATCAATATCTAAACCTATCTTTTTCTTCTCACGAAAATCCATTGGTGTACCACTAACATCTATAATGTCACCTGTTGGAATCATTTCTTTATCTATATCCAAAAAAGAATCTGAATAAATTTCCAGTTCATGTTCCAATATAGTTCCGTTACTATGTCCATCTAAATTGAAGTATGTATGATTTGTTGGATTAACAATAGTTGTTTTATCACTGCTCATAACATAATCAATCATTAATTCATTATTCTTTGTAAGAGTATATCGAATAGTCTGCTCTAAATCTCCCGGAAAGCCTTGCTCTAAATGTGGACTTACTCGATGAAACTCAACATATTCACCACTATCATCTGCACCTTTTTCTGAATAATACATTTGACAATGTGACCTGTTAAATCCGCTATGAAGATTGTTGTTTCCTTCATTAGCATCCAACTTATAATCCACACCTTCAATATTTACGCATGCACCTTTAATTCTATTGGCATTTCTTCCAACATACGCTCCCATTCCGGTTTCTGTATCAAAGTAGTCTTCCACTTTTTCAAATCCAAGAGCAACATCCCTTTGTATACCTTCTTTATCTATAATTGATATAGCTAATACTAATGCTCCTAAATCTGAAACCTCTACTTGCATTCCACTTTTATTTTCAAGTAAGAATTTACTAACAATATCACCATTTTGAGTTTCTCCAAAATATTTTTTTTCTACCATCTTAGATGTCACTCTCCTTACTTCTCTTGCTATGCATTCTGTCTCGATATTCCCTCGGTGTCATCTTGTATCTATCCTTAAATACACGGTTAAATGTTCGCTGACTTTCAAAACCTGCATCAAGACTTATATTAGTTATAGACTCATTAGTGTTCTCCAAAGCTGAAATCGCATAATTAAGTCTAATTCCATTTAAGTATTTATTAAAGTTACAATGAAATGTCTTTGCAAACATTCGAGATAATACATATTTACTAACCGCTAAATCATACGCCATTTTTTCAAGATGTATATCTTCCCTGAAATTCTTCGCAATATATTCAACCGCACAGTATATTATATCGTCGCCTCCAACCAAATCTTTATCGGTCATTTCCATATCAGAAAATACATGGGCTAAAATAATATGTACATATGCCTGAATTATCATTGGATTACACTCTGTATTATTTGCCAGTGCTTTTATTGAATTTACAATGTCCATATGCACATGTTCCTTATCAATTATCGGATATGCCGGGCTGTACTTTTGTAAATCCTCATAAAAATTCTGTGCTAATGATGGGTCCAAGAATAAATATATAGCCTTATTTTCTCCTTGACCAAACACTTGATAATGATGGATAACATTTGGAAATACTATGGCAAAATCACCTTGCTCCATATGAAACAATTCTTGTCCTACACCCAATTCAACTGTACCATCTGTCACATAAATTATTTCTATTGCTTCATGCAAATGTGGCGGAACATGCACAGATTTTTTCCACTCTGCCGATACTCCTTCATTTCTTTTTTCATATGTCAATGGCACAAAATCATCTCCTATATACATGCTATCCATCATACTTGTTCAAATTAATAACTACAAAACTGACAAAAATCTTTTAAACTGCTCCATGCCTTTTTCAGTTCTCTTAAATACACCTGCACATTCAAGAACCTGAACAAATCTTTTTGCAATTTCTATATGTAATACTTCCTTTATGTTATCAGAAGTAATTTCATAATTTGCATACCATTCATCTACCCAGTCTGCATGTTTTCTGATATTATCTATGGCTCTAATATCTTTTCCTGCTATAATCGCATCTGCAAGCTCTTCCATTTCTTTTTTAAGTCTTGCCGGCAATACAGCTAATCCCATTACTTCGATTAAGCCTATATTCTCTTTTTTAATATGATGTAATTTTTCGTCCGGATGATATACACCCCAAGGTTTTTCCTCTGTGGTAATATTATTTCTAAGCACAAGGTCCATTTCGTATAACGAACCATTCATTCTTGCAATCGGTGTGATTGTATTATGTGGCACACCATCTGTTTCAGAATATATAAATGCCTCTTGATCGGTATATGCTCTCCAAGAATCTAAAATTCTACTTGAAAGTTCTACTATACTTTCTTTGCTTTCACTTTGTAATCTAATCACCGACATAGGCCATTTTACAATACCAATTGTCACGTCCTCATATTTTGTCACATTAAACTTATATTCATATGGTGCCTTCGCCATAGCAAATGAATATGCTCCACCTTGGAAATGGTCATGGCTCAAAATAGAACCACCAACTATTGGTAAATCTGCATTAGAACCAATTGTATAATGTGGAAACATTGAAACAAAATCCAATAACTTTACAAATACACTTCTATCTATCTTCATAGGTGTATGTTCTTCGTTAAATACTATGCAATGCTCATTATAATAAACATAAGGAGAATACTGCAGAAAATAGTTCTGCTCATTTAACTTTATTGGAATAATTCTGTGGTTCTGACGAGCTGGATGAGATAATGTTCCTGCATATCCCTCATTTTCTTTGCATAATAAACACTTAGGATATTCACTCTTACTCTGGCTTGCTGCCTTTGCAATATCTCTTGGGTCTTTCTCTGGCTTTGATAAATTAATTGTAATATCTATCTCGCCATATTCTGTATCTGCTTTCCATTTTTCATCTCTTACAATTCTGTCAGCACGGATATAATTAGTATCCTGGCTAAATCTGTAATAAAAATCTGTTGCAAGCTTTGGAGACTTTTCATATAATTCCCTAAACTTACTTCTTACGCTTGATGGCATTGGTGTTATAATTCCCATCACCTTTGTATCAAATAAATCTCTGTTTGTAATTGTATCTTCCTCAATGATTCCGTTTTCCACTGCATAATCTGTCATATCTGACAATATACAATGAATTTCTCTTACTTCCTCATCTGACCATTCAAAGCTATTTAATCCAAACAATTCTAGAAGTCGGTTGATTACAAAGACCTTGTCCTCTGCATCAATTAACCCTCTTTGGATTCCATATTTGACCAATTCAGAAATCAATTTGTTCATATCAAAAACCTCCTTCCATTTATCCTAGTATCCGTTTGGATGATTTACATGCCATTCCCACGCAGTCTTAATGATTACACTTAAATCTGCAAATTGTGGTTTCCAACCAAGTATGTTCTTTGCTTTATCGCTTGAAGCAATAAGTACCGATGGGTCTCCTGCTCTTCTTTGTTCTTCCTTTGCTGGAATTGGATGCTTTGTTACTTCTCTTGCTGTTTCAATTACTTCTTTAACAGTGAAGCCTACACCATTACCTAAGTTAAACACATCGCTTTCTCCACCTTTAGCAAGATATTCCATAGCAAGAATATGTGCCTGTGCTAAATCGTTTACATGAATATAATCTCTTACACATGTTCCATCCTTTGTATCATAATCATTTCCGTATACAGAAATAAATTCTCTCTTACCGTTAGGAACCTGTAAAATCAATGGAATCAAATGTGTTTCCGGATTATGTGCTTCACCAATAAGTCCATTTGGATGTGCTCCACATGCGTTAAAATATCTGAGTGATACATATCTTAAATCATGTGCTTTAGATGTCCATTTAAACATCTTTTCCATAGATAACTTTGTCTCACCATAACAGTTCGTTGGCTCTGTTCTGTCTGATTCCATAATTGGAATCCTTTCCGGTTCTCCATAAGTTGCTGCTGTTGATGAAAATACGATTTTATCAATTCCATGCTGTACCATACTCTCTAGTAATACTTCTGTACCGCACAAATTGTTATTATAGTACTTCAATGGGTCAACCATACTTTCTCCAACCTGTGAGCTTGCTGCAAAATGAATAATTCCATCAATCTTTTCTTTGCTAAATACATCATCTAAAAAAGCCTTATCTCTGATGTCACCCTCATAGAACTTTGCCTGTGGATGAACAGCTTCCTTAAATCCTGTTAATAAATTATCAATCACGATAACCTCATGACCTGCATCAATAAGTTCATATACTGTATGGGAACCAATATATCCAGCTCCACCTAATACTAATATTCTCATAATATAAACACCTGCTTTCCTAAACTACCTGTATGCCACCATATTTTCTAATTTTTAAGTCGCTACAAGCTCCTTTTCCAAATACTAAATTCATATTCTTTTTATATTCATCTACATATTCATTTTTAACGAATGCCTGTATAGTTCCTGCAAAGCCACCACCATGTACTCTGCTTACACCATTATTCTGTAACACAACATCGCTTGTTGCCAATGCCACAGATATATTCTGGTTGTTTACATCACTGTTTGAATATACATTCTGTAAATACTTATAAGAAGAATCTCCTGATGCCTTTACTAAATTTAAAAATCCTACAAAATCTCCAGTTTTTAAAGCTTCAACTTCACAAGTTACTCTGTCATTCTCACTTACAAAATGTAACGCTCTAAGTACACTTCTGTCGCCAAATTCTGAACGTAACGCTTGAATTTCTCTGATAATGTCCTGTGCTGTGATTCCTCTTAATACTTCTTTACCAAAGTGTTTTGCAACCTGCTTCATTTCTTTTAGTACTGCAGCATACTCATCTGTCAAATCAGCATGTGAACCCTTGGTATCAGTAATACATAAGCTGTAACCATACTTTTCCATATCAAACTCAACTTTTTCTACAACCGGCTTGCTTGTGTTTTCAAAGTCAATATATACAAGATTTCCCACTGAGCATGCCATCTGGTCCATAAGTCCACAAGGCTTTCCAAAATAAATATTTTCTGCATACTGACCTATAATAGCAATATCAATTGCTGATACGCTCATATTGTTATACAATCCAGATAAAATAGTGCCAATTAATGTTTCAAAAGCAGCTGATGAAGATAATCCAGCTCCTATCAATACATCACTTGTAACATATGCTTTAAAACCACCAACTTGAAACTTTCTATTTAAGAATCCTGAAACAACACCTTTAATCAATGCTGTAGTTGTTTCTTTTTCTTCTTCCTTTAATAGAATATCATCAAGAGATATTACTATCTCATCATAGTTGTCTGAAACAAGTCGAATTGTATTGTCATCTGTAGCTCTTACAACTCCAAGGCTGTCAAGGTTAATAGATGCAGCTAACACCTTGCCATGCTGATGGTCAGTATGATTTCCACCAACTTCGCTTCTACCCGGTGCACTAAATAATACTACTTCTCCCGCATCGTATAAGTCTTCGAATTTTTTAATTGCTACTATATATCTATTTCTTTGATAATCCATAAGCTTATTATCTACATAAATATCTAGCAATCTATCATCCAACTCACCATTTTGCAGTTTTTCAATCAATGTTTGTGTATTCATTATAAAAACCTCTTTTCTATAACTTCATAATCAGTTACATCTGCTTAACATATCTTAAATGAATATGTTATATCTTTTCCTGCATCGATATGGTAAGCCTCTTCTACATCACTTCCCCATGTATCAATACCACCAACACCTCTAACAGCTCCGTATACACATAACACTGTTCTTCTAGCAGGTGGAAGTTCTTCATGATGTGTTGCGTTTTCTATTTCTAATGCTGTATATGGTAAACAAGAAAATGCTATTTCTTTATCTGTTTTTTCAAGTCTTAATACCTGTGGTGAAATATCCTTTCTCGCATTGTTAAGACTTGTATGTCTAACGATTTCTACCCAATCTACATCCATTCTAACGCCACATTCCTGTGGAACAATGTATGGTGTAAGGCTTAAATCATCAACTTCATATATGCCCTTTGTTGCACCTTTTTTTCTGTCTGGATATGTTTCACCGGATAATCCATTGTATATATACTTATCTGCTAAAGTTGGCATTATAAATCTTAAGCCGAACACTGGCAATTCCGGAAGTCCCTTCACGCCAACATAATGCACATTCACTGTAATGTTTCCTTTATTATTAACTGTATATGTGACAATTACTGTTGTAGTCGGATTAATGATTGTCTGATAAGTGAATTTCACACTTACCTCACTTGCATATACATCTGAACCATATTTGTTATTATCAGGTGCAATCGACTTTCCCTGTGATTCGCCATCTGTAATTACTTCAATATCAATACAGTCTATAAATGTATCTGCAGCAATCCAATTACCACTCTTAATATGGAACTTACTTCCTCTGTCATTATCAGTTAAAGCTCTCCAAAATGTAGGCTTTGGGCAACGATATAACCATTCATAACCATTTTTTACAATTGACTCCAAACCGCCCTGTGCATAGGAGAATATATAATCATATCCTTCTCCGTGTACTCCAAGTGTGTAATCTCCATATACAACTCTAATTTCTTTCTTATTTGTACAATCCATAAAAATACCTCACTTCCTGCATTGCTGGTTTTTCTCTACGGTCAGCAAAAACGATTCCGTCAGCTGAGAACTCATAATCAGATGGCTTATCATCGAAATCTCCACCATATCTTAATACTTCTCTTCCTGTAACTTCATCTTTTACTAAAAATGCCTGGTCGATAAAATCCCATATATATCCACCCTGATACATCTCGTACTTATCAATAAGATTCATATACGAATCAAGTCCACCCATTGAATTACCCATATCATGCATAAACTCACATAAAATATATGGTTTCTTTGGATTGTTACTTAAATATTCTTCAATTTCATATGGCTTAGCATACATACGGCTTTCCACATCTGATATTGTATCTTCGTATTCTCTTGTGTAGTATGAGCCTTCATAATGTACTAATCTTCCATCATTCTGCTCTTTGAAATAAGTATTCATAGCTTCAATATCATCTCCACCATAAGACTCATTTCCTAGTGACCAGAAAATAATTGATGTGTGATTTTTGAATGTTTCATAATTACTTCTTGCTCGGTCAACTACCGCTTCTCTCCACTGTGGTACAGAACCCGGTACATTCCAAGATGGCTCAATAGCTCCTAACTTCTGCCATGAACCATGACTTTCTAAGTTAGTCTCTGCCATTACATATATTCCAGCCTCATCACACATATAGTACCAAGGAATCTGGTCAGGATAATGACATGTTCTTACTGAATTGATATTATTTCTCTTTATACAAGAAATATCTGAAACCATATCTTCTATACTAATATTTCTTCCTGTCTTTGGATTCCATTCATGTCTGTTTACACCAACTATTACAAGTCTTTTTCCATTTAAGTATATAACCTTATCAATAATCTCTATTCTTCTAAAGCCAACGCTATATGGAACAACTTCTAATATTTCTCCATCTGCACTTCTTACTTCAAGAACTATTTTATAAAGGTAAGGACTGTGATTATTCCAAGCTTTTACTTCTGTTACATCTTCTGAGATAAAACCAATAAGCTTACCATCTTTTTCTTCTAATGCTATGTTGCTTTCCAATACTACTTTATCTGTAATATCCTTCATAACTAAATGAACTGATACATCTTTGCTGGCAATAGATGAAACTTTAACTGTTGCTTCAAGCTTTCCACTTTCATTATCGCTATTTAATATTGGATTAAGCCACATATCTTCAACATGAACATCCGGAATAGCCCTTAATGATACATTTCTAAATATTCCAAAGAATCTAAAGAAATCCTGGTCCTCTAAAAATGCTGCTGTACACATCTTGTGAACTTCAACCGCCAATACATTACCCTTTTCTCTGATATATGGTGTTAAATCAAATTCAGATGGTGTAAAGCTATCTTCTGCATAACCAACAAACTGTCCATTAAGCCACAAATACATTGCTTGTTCTACACCTTCAAAGCAAATAGAAATTCGCTTGCCACAAAGTGCTTCGTCTAAATCAAATCGAGTAACGTATGATCCTACCGGATTATACTCTGCTTCACTAAACATTCCTGCACCGGAAATATTATTACCGCATGTATAAGCTCCTCTTCTATATGTTTTACCTTCCCATGGGTACATTGTATTTATATATCTAATCTGGTCATAACCTGCAAGTTCGATGTGACCCGGAACCATAATCTTGTCAAATCCACTGATGTCATAATCTTCTTCATAAAACTTTTTCGGTCTGCTCATTGCATTTTTACTAAAACTAAAACTCCACTGTCCATTTAAAGACTGTACTAATCTCTGATTCTGCTCTTCCATATCCTCATAATTCAAAAAATAATTATGGTCACTATGAGCTGCACTCTGATTTATTCTAAATATCTCAGGATTATCTAACCATTTAATATCTGCGTTCATATTTATTCCTCACTTTCTACATATATCCCCTAAAGATAAACTTTAGAGGCTATTACTAGTTACTGCTTATTTTCTTTTAATTTTCTGTTTGCCTCTTCAATATTCATAAATGAAAAAACAATTGTAACAATCAAATCAAAAACAAATGGAAGCCACAAATACATAACATTTAACATACTGATACAGCTATCTGGCTGCACTGTTGCATTGTTAACATATCCGCTCATATCAAGTAACCATCCAGAAAGAGCAACACCAATACCACCACCAAGCTTTGTTCCGAATGATGTACAAGAGAACATTGAACCATCAATTCTCTTTCCTGTCTTAAGGTAAGTGTGTTCTGAACAATTTGCAATTACTGCACCAAAATCTCCCTGCCATGGACCTTCACCAATTGATGATAATACTGTAAATACTAACATAAGAGGAACACTTCCAATGTAACCTGCAAACACAATTCCTAAACGACACAATGTTGCGAAAATATAGCTATACTTATTTACCTTATATAATCCGCCTGCTTTAGCTACTAATGTAGGTGTAATTATAAGTACTAAAATCAATGGAATATTAATTGCCCATGAGAATGTACCAAATAATTTCTGATTAAGCAACACATATGTCATATAATATGTACCAACACCAACCATTGCTGCTCTTAACTGTAAAAGAATGAATACTCCACATATCATAAAGAAATATTTATTTGACATAAGAAGTTTAAGTGTTTCTGTAAATTTAAGTTTTTCCTCTTTCTTAACTTCTTCTCCTTCTCTAAGCTCCTCTTCTGGAAGTTCCTTAACCGAGAAACATGATAATGTGTTTGTAACAAGACCAATAATGCAATAAATAATTGCAATTGCTCTCCAGCCTGCTGCTCCACCACCAAGTGCTTCAACAGCGTTAAATGTAAATGCTGAAATTAACATATTAGTACCAAATGAGAACATGAATCTGAAAGAACCCATCTCTACTCGTTCTTTACTGTTCTTTGTTACAAGTGATGTTAATGATGCATATGCTATATTATTTGCTGTGTAGAATACTGCATTTAATAATGTGTAAGCGATAAAGAACCATGCATACTGTGCTGTCTTTCCCATATTTGTTGGAATTGCAAATACTCCAAATAATGTAAGTGCACATCCAAAGAACCCGTAAAACATCCATGGTCTTGCTTTACCCATTTTTGATTTAGTTCTATCAATCATAGAACCAAAGAATATATCTGATACTCCGTCAAATATCTTTGATACTGCTATCAATGTACCAACTATACCTGAATTTAACCCAATTGTATCGGTTAAATAAATCATTACGAATGCTGTCAGGAATGCATATACCACATTACCTGCAATATCACCCGAACCATAGCCTACCTTGTTATACCATTTTAGGTATCTCTTTTCTTCCATAAGAATTCTCCTTCCTTATCATACATTACCTTTTATTAACTTTTTGCTTCGTTGTTTATTAGTCTGTCTGCTTCGTTATAAGTAGTATATAAAAATACTATTCTTAATTCCATATCATTTATTGGACAAAATATGCACAAAATGATAGAATTGATAGAAACAAGGACAAAATTGCTTTTTTAATTAGACAAAATCCACAATGATATATTCGTACCCTTATAAAGGAGGTTTAAATGTATACAAATAACGCATATCTAAACAACTCAATGTTAGACATAAAAGACAAATCAAAACCATTGATAGTAACTAGTGTAGGAACTTATCATCTTTATACTTGTCCCAAATTGCCAACCTGGCGTCCCAAAGGTCGAAAAGACTTCCAATTGCTTTATATCGCTGCTGGTAAAGCACACTTTCATTTTAACGGTAAAGAAGAAATAGTTACAGCAGGCCATATGGTTTTATACCGACCTAAAGAACCCCAAAAATATGAATACTATGGTGATGACCAAACAGAAGCATATTGGGTACACTTTACTGGCGGAAATGTTACTAATATTCTTCGCTCTTATGGCTTTCCGGATAATAAGAATATCTTCTATTGTGGTTCTCATATTGAATATCAAGGAATATTTAGAAATATGATATATGAACTTCAGATGTGTAAAGAGAATTATGAACAGATGTTAGAAATGTACTTAAAACAAATATTTATTATGCTCCAAAGGAGTTTTTTATCTCAACTTAAACCCGATAACACTTATGTTATCGAAGAAATTGATAAAGCTACACTTTATTTTAATGAACATTATAGCGAAAATATAAGTATTAACGAATATGCACAAAATAATCATGTTAGTGTTAGCTGGTTCATTAGAAGCTTTAAACAATATACAGGATTTACTCCAATGCAATACATTTTATCCAAAAGATTATATAACGCTGAGATCCTGTTACAAAATACTGATTACAATGTGACAGAAATTGCTGAAATTATCGGTTATGACAACCCTTTATATTTTAGTCGAATATTTAAAAAAGCTAAGGGGATATCACCATCTGAATATAGAAAAAAAATAAAGCCTTAATCCCAATGAGAAAGAATCAAAATGGTTCTTTCTCCTTTCTACTCCTGCAATATTTGTTTTCTCATCATAATCAAAAAACAATTCCCACACTATATCTTGCTCTCGTTATTGCAACATAAAACTGAGACCTTGTTTTTGGTTGCAGATTGCTAGAATGATTCTTCATCCAATTTCTCATAGTACTTGTTGGATAAATCAATACTCTATCATATGTTAGTCCTTCAGATTCACCCATATTTATTACTGCATATCCATCATTCACCTTTACAGTTCTCTTCTCCCTAAGTTACATTGACTTAAACTCTTCCAAATATGCATCAACATCATCCGCTCTTACTAAAAAACTCCATCATGCCCTGTAACTCTCGCATAAAAATAGATGTATAAGATTTGATTTTCTCTTATACATCTATTTTATACCTGATAATTTTATTATGTCTAATACCTTAAAAAATGTTTACCACCGCATCCACTTGCATATTTACAATATCATTTCGTACTATTTCAAAAGGCATAGGCGACCTCCATATTCAAAAGCAGGTCGATTAATCCTGCAACATATCTAAATACATATCCAATCTGGCATTGATGTATCCTGCAAACAGATTTTCCATTGCCGAAAGATTGTGCTTTACATGATATTCATCAAATGCATTATAATAGGTAATTCTGTCTGTAAACTTAATATCTATAGGCGGGAATCCGGCTTTCATCAACTCAAGATTTACAAGCAGTCTTCCGGTTCTGCCATTACCATCGATGAAAGGATGGATGCCTTCAAACTCGATGTGAAAACGAGCCAGTTTTGTCACGATATGCTCTGTGCTTGCAGCAAAATCATATAGCAACTGTTCCATTTTTGGTTCAATAAGATACGGCTGCACGAGTTCATGCTGTGCGCCCATAATATGAACCGGAACTCTGCGATAAACGCCACGGTCTTCCTTCTTATCCACAAGAACAAGATAGTGAATCTGTTTGATGATGCTCTCACTAATCGGAACATTATCTTTTACCAGTTCACTCACGAAATCAAATGCTTCTTTATGACCGACTGCCTCCATATGGTCTTTCAACGGTTTCTGGTCAATCGTAATACCACGAAGAACTAAATCCGTTTCTCGCAGTGTAAGTGTATTTCCTTCGATGGCATTGGAGTTGTATGTGTACTCTATGATAAATTCTTCGTTGAGCCTTGCAACCTCACCCGCGGTTAAAGGTCTTCTGCTATCCAGTTCCACCTTCTTGCGGTCAATTTGCGCCAACAGACTCTCCTTTGACTTATAACGACCATCAGCAGGTTTCTTTGCATCCACGGGAATTTTCCAGCCACGTCCTTCCTGGTACGCACCCGGAATTTTTCCCTCAGAGCAAAGAACTCTGATTCTTCTATCAGAAATGCCCCATTTTTCAGAAGCCTGTTTTACTGTCATAAACATAGATTATCCCTCCAATCTAAGATATAGTATACCTCTTTAACGGAATAATATCAATAATATCGGAACAATATTTACCAGAATAGCGGAACAATGCAACTGCCGTTATACTAAAAAAGACACCTGCATTGCTACATGGTGCCTTCTACTACCCCCATAAAAGTGGATTATAAAAATGTTACTACTAAGGATTTTGTATATTTAGAAATTTTTATTTTCCTCTTCAGAAGTTTTGCAAGCCGTCACATATTCTTCATCACTTACTGGTTCAAGCCATTCATTAGAAACATTTTCACCCGGAACCTCTATTGCCAGATGAGAAAACCATTCATTCGGTGCAGCACCATGCCAGTGCTTTACTTCTGCCTGAATATTGATGCAGTCACCCGGCTTCATTTCTACAGCGTCTTTGCCTTCTTCCTGATAATATCCTCTTCCGGCAATACACACCAGAATCTGCCCACCTCCTCTTTTTGCATGATGGATGTGCCAGTTATTTCTACATCCAGGTTCAAATGTCACATTGAAAATTCCAACCTGAGAAGTTGATATCGGTGCAAGAAAACTTCTGCCAGAAAAATACTGTGCAAAGCCATCATTTGATGCGCCAATTGGTAATACCATCTCTTTTGCATGCGCCCGCATTGCTTCCTCCTCGTATGGTAAATCTCCTTCACCTTCCTCCCACACTTCTTTTGCAAGATTGAATACAGTCCATGCTTTTGGCCATCCTGCATAGAATGCGACATGTGTGATTACCGCTGCAATCTCTTTTTGTGTCACACCATATTTTTTTGCATTTTGAAGATGATATTTTAAAGAAGAATCCGTAATTCCGGAAGCCATCAGAGCAACCACTGTAATGATACTTCTTGTCTTCACACCAATATCCTGGTTGTTCCAGTTTTCACCGAAAAGCACATCATCATTAAAATGAGCAAACTCCGGTGCAAATTTACCAAGTGCATTTCGTCCTGCTGTCTGTACTATTTTTTCCATATTCTGTATACCTCCATAACACTGTTGTTTATAAAGAGTTTATCCATTCACTGATTTCCTGTTTTGTTCCACGATTTAGCATTCTGCCTTCTGTTATAACTGCGTCTGGTGCAGATAGCTGCAATTCTTTCACAGTGTTCCCGAATCCACTTCCTCCGGATGTTGCAAAAAGCACGATTTTTTTACCACTGAACTCATAGGCTTCCAAAAATGTATTTATAATTGTTGGAGCCACATACCACCAGATAGTTTGGTAAAATGTAGCCAGTTCCCCTCATGCGTTGATTTTACTGGGTTTAACTGTATACAAAACTGTGTTTACTGTTACTATCTTTCATTCTTTTCCAAAATAGCTTTGAAGCATAGGCCACATTATTTTCATATATGACACAAAGCTCAGCTCTACTTGTGCTTCATTAAACCATCCAACCATAAAGCTATTTATCTCTTCAAATAATACTTTTGAAAGTTTCTGAATAATAATTGTGTTATCCACTTCTTCAGTATAATCTTTCGCATACATTTTACATATAGAACGCACTCCAAAATAATTATATAGCACACCTACCGTTGTTTTTAATGCTTCAATATCTCTTGGAAAATCTGTTCTATTCATCATATTCACTACTAATTGATGTCTTGAGTTTAGGTAATTCCTAACTGTACTATTACCTATTTCAACATCAACTGTAAATGAAAAATCTTGAGTTTGTATACTATCTGCTCCTAACATTATCATCAATTCAACTTGTGCTGCATGATATTCTGTATAACCAGACAAAGCCATATATTTCCAAGAATCTTGCTTTGCATACATTTCCGTATCTAAAATATGCGTAAATTCATGAAACACAATATACCTTGGTATTTCCGAACTTTTGCATATCCTTAATATATGTTCATCTGTTTTCGTATTATAGTAAGCTTGGGCGGCTGAAGCGAATCCTGCTGCATCGCTTTCCTCAACATTAATTTCAAAAAAATCTATCTTATACTGTGGTAATTTCTCAATTTCCATAAACTCAATATATTCTTTTTCATATTCTTTAATTAAATTTTTAATTTGTATTTCTGTCATATTGTTTTATACCTCATATCAAAGTTAGCATTTCACTTTTAGTATACCATAAAACAATCCCATTCTCATTCTATATATTTTATCCTCAACGATGAAAAGATGTGTCTGCACACATCTCTTCCATCTTATTATTTTCAATGTTATAAGTTCTTAATAAAATTCAAATCCTGTTTCCGTAATGCCTTCTGTAACTTTTCGTTCTTTCTCTTCAGTTCCTTATTTTCTCTGCTCAGAGCTGCCACCTTCTGGTTCAACAGTTCAATCTGTTTTTCCATCGCCATGTTCAGAATTTCTCTTCTTGGATCTATCATTCCGGCCTGTTGCTCTACTGCTTGGTTCAATGTATCCCGGACGGTTGGATTTTTATAAAAGAATCCTCTCGACAATCCAGTTTTCTTCATCAGCTTTGGAACGCTGATACGTTCTTTATTTGCCAGCATATCTTGTATTGCTTGCAATGCCAGTTCAATTTTCTCTTTACTTTTTCTCTGATTTTCCTCAATCATCTTGTCGTATTTGCTCATATTCTTCACCCCATCTTGCCAGACTCATATATATGATGTCACTCATCCTCTGTCTTACTTCTCTGGTTTCGTCTGCCATTCTTTGATTGCTCATTTTCCGGTAATGCTGTACATTATTCAGTCTTTTATGCCCCAATAGTCTCGCTATCGTCCAGTCATCCAGATGCATTTCTGTAAGTTTGACGCCATAGTAGTGCCGGAACATGTGCGTTCCAAACCCGAATAATTCGCCATGATCATCTTTCAACTGCTTTTCCTGTATCATGGACATGACTTTTGTTTTTATAGCCATATACTGCATCGGGCGGTCAGGTTCTTTTTCATTAACAAATATGTATTCTGTATCACCGAACTTTTCCTGTGTATATTCAATAGAACTCTGTAACAGTTTTGCAAGTTCTTTACTGATCGGTTTTTTATATCTTTTAGTTTTAACTTGATATATTTCAATCATATCTTGGCCATTTTCTCTCGTCAGACAATCTGGTCTCAGTGTAAGGGTATCTGATATCCTAGTTCCAAGCATCTGATGTATCAGAAGACATCTTGCAATCTGTACATCCATCTGTGTAATTTCCGCATTCAGTCGTTTCATTTCATCATCAGAATACACTCTAAATTCTGCATTTACTTCCGGTGGAATATCCGTATTAATAAATAAATGCTCCAATCTTTCATAGCTGTAAATTTTTCCGATTGTCTCTAACTGTCGTCTTAATGAAATTACATAAGAACTATTCGCACTATGGGAAGTATCTTTTGTTGACAGATGTATCAAAAATTCTTCCAACACTTCTCTGTCTATTTCACTGCAGCTTTTTATTTTGGAATACTCTTTTTGGAGATATTCTGAGAATATCCTCATTATTGTCAATTCTCCCTGTACAGTTCCTATTGCTTCATACTGCAGATTCATATAAACAGCTTTCTTACATTCTTCCCTGATATCTGGCTGATATATTTTTCTGAAATCCAGTGTTTTTACATTATAAATTGGATTGGATCTGATTTTAATATCCAGATTTTTTAGTTCCCAAACATCTTTTTCTATCTCATCCCGTAAATCTTCTGGCCCTAAAAATTTCAGTACGTTTCTGAAATATAATATCGTCACTGCTTCGCCATAGCTTACTGTACCATACACACTCTTCTTTTCTTTTACAATAGTTATTCCCTGTTCTAACATCCAGCCTTTTAAAAGTGATATCCATTTTTCTGGATTTCTATCTCCAAGGCTTTTGATTCTCCGATTTATTCTGCTGTTCAAAAACTTTGCAATATGATTATAAGCTGTTCGATCCTGAATCAATGCTCTAAACGTTCCGTTTTTGCAGCGATACATAATATAACCTCGAAACTCTTCCTTTAATTCTTGCGTTGGAAGCAACGTTAAATCAAATTTTCCATTATCCTTACGTGTCCCTGTTTCTTGTAAATTGGGGAAATCGCTGAAGTATATAATATCATTTTCCATCTTTTTCCTCTTTCTTTAGCCATGATGCTAAACTACTTCCTTGCATTTCAAAGAACTCATCATTTGCTTTTGCAATCCTTTGCGGCATATAATCAATATACTGTCTTGTCATCTCTTCATAAGTATGTCCAAGATAATCCCTGATACTTTGCAGTGATACATGACTGTCATAAAACATAGTTGCTACTGTATGTCGATAATCGTGTGATTGAAATAAATATTCTCCATTTGCAATCTTATTTTCCCGGCACGCTTCTATCATCTGAGTTCGGAATGTACCATATAGACAAGCACCACCTCTGCTGTTTTTAAAAATGAATTCTTCAGGCTGAATTTCATGTTTTTTCAAGTATACTTTCATAATCTGATAAAGTGCCTGTGGGATTGGAATCCTTTTATAATTCTTCATTTTGACCTGATACACCTGAATCCAATAATCCTCGCCCTGCTGATAATAAGCATTTCCTTTCAATGTACACACTTCACTCGCCCGTAATCCTAGACACCACAGATGTAGGAACATACATCGTAATCGCTCTGGAAAAAGATATAATTTTTTCAAAATTTCCATATATACTGTTTCCTCAACGCTACGATCATGATGTACTATTACTTCTTTTTGTTGGAAATATTCAATTCGGAATGGCATTCTTGTAATATACTGTTTAACTTCCATGAATTTATAAAAATGACCGATACCGAAAATTCTTTCATTAAATCCCTTTGCCTGTATTCCCCGTTCTCGCAAGCCGTCTGCATACTTTTTTACTTCTGCGACAGTTGCATGAATCGCCAGTATCTTTTCTTGTTCCAGCAGTTCAATAAAATTTCTAATACATACAAATCTTCGTACAATCGTGCTGACTGCCTGTCCAGTAATTCCCAGTTCATATTTCATGTATGCCTGTAAAATTTCTCGATTCTGTATTTCCTTGACTTCCATAAAAGAAATGCTAATTAAGGATTTACTTTCGTCTATCCGATGTTTTCCAAGATGTAATCGTTCCAGATACCATACATTTGCTTCCCATTGGATCTGTTCCTGCTGCATAAACGCATCTCTTCTGCATTCACCTAAAATACTTCGTTGACTCGTTTCGGGAAAATTCTTTAAAATAGTTTCCACTTGTTCCATTTCCAGCAATCCAATATCCGTAATATTTAACTGAACACAAGAATCATAAAGAAGTTTTAAGGATTTTAACCTGACATTTCTATAAGCCTTAGACATTGAAGTATTGGCAATGATACGACTCAACGTATAAAAAATTTGTTTCTTTAAAACTTCTGAACAATTTTGTGTAAAATCCCACACCAATAGGTTTGTTTTATAAGAAGTTTCAAAGGTCTCAGCTATTTCCTTTTCCGGATAATACTTCAGAAAATAAATTTTATTTTGATATTTCCATTCATATATCCGCTTTCCATTTAGCGTCTGCATTTGTTGATAGATATGTTGTTGTTTTACCGTATCATATATTTTCAAATAGAAAGATACAATTTGTGATCGTATCTGTCCTCTTAAATATTGTTCATACGAATTTCGCAAAGGATAATCCATTTCTTCCAGATGCCAGATTTTTCTATCTGCCAAGAACTTTTTCAATTTGTTAATTCTTGAATCGCTTTTTATTCCAAGTGCATCAATTTCTGAATATAGTTCCTGCTTTTTCTTCTCAATATCTACTTCAGATTCTGTTATGTGTTCTGCCTGTTGCAATAAATATATAGGTATTTCTCACACCTCCCTACTCCAGCAGACGTTCCGCCCCATAAATAGCAGTGTGTTGTGCATAAAACTCATTACTTGCTTCTATCAGTTCATCATCCAGCCAGTCCAGATACTTTATAGTCGTATCCAAATGTTTATGCCCCAATGCCTGACTGATCATTTCCAGTTCCCATCCTGCCTGCTTTCGCATATTTGCAAAATAGTGACGTAACATGTGGGGTGTGATTTTAACTCCGGTTTTCTTTTCCATTCGGTCCAACATATCATATACACTGTCCACTCTTAATGGCTTTCCAATGTTCTCACCCATGATATTCACAAACAGGTAATCCTGATGTTGCAGGATTTTCCGATATTTTGCCAGATAATCCATGAGAAATTCAAACGTATCATTACTTATCTTGGCACTTCTGTATTCCGCATTTTTGGCTCTCGCTTCATTTTCATTATCTTCCCGGAAGCATACCCTTATCATGTGATTCCTATAATCAATATCTTTGACATATTTTACTCCCAGTAGTTCCCCAATTCTGTATCCGGTTTCTGCTAACATAAGTAACAGAAGCTGATCTCTTCGGTTCGTACAGGCCTGTAAAATTGTAATAATCTGATTTTCTTTTGCTGTTCTCCCACGATGTTCCTCTTCCTTCAGATAGGCTTTAAAAGAATGATTCCGCAGTACCTTTTTTACTCCCACCTGATTAACCGCTATAATCTGGTTATACGATAAGGTTTTGAGACTTCCGTACTGTTCATATTCTGCCTCTATAAATAAATAGAACCTGAACACATCTTTTAAGTATGCGTTGCAGGTTCCTTCATTCGGACACTTCTTTTCTCCAGCCGTTTGCTCTGTATGGTTTCCGGCTTTAAGCCAGTATAAAAATTCCACAAAGTGTTCTGTCTGTTTTTCATAATCTAACTGATAGACTTCTGTGAGTTCCATTTCTTTCTCTGCCATATATTTCATATAATAGCAGATTGAAAATGCTGTGCGTTTCACTGTATTTGGTGAACGTTTACATTTAATCTTATGCATTAGATATTTACTTGGCAGTTCTTCAATACTCATTGTTTCCAGATTTCTGATGAAAAAATATTTTTCTGTTCCATCTTTTATCGTTTCCACCTTGTATATCATAAGCTGCCTCCTTTCCTCTAACGCTATACACAGTATACCCACTTCATGCCGAAATAGCTATTCATCAATACCAACAATCCCACCGAAAACGCCCTTGAAATACGACCAAACTTTTCGTGCTAAATCTGCTATTTCTGTAGCAGAACCACGAACGGTTACAGGTAGTATTCCACGCCTTTCCGGTTTCGGATAAAGTGCTGGATATCCTTGATGTCTTTTGCCATCTTGCAGCTTGGAAGCGCACACATCACTTCCTCATGATACCTGCCGCCTTCTCCTGCACGCTCGTCTAAAATGGACACGACACAAGTATCTGTCTCGGTGCGGAGTGCCCGTCCGAATCCCTGTCTTAGTTTTTTCTGCATGTCTGGAACAATCACTGCCTGAATATAATCTTTCAGGCTGGCATATTCCTTCTTCTGTGCTTCGCTGATGGGATCAGGAACAGCAAAGGGCAGTTTTACTATAATCAGCGAAGATACCATATCTCCAGGGAAGTCTACTCCTTCCCAACAGGAGCCGGCTGCAAAAAGGACAGCATTGTCCATCTGTTTAAATCTTGTGATCTCTTCCGGTGAATGTCTCCACACCTCTATCATCGGGAACGGAATTTCATCCCTTAACATCTGGTAAACGTTTCCCATCAAATGATAAGATGTGAACAGCACCAGCGTATGCCCGTAAGTCGAACAGATCAGTGAATGGATATGGCCTGCTATCATCTCCGCCTCTTCCTGACTTCCTCTTCTGGATTTTTTCAAATTCTTAGGCAGATATAAAAGACAGTTCTTCTGATATTCAAACGGGGAGTCTGCCACATATTCCCGGACTCTCCGCACTCTCTGTAATCCTGTCATTTTCCGAATGTGGGAAAATCCCTGTCCGGTTTTTAAAGTTCCGCTTGTAAGAATCGCTCCCATTCCTCTGCTCCATAACATCTGGTCCAGATACTGTGGAATCCGCCTGCTGGATGCACACAATATAATCCTGTGATCATGGTCCTGCTTCAGATGCAGTACATACTTCTTATCCTGATGGAAAAAGTATTCCAACACACTTCTGGTTTCTTCCAGCTTGTTTCTGATCCACTTCGGAATCTTCTTTTCTAATTTTTCTATGATCTTATTCATGGTCTGTATCCCCTCACATAAATACATTGCACACTCTTCTGTCATGTGGAATTCTTCTTTTATCCCATATCTGGTTCTGTGGTTTTCTCCTATGATGTCCAGCACCATACGGATCGTCCCAGACAGTTTTCTTATCTCCGGGCCTTGGTACTCTTTCCCAAGATAAAAGCAGATTTCCCGGATATCGTCATAACAGAGGCTCTTCCCGAACATCTGCTTTGCCGCATCCGGCAGCTTATGTGCTTCATCGACAATCAATGCCCGGTAGTCTTTTAATAACGGGCGGTAATCCTGCAGCCTGTGATAACCATCAGCCAGCAGATAATTGTGATTACAGATCTGAATGAACATTTCATGATCTCTGGAACGCTCCAGATACTGCTGATACCTGCATGAGCCTCTTTTCGGGCAGTCTCCCGAACAGAACTTCGGTACACTCACCATCCTTCTGTCAAACCCACTTAAGTTGGACACTTCGTCCATATCATAATGTTCTTTCAACGACAGCAGAGCTTCTTTCTGCAACGCATTTTTGTTTTTTTCTTCGATTGCAACGATTCGTTGCTCCAACCTCTCATCGCAGACAAAATGCTCTTTCCCTTTTCGTATCACAGCTTTAATAGGGGCCTGAATCGTCCCGTTCTCCTGAAGAATCCGGGAGAGAAAAGGGATATATTCTGTAAGAATTGCTTTCTGGAGTGTAATGCTGGAAGTAGATATCACGATCGGACGCTGCTCATAAGGGGAACATCCTTCTGCAAGGAGAGAATATTTTCTCATCAGAACACAGGCCACCAGATAGGCATACGTCTTGCCGATACCGACACCCGCATCACACAGTGCTATGTTTCTTCCCAGCAGGTTATCCAGCATTTCGTGGCATAACATAATCTGTTCTTCCCTTACTGCCATTCCATGTTCTGGAAACAGCACACGAAAGATTGTATCAATTTCACGATGCGCTCTTTTTAAATATTCTTTTGTGTAATACATAATTTGTTACCTAATATGCGTGCTGATACCACATCAATACGGCTGTAAAGGATTTCTCCCTACAGCCGCATGTATCTGATATCAACGACACATTCTTCCTTGATTTCTTATACTTTTGTTTTTTGGCGTTGTATTTGTCCTCGACTCCCCCATTGCCTTACGGGAACATTACAGGCGGATGCTTGGCATTGCACCACTCATGGATTTTCTAAAGGTCTTGCTGATTACAACCCAAAGTCCATCCTCTGCTCACTGGCAGTTCCTATGTATCATTATCCCCTCGTAAGTGATCCTCGCAAAAGACCGCCACGGTCCTGTTTCAGTTAAAGGTAATTCGCTCGAAACAAAAACACCAGCAAAGAATTTTTTATATTCTTTCCTGTCATTTTCATTTGTCCTCGCGCCTTCCTAACACGCTTCTACTTACGGGAACGTACCTGTAATGCTGGTATAGGATTGTCAAAGTACACTGGCAAAATTTACCTGCCTATTAAATAGCCGATGAAAAATGCTGTTATTATTCAATTTTCGACAAATTATTTAATTTTTTTCTTAAACGGTTTCTTTTGGTATAAACGGTCTGTTCTGCCATTCCCATAATTTTGGCAATCTCTCTTCCTGAATATCCCCATGTACTAAGCAAAAGTATCTCTAATGTCTGATGTTCTGTGCCCTTTAATAATTCATAGATCCGTCGGTCTCCAATGTTGTCTAAAAGTTCTCGGATATCCTGTGCAAACCGTCCTCTGTCCCTTTGTTTTATGGAATCCATATCCTGCATCATTTCATCCAGATGTTCCCGGAATCTGCGCTCTTCCAGAAAATCTTCCCTGTCCATCTGGCGCAACTTTTGGATCTTCTCTTCTTCCATTCCCAGTTCACGCAGTTTCTTTTCTTCCTGTTCTTTCCAATAATTCCACTTTCGTTCTTCACTTGTCTTGTTATAAGCCATTTAGCTTTCCTCCGATCTGATTTTTGGTATAGAAATCAAATCGGAGCATGGCGGTGACCGGATATGTACGTTATAATGTTCGAAAAATGTCGAATAAAAAAATGCTGCAACCTCTTCGATTACAGCACTTCTTTTTCCCTTACTCTTTTGTTTTTTTAAGGACTTCCATTGATGCAAATATAACTCTTCTCCTTGTCATGCCTTACTAAAACACCACAAAAAGAAGTATATAGAAAAAGACTGTCAGAACTGTGTAATGTAACAGTCATCTGCCAGTCACTTTTCGCATAATTCGACATTTTTCTACATTTTGCTCAATGTCTGTCTATATCTAAATAATATCCCACCTTTCGTATACTCTGAATTATCTTTGCAGCCTCCGGTTCTGTCTTTTCCATTTTTTTGCGGAGTCTGCGTACAAAACACCAGATCATGTTGGCAGAGTCATCTCCATATGGTTCTTTCCATAACTGTTCAAAGATAATCTCATGGGTAACTACCTGTCTGGAGGCATCTGCCAACAGATACAGGAATGCCTTTTCTCGCTCATTTAGGGTTGCAAGCTCATGCTTCCCCCAGTAAACAGTATGATAACGGCAGTCAATTAGAAGTTTTCCTTTCCTTATGATCTCCTGCTTTTCTCTTTTTCTTCCAGTGTTCCATGTGATATCGGAACGTCTGAGTAATGCATACAGGTACGTGTTGATCAAGCTGACCGAAGGATGTGGAAATACTAGGTCTGCACCCCATTCGATATACTTTTTTACCGCCTGAATCCCCGGTATCACTACAATAATCGGAGCCCTGCTGTACTGCCGGACTTCCCAAATCAGCCTGCCCAGCTTTCCGTTATCATTTCTCACAAGCATCAATACTGCGTCATAGACCGCTATGGTATGGAATTTTTCAAACACATCCAGATTAACGGTCGTACATTCCCACTCATTTTTTAACCCTTCACAAAGTTGACTCCACTTATCTACCTCATCCGCAGCAATCAATACTTTTTTCATTTGTATCCCTTTTCTTATGTTACTTCATTTTTAAAGCAGAAAAGACAGTGAAATCTCTCCACCGCCTTTCCTGTTTTTGATTTAATTCGTTAATTTCATTTCTTCGTTTAACGTATTCTCTTCCTTCATCTTCCGTACCAATTCTTGAATCTTTTTATAAGATTCTTCGCTGATTGTATGTTCCATCCGACACGCATCATGATTTGCAGTTTCCGAAGATACTCCTATTCGTCGTAAAAATTCTTCTAAAAGCACATGCCTTGCATAGATTTTTTTTGCAATCTTTCTTCCTTCTTCTGTCAGTTCAATGCTGCCATATCGGTCTTTTATTACATATCCATCTGCCAGCAGTCCACGTACTGCAACTGAAACACTCGCTTTGGAATAGTTCAGATAATCACTAAGCATAGAATTACGAACATATCCTTTCTGACGTTTCAATACATACGCCGCTTCCAGATAATCTTCTTTGGATTCTCCAATTTTCATATACTACTTTATCCCCTTTTGGAAAGTATTTCTTCTGCATTCCTGCTGTTAAGAAATTCTGCCATTCTCCATTTCATATACCACATCTGCCACATTCATTGTGGATACTCTGTGGGATACCAAGACAACTGTTTTCTTCTTGGCCGATTCTTTCAATGATTTTAAGATAATTCCCTCATTTAAAGAGTCGAGGTTCGATGTAGGCTCATCGAGTAGAATGAGGGGGCATTCATGGAGAAATGCTCTTGCAATTCCGATTCTCTGTTTTTCACCACCGGACAGCGTATCACCCAGTTCTCCGACTTCTGTATCATATCCTTTCGGAAGTGTCATAATGAAATCATGGATAGATGCTTTCTTTGCGGCTTCCATAATCTCTTCTCTGGATGCTCCCGGCTTTGCGATGGCAATGTTGTTTGCAATGGAATCATGGAACAGGTGTGTTTCCTGCGTAACATAACTTTCCATATCTCTTAAATGCTTGGTTGGAATCTTGCGGACATCTGTACCGTCTACCGATACACTTCCATCCTGCACATCCCAGAACCGCATCAACAGTTTTAAGAGTGTAGATTTTCCGGAACCGCTCGCACCATGAATCCCTGTGATTTTACCCGGCTGTAATTTCAGTGAATAGTTATCTAAAATAACTTCTTCACCATAAGCAAATGTTACGTTCTCTGCCTCTGCTCCTTTAAATTCATATTCCATGCTCTCTACACCGGAAGTTTCCACATCCCCCGGAATTTCTTCCACAAGCGGCGTCTCTTCCAGAAGGGAGAGAACACGTTCACCACTTGCCAATGTCTGGTTCAGGTTGTTGGAAAGGCTTGATAATGCTACTACCGGTCCGAAAGAACCCATCATTGCGATGGTACAGGTTAAGATTCCCTCGAATCCCATCGCACCTTTGTCGTACAGCCAGATTGTCAGTGCCAGCATTCCAAAGGATGCAAGCAGGATAACCATGTTCGTAAATGAACGCTGTGAGCCTTCCATTTTGCTTAATGACTCCTGCATTCCTGCAAGATTTTTGGAACGCTCAGACATCTGCTCTTTTCTCTTTTCACCCTGTCCGTACTGGATGGTCTCGTCCAATCCTCGTAAAGAGTCCAGAACAAAGCTGTTCAGTTCTCCGAAGTTTGTCCGAAATTCCATTCCCTTCTGGCTGCCACGTTTTCCATTCCACATCGGGATGGCTACTCCGACAATCAGATAAGCTGCCAGTGCAAGCACGCCTGCTAACCAGTGATATCTTCCGATAAAAATCACCATAATAATTGAGGTCAGTGTTGCAATCGCAATCGGGGAAATGGTATGTGCATAGAACACTTCCAGTAATTCGATATCGGTTGTAATAATCGAGATCAGATTTCCCTTGTCCCGTCCTTCCAGTTTTGCCGGGCAGAGTTTTCTCAGTGCTGCAAACACTTTATGGCGGATGATTGCCAACAGCTTAAATGCGATAAAATGATTACAATACTGTTCCACATAATGCAGGATTCCACGAAGCACTGCAATTACGATCATGACTGTGATAATCGTTTTTACTGGAGTAAATACCAGCCACATATTGTCCACCGGAACAATCATTCCGGCTACTCCTGTCAGAAGACCATGCACGATGACCTGTCCTGCCAGTATCGTCAGGAAGATTGCACATAAATAACCCAATGTTCCAAGGATGATTGCTGCCAGCATGATATGGAGCAGGGGTTTTACCAGACCAATCAGACTTTCCATGATCTGGAGGGCACTTCTGCGTTTTGTTGTATTCGTATTTTCACTCATTATGCCACTCCTCCTTTTCCATAGTTTTCCAATGCCATCTGGCTTTCATACAGATGTCTGTACGCACCATTCCGGCTCATCAGTTCGTCATGCTTTCCGCTTTCTTTGATTTCTCCGTCTTTTAAGAAATAAATCTTGTCAGACTTCACAACATTTGCCAGTCTGTGAGAGATCAGAAGCACCGTCTTTGTCTTTGCCAGTTCGTGAATCACATTCATGATCAGTTCTTCACTTTCTACATCGATATTGGATGCGGCTTCATCAAAAATATAAACCGCACTGTCTGTCCGAAGCAACGCTCTGGCAATCACCAGTCTCTGACACTGACCGCCGGACAGGTTACTTGCTTTTTCCAGCAACTGTGTCTGCAAGCCATCCTGTGTCTGTAAGAACCCTAAGAGATTCACTTTCTGAAGGACAGCTTCCATCTCTTCTTTCGTTGCGTCCGGTTTTGCCATCTTCAGATTTTCTTCTACTGTACCTTTGAACAGGTAGCTGTTATGGCGAACCAGAACAACCCTCTGCATCAGATTGGTTTCATTCACTTCATTAAGCGGTACGCCACCGATGGTAATTTCTCCGTTATATCCCCGGTTCTTTGCTGCAAGGATTCCGGCAATCGTACTCTTACCACATCCGGATTCACCAACCAGTGATACAAAACTTCCTGCCGGAAGATTTAAGTTGATTCCTTTTAAAATCTCTCTGTCCTCTTCATAAGAAAAGTGCACATCTTTTAATGTAACATCTAACGCGACCTCCGGCAGTGTTTTTTCTCCAGCCTGTGGTTCCGGCAGATCTAAAATCTTGAAAATCTTATCACTCGCTGCCATACCATTCATTGCGATATGGAAGAATGAACCAAGCAGTCTGAGTGGCAGGAAAAACTCGCTGGCAAGCAGAACAATACATAACGTTCCTGCTACACTGATATTTCCTTTTAAGAATTCGGACACCGCGACTGCCATACCGATCGCAGCTCCACCATAGGCAACAATATCCATCATGCTTGTGGAATTGAGCTGCATGGTCAGCACCTTCATCGTAATCTTACGGAAATTCTGGGATTCCACATCTATCTCATCTGCTTTCTGCTGGTCTGCCTGATAAATCTTCAGTGTGGTAAGTCCCTGTAAATTTTCAAGGAACGAATCTCCCAGTCCAGTATAGATGCTCCAATAGTTATTTAATAATCTCTTCGCCACTTTCTGTACCACCACGATAGAAATCGGGATCAGTGGTACACAGATCAGCAGGATCACACTCGCTTTCAGGCTCACTCTGCAAAGAATGATAAATAATGTCAGTGGTGCAATCAGGCTGTAAAATAATTGTGGAAGATATTTTCCAAAGTATGTTTCCAACTGCTCCACACCCTCAGTTGACACCTGTACGACCTCCGAAGAGGATACCTGCTCACTGTAGGAAGCTCCCAACTTTAACATTTTCTCATAAATCTTTTCACGCAGAATCCGCTTTACATCCACACACGCCAGATAGGAAGACCTTGCTCCCATCCGTTCACAGATAAATCGAATCACCACAACCAGAACTAAAATCAGTATTGTCCGCTCAATGATCGGTACGGTTACTGCCCGGTACACTACCCGTTCCAGTAAATCTGCGATAGAAAAGACTGCCAACACTTGCGACAGGAGGGCTGCCCACTGCCACAAAATCGTATACACGATATACTTTTTTGCGTGGGACAACAGCCCCACCAGTCTTGTTTTAATCATAAAAATCTTACCCTTTTGTTTCTTTCTTCGATTCTTTTTTACTGCATACCAGATGCCATACTGCAAGAACTGGATGGTATAATAACATCCTTGGTCCTGAAAAACGCATAACCTGCCTGATCTGTTCTCTCACCTCTGGCTTATAGCAATGCACTTTACAGTTTGCGCAAAATGTCTTTTCTTTCATAAAAGGACACTTTTCACTTCGAAGTCTTGCATAATCCAAAAGTTCCTGACAGACAGGACAAATCTGCCCTGCCTGCCTGTCTTCTTTCGGATGTTTTTTCCGGCAATACAGCCGGATCATCTCTTCCACGACATGCTGTTCCTTCTGTCGTTTCTTTTCTACTTTATCCATCATATTATTCCACTTCTGCACCTTCCGGTAATTCTTCTCTCACTTTTAAAGTTTTCACTCGAAGGAAGAAGTATAACAGGTGGCATACCCAAACCACTGCGATACAGATTCTTCCGATTGGTACATTCTTCATGCAGATAAAGCCGATTGCCATGACTACCGTTACCATTCCGATAATCTTGCATTTTGTTCCTATTGTCATGGCTCTTTTCTGAACAAAACTGTCCAGATGTTTCTTATAAAGATTCGTTCCTACGAACCAGTCGTGCAGTTTCTTAGAACTCTTTGCAAAGCAAAACAGTGTTGCCATATAAAACGGAACGGTTGGCAGGATAGGAAGTACAATTCCTATCGTACCAAGTCCCAGGCAAAGAAATCCAAGCACGATCCATACTACTTTTAAAGGATTTTTCATCTTCTTTCTGTTCTCCTGTGGGAGTTTTCCTCCCCTTTATTTCTTGTCGTTCTACTACTATTTTCTTCTTACACCGCCAGCACAAACTTCCGTCCATCAACCCTTGTCACACCAAGCTCAATGCCATACAGTTCCCGGATGCTCTCTTCCGTAATCACTTCTTCCGGATCACCTTCCACCAGCACTTTTCCATCTTTCATGCCGATGACATTATCTGAATATGCGATTGCCTGATTGATGTCGTGCAGTACCATGATGATGGTTATTCCAAATTCCTGATTGAGTTTTTTCACCAGTTGCAGGATCTCAATCTGATACCGGATATCCAAATAGGTAGTCGGCTCATCGAGGAACAGCGTCTTTGTTCCCTGACAAAGTGCCATTGCAATCCATACACGCTGACGCTGTCCACCGGAAAGTCTTGACACTTCTCTGTCACGATATTCTGTCAGATTGGTTACTTCCAATGCCCACTGAATCATACGCTCATCTTCGGCACTGTCTCCCTGCATCATTTTCTTATGTGGGGTTCTTCCGAATGCCACCAGATTCTCAACGGTGATATCGTCTGATGCACTGTTATACTGCTGAACAATCGCAACCTTTCTGGCAAATTCTTTTAAATTCAGGTTCTGGATATTCTTTCCTTTGAGGAAAATATTTCCTTTTCTCGGATATAAGTTTTTCGTCATCAGGGAAAACAATGTAGATTTTCCACATCCGTTTGCTCCCATAATCGTTGTGATTTTACCTTCTTCAATCTTCAGGGATACGCCCTTTAAGACTTTATTTTTTCCATAGGAAAAGTGCAGATCTCTAACTTCCATCGCAGGCTTGTCTGCCCACTTATCCGCTTTTTTCACTTTCTTTGCTGCTTCATTCTCTGTAGAAGTCAAATCCATATTCTTTTCTTTACTTCGCATACTTCTTAGACCTCCTTAACAGAATGATGAAGAATGGGCCTCCGACCACACTCATAATGATGGATGCGGATACCTCATACGGAGCAGCTATCGTTCTTCCGATGGTATCTGCCAGCAGGAACGTAAACGCTCCGAACAAAGCACTAAATGGAACTAATGCCTTGTGGTCGCTTCCTACTAAAATTCTTCCGATATGCGGAACAATCAGTCCTAAGAAACTAATCACTCCGGCTACTGCTGTGGAAATACTTGCAAGCAATACTGCTATCAGTGAAATCACGATACGCATTGCATTGACATTGATTCCAAGGCTTCGTGCTGTCTTATCTTCCAGTGCTAACAGATTACACATCTTCGTCATAATCAGTGCCAGAACCAGTCCGATAATTACATACGGTACTAAGGTTTTCACATCATCCCAAGTTTTCATTGTGATATTACCATTGACGATGGCTGCCACGCCAGACATGTTTCCGCCATTCATTGAATTCAGCGCACTGGATAATCCGGTGAACATTGCATCGACTGCCACACCGACAAGGATAATTCTTAAGGGACTTAATCCCCCTTTCCATGACAGGCTGTAAACTAAGACAAATGCAATCACACCACCAAGAAATGCAAATAATGGAGTGAAGAAAAATAAAGTCGGTGCAAATGCGGTAATGAGTACCGCCGCAAAACTTGCTCCACTGGAAATACCGATGATTCCCGGATCGGCAAGTGGATTTTTTAATACCGCCTGAAATAACACACCCGATACCGCTATCGCAGCTCCGGCTAACATGGAGATTACAATTCGTGGGAATCGTAAGTCATAGATTGTTGCCACGTCTTCATTGTACTTTACAAATAATCCTTTCAGTAGTTCCGGGAAGCTGACTTTCAGGCTTCCGATATTCACTGCCGCAAAAAATAATGCAACCAGCAATACGATCATTACAATAAAGGAAATGGCTGCTTTTGCTGTTTTCCGATGCTTTCTTGCTTTATCCTGACCGGAGAGGTTCTGGACTTCCCTTTCGGAAGTCTCAGAAGTATTTTTTAATTCTGTCTCTTTCATCTGTCCTCTCCTTTCTACTTGCTCTGCTGTTCGTTGTATTTTTCAGTTGCGTCAGAATCCTTTGCTTTCTTCTGTGCATTATCACTGGTTTCTTTTGCTTTTGCTGAATCTTCATCACTTTCCGGATAAAGGATTGGCTGTAATTCTTCCAGTGCCTGTGGATACTTAAACGTAGCACTCATACCGAAATATTCATAAGTCAGATCATAAACTCTGCCGTTCTTCACAGCATCGAAATGCTGCCAGATGTCATTCTCCGCAAAATCTTTATTGAACATTTCTACCACCTGATCCGGCAGTGCATGTGCGGCACGTAAGATAATATCCGGCTCTTTGGTTTTCATGTCTTCAGTATTTACGGTCAAAAATTCCTGATCGGTGTCAGAGTATACATTCTCTCCGCCTGCCAGTTCCACCAGACTTCCTACATAGGAATTCGGTGTTGCGATAATATAAGACCCCGGAAGTCCCATCAGGATCATTACCTTCGGATGGTCTTTTCCTTCATTCTTTTTCTTATAATCATCATAGAATTCTGTAAACTCGTCCACCAGTTTCTGTGCCTGATCTTCTCTGTCGAAAATCTCACCCAGTTCCTGAATGGAACGGTACATACCCGGCACACTTCTAAGATTCAAAAACGCCCAGTCTGTATCGATTGCTTCATATTTCGGCTGCAGATCACTCTGCAATGACACCGGACTTAAAATCCAGTCTGGATTAAGTGAGGATACAATCTCCATATCCGGACTCATGGCTGTTCCGACTGTATCTACATCTTTGTATCTGTCTGGAATTGTGGATACGGTGCTACTGCAAACACCTACCAAATCCAGTTCCAGCTTGTCACAGATATCTGCGGTTGCCGGAGAAGTCGCTATAATTCTTGGGCTTTCTTTCATAGCCTGTACTTTTTTCTTGGCTGCTTCTACGGCTGCCTTTTCTTCCGGATCATTAATCTCTAAGAGAGACTTGGCATCTTCATTGGAAGAATCCTTGTCCGATTTGCTGTCAGAAGTCTTTTTATCTGCCGTCTTACTGCTGGCTGTCTCATCTGTACTGCTCTCTGTCTGCGTAGCAGAATCACTGCTTTTCTTTCCCTGACTCTGGTCTACACAACCTGCCAGAGAAAAAATCATGGTCATTGCAAGGAGAACAGCCGATGCTTTTTTCAAACGCCTATTCATCATCGTCCTCTGCACCTCCCCAACGTTTCCAGTTCTTACGGAAGAAATAAATCACTCCGGATACTGCTCCAAGCAGAATCAGACCTGTTACTACAACTGCCAATGCAATCTGAAAAATCCGGTTGCCGGAAGAAGTATTTCCGCTATCGGAATCGCTGTCACTTGTTCCATCTTTCGCAGTAGAAAGACTTAATCCTTCTGAAGAATTTACTGGATTTTCTGTATCCAGTGAAGAAGAATCACTGCTCGGTTTTGCAGCTTCTGTAATACTGCTCTCCAGTTTCTTTGATGAGCTGCTGGAAGAACTGCTTTTATCGGATGAGCCGGAACTCTGAAGAGAAGAACTTCCAGAACTTAAACTTCCACTGGAAGTAGAACCTGAATTATCTACTGAACCAGAACCACTGGATTCTACTGCTGTTCCATCAGAACTTTCTGTTACCATAGTTGCGTTCATGTCTGTATTGTTTCCTTCACTGTAGTTGCTCGGATACAGATAGAAAATAACATCTCTTCCCATCGGTTCTACATACATGGAACCTCTGACTACACAGTTTTCGCTTGGCACACGCATACACACATCGGCTGTTGTACCGTTGCTGTCTGAACCATTTCCTGTAATACCGATTTCTGATGGTGTAGACCAGCCGGAATCTCCTACATTCTGTACCTGAAAACTATGTCCACTGGTGTAGTCCATCAGACTCATGCGGATGGTCAGATAATAAGCTCCATCGTCTGATACTTCCAAGATACCATTGCTGTATACACAACCTTCTACCATGCCCTGTCCTGTTGCATAAGAACTCTCTCCACCGGAATCTTCGATTACTCCGGTAACCGGGTGTGCGTAACATCTGTTAATTGTACAGCTATACACTGTCCCGCTTGCGGCATAAGCCTTAACAGCAGGAAAGCCTGCCATTAAAGTAATGGCAAGCACACAAGTCATAATGGCAGACAATATTTTATTTTTTTTCGCTGCTAATTTCATTCCTTATCTCCTGTTAAATGAGTTTGGCAGACTCCCAGTCCCGAAGGAATGGGAGGGTCGTCTGCCAAATCTCTACTTAATTATTTTATGTTTGCTTTTTTCTTTCTGTTGTACTCCATGATTCCTGCCAGTAAAGCGACTCCTCCGAGAAGAAGGATAGCTGCCCACAGGGTATTGTTCTGTACAACATCACCAGTCTTAACGTTGGATGCTGATTTCAGGCTGGAACCTGATCCAAGGCTGGATGTTCCACTCTTCAGACTTGAAGAACCACTTCCAAGTGAGGAAGAACCAAGTTTGCTGCTTCCAAGAGAACTGCTTCCAAGGGTATTATTTCCAAGTGAGCTGTTTCCAATAGAAGAATTACTGTTGTTATTTCCGTTGGAATTACTATTATTGTTGTCGTTCTTATCAAAGTCTGGATCATCGGATGTTGTTGCTTTTAATGAGCTCCAATCCAGTTTCAGGTATACTGGCTGTGTTCCTGTACCAGAGCTGATTGCGTCCATAATCGGAACGAATACCTGTAACGGAACATATCCATCATTCAGAGCTTCCGGAATCAATTCGAATGTAACGACATCTGGATAGTTTGTTCCATAAGAATCAGATACTAACGTTCCATCTGCATTCTTCTGATAACTATCTACGGTAACATCTGCAAGTGATCCCTGCGGATTACCATACTGAGGATCAACACTATAACCTGTTGTGAAGTATTTCAGCTGGCTTAAATATCCAAGTTTTTGTCCTACGGTCAGTCCGTTGAAGTTCAGAGTGATATAGTATTTACCATTCTTCACTGTCAGTTT
Organism: Bovifimicola ammoniilytica; assembly: GCF_025567085.1. Lineage (NCBI taxonomy): Bacteria > Bacillati > Bacillota > Clostridia > Eubacteriales > Bovifimicola > Bovifimicola ammoniilytica. Next base: position 184,439 of record NZ_JAOQJN010000006.1, on the reverse strand, counting down.
AATTGTATGGTTGATTGCTTCATTTGACATAGAATAAGTATTCTTGTCTACTTTCACCATTGTTCCATAGATAGAGTAAACCCCATCAGCAAGGTTCTTGATATCCAGTTTTCCATCACTCTTCTTTGCTAACTGCTGGATTGCTTCTGTCAGTTTTGTCACCTGATCATCTACCAGTTTCTGTGATGCAGAATCATTATCCATTACATTCTGAGCACGACCTACTGCACTCTGTAATGTTGCAAGAGAACTTTCTGTATAAATGTCTGTCTGGCTTAAATATGTCTTTGCTTCTGCAATCTTGCTTTCCAGTTTGCTCTTATCTACAACTGCTTTTTCTACCAGTCCGTTTAATGCAGTTGTCAGAGATTTCTCTGCTGCTGCAACTTCTGCCTCTGTTGCTTTTGGATTTGCTGCAACATTCTCAGCCAGTGTAATTGCTGTATTCAGGACCGTCAAACTGCTGCTTTCATAAACATCTGTTTTTACTGCCTCAGCTTTTGCTTTTTCAATCAGGGCATTTAAGTTTGTCTTATCAACAACTCTTAAACTGTCAAGTGCTGTCTGAAGTGCTGTAACCTGTGCCTGAACTTCTGCCTTGGTAGCATCTTCTTTTGCTGCTACTGCCTGTGCATTTGTGATTGCTGTCTTTAATGCTTCTAATGTTGCAGAAGTATAAACAACATCGGTACGATTTGCTTCTGCTGTTGCTTTTTCAATCAAAGCATTCAGTTCTGTCTTGTCTACGATCTGAGTTTCTACTGCATCTACGGCTGCCTGTAAAGCTGTCACCTGCAGATCAATTTCTTTCTGTGTAGAATTCATATCATTGTAAACATCCTGAGCTGTCATGTAAGCCGCATTTAAAGCGTTCCAGTATTCGTCAGCAACATCACCCTGCTGCATACCGGATACCTGATTCAGAAGTGCTTCGATTACACTGTTGTCTCTTTCTACTCCTGTCTCCTGTTTGATGTTTGCCCAGTCGATAGAAACTCTGGCAACCTTTGTACCCTGTCCTTCACCGATGCTTTCCATAACCGGAACATAAACCTCTACATAGAACAGGTTGTCGTTCAGTTCAATCGGGATTGATAATTTTTTTGGATACCAGTTTCCTTCTGTATTCTTGTCGTAATACTCAGAGTTCTTGTCATTAAATAAATCGTAAACATCTGTGTACTCTTCCAGAATTGTTGCATCGGAAGCTTCATATTTTACCGGATAATTATATTTGTTGTATTCAACCGTATCCATATCTACTTTTTTCAGTTTGTACAGATAACCTGTCATTCCGGCAAATTTCATGGACTGGAAGTTCATCTCCAGTGTTACTTCACCTTTACCCGTAACTCTTACAATTCCGTTCTGAATCATGGAAGCATTTCCCATAGAATCTTCATCGGATGTTGCGTTGAGCAGTTTGATCGGTACGGAATATGTACCTTCAAAAATCTGCGGATATTTTTCAAAGAGATCACTCTGTTTGTTTTTAACAACAAGTGCTTCATAAGAAGAGGTCAGCAGTTTTGTCTGCTTTTCTACTTCTGGTTTTGTTGCATTGACATCAGCGGATACTTTCTGAGCAGATTTGATTGCTGCCTGGAAACTGTTCCAACTGTTGTCTGTATAAGTGCCGTCATTTGTCTTGGTCAGTGCATTTTCGATATAGCCATTTAATTCTGACTTATCTACTGCATCATCCAGACGAACAAGTGCTTTCACTGCTTTATCCAGCTTGTCAACCTGTTCATTCATTTCATCTACTGTCGCATCAGATTTTGCTAATACTTCTTCAGCTTCCTTGATTGCAGCCTTCAGATTCTCATAACTGTCTTTTGTATAATTTGCTTCTGCATAATTATTTTTCGCATCGGAAACTGCCTGATCCAGTTCTGCTCTTGCTTTTACGTCTTCTTTCATTACAAGACCTGCTGTTGCTGTGTCCAGAGTAACTTCCGCTGCTGTGATTTCTGACTGGAATGCCACTTTGTCTGCCAGAACACTCTCTGCTGTAGCAATGGCATTTGTCAATACTGCAAATGAATCACTTGTGTAATTCTTCTCTTTTAATACTTTTGCATCATTCAGTTTTGATTCCAGATCGGATTTTTTAATTTCCTGTTTTACTGCAGATTTTAAATCAAGATTTAACAGGAGTTCTGCTTCTCCGCTTTCTGTTGTTACTTTTACTTTATGGTTTTCTACATTTGCAGGAAGTTTCACTACAAGTCTGCCTGCGTCTGTATCTGCATCCGCATATCCGGCACCCTTGCGATACTGCATACCGGTAATTCCGTCCACGTACAGATAAGCAGTTACATTGCCGTCTTTATCTGTATATAAACGAGCAGATTTTAATCCTGCATTCAAATCACTTGCTGTTCCATCCTGATTGGTAAGTGTTGCCTGTACTTCGTAAACACCTTTTTCCATGGAAACGGCTGTTGACATCGGTACAAGTGCATCTACTGCTGACTGAAGGTCTGCGGATGCCTGATCTGCATTTTCTTCTGTTACCTTTCCTTCCTGAGCAGTAATCACTGCCTGAAGGTCTGCCCAGCTTTCTGCTGTATAATCTGCTTCATTTAATGCTTTGGCATTTTTCAGGACTTTATTGTATTTGTCAAGTCCAGTTGCCTCTTTTAATCCGCTGATTGCATCAGAAATTTCTTTATCTAATGCTACGATTTCAGAATCGTTTGCAGAAGTTGTTCCGTCGATTACCTTCTGAGCTTTTGCTACTGCGTCAGATAATACTTTGTAAGATTCCTCTGTATAATTGTCGGCTGTATATTTAGATGCTTTATCAACTGCTACAACTAAAACAGATTTATCGTGGGTTGGCTCGTTAATTTCTGCCACAGGTGTTAAACCAGATAAAGTCATAAATGCAGTTCTGCATCCTTCACCAGATCCAGGAACTTTATGCTGAAGTTCATCCATGATAGGAACAAAGAAGTTCAAATATACCCCATCATCTCTGTCTGCTGATTCTGGAAATTCAAAACCTACGCTCTTCGGATAATATAAGTCATATTCTTCCGCATAGGAATCCATATCTGTGCTTCCCGAATCATTTAGGTAGTAACTATAATAATCAAGCGGTGTATATTCACTTAATATCGGAAGTCCGTTTTCTTCTGTCTGCTCATTATTTGCCCAGAATATTCCATTTGTATAACCATATCTGCCCGTAATCACAATTCCTTGTGTATCAAAATAGATATGTTTCTTTCCATTCTCTACTACCAAACGAGCTGAATCATTTACAACCGCAGAATTGCTCATAGACAATCTATCCGGCTGATCCTGCTGCCACATAGTAACATTAACATTATATGTTCCGTCCTGGATTTCTGAAATATCTACTTTATCCGCTTTTTGTGTAATGGCGATTGTATTATAAACACGAGTAGTGCCTGTTATAACCAGTTCATCGCCCTCCATGTGAATACTTCCATCATCATTTTTATAGGAAGATGAATCAAAATACTCTATCGGATTAAACATTTCATTTACTGGATAATACCATTGAACTTCTATTTTGCTCGTATCCCAGTCTTTCGGAATTTTTACTCTTAATTCTACTGCTCTCGATGGAATAACCTGCGAGTCATTCATTTTTAATGACAAATTATAGATCAATGCTTTTGAAGCGTTTCCTGCTAATAAAGAATAATATTTGTTATATTCACTATCTTCATCTGAGGTTTCCTGTAAAAGTTCTGCTCCAAATTTTGCTTTACTATTAACTGTATAGTTATCTGTTACAAGTGTAACATCACCATCTGTCAATTCGAGTTTTTCTTTCGGTGTTGTTCTTACTCGCAATTCTCCATAGTAGGTACCATCTTCTGTTTGTATCTCAACCTGTTTTCCAAAAATAGCTTCTTCTAAGTTTTCGTATTCAATGGAAAATTTTCCATCTTCCAAAATATTGTCTGAATAAACAGAAATATACTTATTCTTTTTTACTTCTCTCGAATACGCATACATATATTGACGATATGAAGAAGTTGAAGGATAAGTACACTCGCCTAAATCCTTAATTTCTTCAAGTACTCTTATTGAATCAATGCTACTTGTCTCTGCTGTAACAGTAACTTTTCCATTCTCAATTTTTGCTTCACAAGTACCACTAAACAAATCATTTGCAGTTTTTTCTTCTGCTACAAATCCTGTGAAATCCGGTGAATCTCCAACACTGGTTACAACTTTAGAAAGCTCCAATCCAATATTTTTATAATTTTCTTCGTTAATCTCTTTAGCAACTACTGCATTATTTACATCAAATGTAAATTTTCCGTTTACAATTCCGTACATATAGCTTTCCAAGTCATCATCTGTTCTTCCATAACTATAGAAAGCTTTAGTATACATCGTTCCTTCCAGTGTATCCACATCAAAAGAATACCACGACACACCCGTTGTTGCTTTTTCAACAGAATAATTTTGAATGTATTTATCATTCCACTCTTCATTAATTTGTCCTTGTTCCTTCAAATATTCCGTTGCCTCTGATGGATTTTCCTCATTATTAGCAATATATTTTTCTGGAATATTAAAAGTTCCCATAGGTGCATTCGAAGGTGCTATATCATCTGAAATTACACCCGGTTTTGAGAACTGCAAAATATCAATTTTTTCATAATTTTCAATCTGTAAGGTTACATGATATGTTCCATTATCATTCTTTTTTACTAGTGCAACATTATCCATGTAATCCTGAACTGTACCCGAATAAGGCTCCTCCGTAAGCAGTTTTCCAGAAGGTCCATAAAAAGTCAGTGGAACAACATATTCATTTTGGTTATCTAACTCTGTATTTGCGGTATTTGTTTCTTTCTGTTCACCAGCAAACGCTTGTATATTCATACCGCCAAGTAACATACTTGTACTCAATACAAAGGCTAATATCTTTTTTATTTTTTTCATTTTTCCTCCGTATCAATTAAAACAAGCTGCTGCACTTTTGGGTACAGCAGCTTGCTTTACATACATATTTACTTATTTTATTTTGCTGTGATGTCTGTAAGTTTCAAATATCCTGTTGCGTTCATCGGCATACTTCCAACGTATGTTGTGAATTTACCAGTAATTACACAGCCTTCATAAATTGTAGATGCATCTAAACCTGTGAATGTGAAGTAGTAATCTGTTACGCCATTAGTTGTAGTCTGTTTCGGAGTAACTGTTTTTCCATTAACTACCATTTTTCCTAAATGTCCAGTCAGACCTAAATATGTAATCTCATGAGTATGAACAACAAGTGTTGCCTCATCATCTGCAATCGTAATTTCTGCACGCATATCATTGAGTGCAGCATCTCCCATAGATGTTGTTGTACAAGCTGAGTTCTTATAAAGATTCTGCTTTGCTGTGTACTTACCATCTGCTAATGAATCTGCAGCAAACGCTGTAACTCCCATTGCCATTACCATTGTTGCTGCTAACAGTGTAGCAACTAATTTCTTGATCTTTCTCATAACTGTAATCCTCCTTTTCGTTTTTTGGCATTAGCTTTTTTGCTAATAATTTATTAGTTATGATACTTAGAGTTCCATGAGAATTATTCCGGTTACCCACGTCTAACTCCTTGTCCAAAAGATACCATAATTTGCCATCCAATGTCAACACCATTTTTTACAAGTTTGTTGCCTGAATTGCAACAAACGAGCCGTTATTTCCTTTGATTTTGTTGCTATTCAGACAACAATAGACGTAAAAGTGCCGTTATTGATAGTGTTTTATCAACAGCGACACTTTATTGAAATTTTTTCTTATTTTGTTACATGATATGCGTAAATGAGAATTTTTCTCACTTCTTATTTATACCCAGAAATATAACAGTGCAGTGCTTTCCGGCATGTGCATTGGTCCTACGCTGCAGGTAACGGTAACTGGTACAATTCCCATCGTGCCAATCCCCGTCCATCGGTGGATTCTGCACGCTTCCATCGGGATTTTCACTATATTATTCTCTATTCTTGCTTCTTCAAGGACTTCATTATGCTCATACTTCAATGTTTTCAGTTTTCCAGCCATCATTTCACCACTCACTCTGGAGTGTGCTGCCATCTCTTTCAGCTTTAATTCCAGATAGCTTTCTCCATTCTCCTGAACGATTTCGGCTATTTCTTCAAATCCTCTCATCGCCATAGAGTCTCTTCCCTGCCCCTGCTTTTTATTCATCCGGTAAAGTCGGAACACTACCGGATGCCTTTCACATTTCTGCAGATTGTGCTGTATCTCCTGATCCAGTTCATTCTCTTTTTTCTTGTATACTGATTTTTTCTCTGTATAGGCGTTAATCATCAGTTCCAGCATGTGGATGTCGATATTCTCCACCATAACATCCAGTGATTCCTCGATTTCTTCCGGTTTTGCACCGATTTCTTCCAGATATTTTTCAAGATTCTCATGCAGCTTGGTATATCTTTCCAGCCATTCTTCTCCCACAGGAGTAAATTCCAGTGATTCTGTCAGAATTCCTCTTTCTATGCAGTTCTTAAAATAACGGTTCACCGTTGATCGGTTCACGCCATAATATTCTGCGATACTTCCCTGAGCTCCACGTTTCTTTTCTACTTTTGACAGACCTTGTAAATATTGCAGTTGTAGCATCGTAGGTCTGTTCTGTCTCTTTAGATGTTCACCTTTTTCCATTTTCCTGTTCCTCTCTTCGTCACCATACATGAATATTCAATTCCCGATAATCGATTGGCAATGGCTTCTGTTCAAAGCGTGTAATCGCAATGATTGCCACTGCTTCTGTAATCGGGATTCCTGTATTCGCAGTATAAGTACAGATGTCTGTCGGTAACTGATAAACACCTTTTTCTTCTTTCGCCTGTATCCATTCATCATCTCTTCTGTACCATACATAGCCGATGGATTCGTCTTTTTTTGTCTTGAGCAGGAAACAGTTCTGTGACTTTTTCACTCTTAATATGACAGAGTGTTCCAGTTTCCCGTACTCTGGTGCAAGGAACCTTGGATTGCGTCGTTCCGGTTCATACAGTCCGAATGCCATCGGGAACTCACCATCCTCATAAAAGGTATACAAGTCCATATCGTCATAAACTCTGTCGTATACGTCACCGTACTGCAGAAAGTTTTCAATTCCTTTTAACCCTTCCGGACTGATATAATGTTCCACTCTACAGGCATCTTCCTGCGCCCTCTGCTGATCCATTCCACTTACCATCTGAAAGAACTGTGTCAGTTTCTCATGGCGTGCAAGGCACTCCATACCTTCCAGTTTTCCCTTATCGCTCAGTTCCAGATGTCCGTTTTCCGGCTCACACAAAAATCCTTTTTTCACCAGACTCCGCACCAGGCCTGCCGCTTCATATCCGGTTATGTTCACTTCTCTGGCATACTCTTTCGATGTGATCTGTCTGCCCTGCCTCCATGTCCGGTAGACATATTCCAGAAGATCTTCTTCCAGTTCGCCTCTGGCTTTTGTCACATCAATATTTCTGTTTTCAATCTTCTTTACCATTTTACCTTTCCCACCTGTCTTTTTTATATATTTGTCCGCTACACGATATCCGGTATTTTCTGCAAAAGCCTTCCATCCAGTAAGCATATCGTTTTTTTCTTGGAGCCTTTCTTTTTCTCTGCGACACCCCCAGATTACAGGTGAAGTGTATTTCACCCAACCACTGCTGTTCGTACTCTATGTGAAATGCTGTGGCAGGGATTTTGATGATTTGATCATTTACTTCTGCCTTCTTCCAGATTCCATGCATGTTCTGATACCAGATTATTCTATCATCCTCATTTTCCGGATGCTCCGTTAGTTCCAACCAAATCTCCCAAGGCTCTATGTACAGCCAGCCATCCCGTTTAAACCGCATATCTTCGATAGCCGCTTTTCTCTCTTTTCCAATCTCTGTGGTGTAAAAGGAATACCACATCTGAAAAATCGTCCGCAGAATATCTTTTTGCAGGTATTCTTTTGCCACTTTCTTTGTTTCCATTACTTTTTTTCCTCTGTTTCTTATTTCCCGATTACGCTTTGGTTAGTTGGTTCAAACCATGTATTTTTAATTATATTGTCCTTTTTTCAGGTTTGTCAATGCATTTTCCGCTACAACATTATAATTCCATATAAAAATATCCAAAAATATGTTTTTATTTCTTTTTTCACATACTTTTGGATATTTTCATAGTTAATTTCCTGTTTCCTTTAATTTTGACTCATCCGTAGTCTGTGCGTCAACGCAGACTGCATGGATGGCAAGCCGCTTGCTGTATCCGTTCCCTGTACAGGTAGAAAGTGTCAGTATCTTGTTACTGGTCTGCGGCTTTACTCCTGTATCGACATCGGAATCTTTTATCATCTGATCGATAAATTTCTGATACTCTTCGCCAGGCTGGTATCCTACTTTATACACATCACCGCCATTGACCGCATCTTCATAAGAGAAGATTCGATAACGGTAGGCGGTTGTCTCAGAATATACAGTGAAGTATTGATTCTTTTTCCAGAATCCGTCATCCTTATATTTTTTCAGGCTCCCAAACATGCTTCCGTCATTCATATTGTGACCGTAGATGATGTTGTAATAATCCGAAAAATCAGATTTGTTAAGACCTTCCAAAAAGATACACCCTGCGATGTGGCTGTTGCCATACAAGTCGGTTCTCAGATATTTCTCATTGTCACCTGAATACAGAATTGGATAATTGATGCCAAGTTCGTCCTGATTATCAAACCGTATCCATCCGATAACATCTGGATTCTCGGCTTTCAGTTTGTCAAACTCTACTTTTACGTCTGTTGCCCACCAGTCTTTTTTCTTCTGCTTTCCATCATCTGGTTCGGACTCATCATTTACATACTCCTCGGCAAGTTTGTCATAATCTCTGGCGGATTTCCATCGGTCGATGTATGGGGGAAGGATATGCATAAGTGCTACCCCGATTAAAACCACTGCCAGAATGATCCATATCAGCCATCGGTATGAGCTTTTTTTCTTCATGTTGTCTCTCCCATTTTTCCTGTTAGTTCTCTCGAACCACTATCGTCATTATGGAATGTGTGGTCAGAATTGTCAATCTTTTTCTTCTGGCGTACTGTCTGTTGCCTGTCCGTCTGCCCCTATCTATCTGCTCCTGTCTCTCCATCTGTTTCTGCCTGTCCGTCTACGAGGTCGTAGCTCATATCGAGTAAATCCAGAACTTTTGAATCGCTGACAGAACCATCCAACGGAACTGCCAGCCAGTGCTTCTTGTCCATGTACTTTGCCGGAGCAAGGTGATACATTTCGATGTAGTTGCCTATCATGTCCGGCTCTGCCTGAACTTCCATGAAAGTTGTTCTTTCAGCTGGTTGGTAAAAGATGGCATAAGGTGCGGCGGTTCTTGGGTTTTTGAAGATGGTGACGAGGTATCCGGATTTGTTGATGGTGTCTGGATGGGTGGGGTATTGCTTTTGGATGTATGTGAATATTTCTTGTTGGTTCATGTGGGATCCCTTCTTTTTCTCATAATGAATGGATGACCTCTGCCATCCATTATCATTTATTATAACTTTTCTGATTCGCTTATTACAATAGCTTTTTAACAAGTCTCTGTTTTTGAAACAAAAGAAAGCTACCAGTTTTTTTCCTCTGATAGCTTTCCATTCATTCTTATTCTGTTGGAAACATCGCTGTTTCCAGCTTACTCATCTCTGTATCCGAAAGACCATACTTTCCTGAATTATCTTTTTCCACTGATACTTTTACAGTAACAGTTTTTCCATAACTGTTCTTTTCAAGACTCTTCTGGACACTTTCTGTTAATACAGCTGCAAAGACTTCTGGATCATTTCCATCCAATCCCTGCTTTATTTTTTCATTGCTTACCTCTGTAGAGCTTTGTTGCAATGTCTGAAATACATTGGATGGTTCAACTTGTACACTTACTGTATAGACTCCATCCTCTTCTTTCACATCCTGTACTTTGTATTTTGCCAGTTTCTTTACTTCTGCCAGTTTTTCCGCATAATCAGCAATTCCTTTGTCCGTAATGTTATCAGAATCATCAAATTGCTGTTGGATGCTCTCATTAAAATCCTCTTCGATTTCTTTCTTGGCATCTTTTTCCGAGATTTCTAACAGATTCGCATAGTCCTTATATTCTCCATGATAGTATGCATCAAGAGAACTTTGGACGTAGGATTTGGCATCGAAGTCTGGTTGTTTGGAGCAAGCTGATAACAATATACATACTATAATTCCTATACTTATGCACAAAACACAATTCTTCTTTTGCATATTCTCTCCTTCGTTTTTTATTGAACGGCTAAAAGTAATTGATTATATTGATTTAATAAAATATCATCATCAAACTGAATTTTTCCGTTTTGCACATTCCACATATTTTTATTTTCTGAAAGAAATTCCAAAACATTTTGCTGGGATTGAATCAAATTCACTATATCGTCAATATTTTTTTTAATATCATCAACCGAACTTTCTTCTCCCACCATTTCTTTATATAAATCAATATAATACGAATCATCAACATTCTTTAAATAAGACATAACCGTATCGTCTTTTGACAATATTATCATCGTCTCTTTTGAAGCACTGAGTTTATCTTGTGTATTTTTTAAAATTTTCCTTGTTTTTACAAAATCGGGACCATCATTCTGATAATTTTCTGCAGTAAGCGCATTTGGTATTACTTCATCATTTAAAGCCTCTGAAATTGTTAGCATCGTATTTAAATTATCTGCCATATAGTTTTTTATGGCTTTCTCAATTTTGGCATAATCTCCTGTAGTTACTGTAGCTTTTAATTTTTTGCTTATTTTGTCTACATCTATTTGTTCAAAATCTACCATTTCTTTTTGAATTTCATCAATTTCTTTTCGAAGACTTTTCTCCTGCTGTAAATCTTTTATCACAAAAAATGTTATTGTAGCTACTATAACCAGAACCACAACTACAATTACTATTATAATTTTTCGTCTCATATTTTCGAGGCATTGTAATTATTAACAATGCCTCTCACCTCCACTGACTAATTTATTAGCCATGAGCAAAACTCCACACATTCAGTATTTATGCGGGTTTGCGAGGCATGGCAACCTCTTTTATCACTCCAAATTTATAGTAACAATCAACTCCAAATGGTATAATTAAGTTGTCAAAATCAATTCACCGAAAGGAGCTGATTGTTATCTATCGTCAAGAAATTTTGAAAGACATCCGTCTTTTCACTTCACAACCAGTTGCAAAGTTTTATGATTCTCTTTTTCTGAATCTTGATTTATCCTTTGTTCCGGAATTCCCCAAAACAGGAAGAAAAGGGTTTTCAAACCACGCTATGATTTGTTCCTTTATTGTCATGAAATGCGAAGGTTTCTCCATGATTTCCGATCTTGTCGATTATCTTCACAATAATCTTCTGATTGCGCATTTTTGTGGCTTTGATATTTCTCGTCCACTTCCTTCTTATTGGACTTTTGATCGCTTCTTGAAAAATTTTGATAACAAAGTTCTCTCTAAAATCATGAAAACTCAGGTGCTATTCCTTTCTAAAGAAGGTATTGTAGACACTTCTTTTATTGGCTTAGATTCAACTCCTGTCTCTGCAAATACTTCACAGAATAATCCGAAATCTTTTCTCTCAAATAAGTTTAAGCCCGGAAATCAACCAAGGGCGGATTCAGATTGTAGACTCGGCGTCCACACTGCATCCAATCAAACGAATGAGAAAAAATATGAATTTTATTGGGGCTATAAAAACCATGTCCTTGTAGACTGTATTTCAGGTCTTCCTATTTATGAAATGACCACAACCGCGGAAGTTCATGATGCTACCGTCGCTTTAGATATCCTTGCTGCTACCCATTCCTTTCAACCAATAACGGACTGCATATTCCTTGCCGACAAAGGTTACGATGTCAAAAATATCTACAATCAGGTTAAGGAACTTTACAATGGAGAATGTATCATTCCATTAAACAAACGTAATACCAAAAATCCGAAACTTCTTCCTCAAGGGAATCCCATTTGCGAAGCAGGGCTTGCCATGTGGAAGGATGGTAAGTTTTCCGATTGTGGTCGTACCCGTCAAAAGTTTTGTTGTCCTCTAAAATCAAGTAAAGATACCCTTTGCCCATGCCACCACAAAAATTTCTATAATGGTAAAAAGCATCGTGGCTGTACGAGATATCTCACCATTCCTGATGATTTAAGACTTTCCATTGATAGGGACAGCAAATATTTTAAAAGTAATTATTCACTCCGCACAGAATGTGAACGCTATAATTCGCGTTTTAAAAATACTGGTCAAGAGCGGATGTGGGTAAGAAATAAAGCATCTGTTACAAACTTAAACACACTTGCCCATATCAGTTTACTAGCAGTTGCCGTTGCCGCAATCACTAGCCATTCTGGTCAGTCTTATCGCAAACTAAAAACAATAAAACGAATTGCTTGATTAAAAAATTCTCATAGTCTTATGATTTCGTAAGTTTTGGACTTACGTTAGCTTTGCTATGCCATAAAATCGCAACCTCAAACTTTATGGGAGCTAACTGCCAAGTTCTACTTTTGGATCAATATGTTTTGCTCATCTCTATAATTTATACTTTTAAATTTGATTCTATCGGAAGATTTATCAGCTTGCAATATTGAAATATATCCTCACAAAACTGTTTATAATCTATTTTTGCTTTTCGAGATATCGTTTTTATGGATGCTAATATATTTTTTACTATCATAATCTGTTTATCCGTTATATCAGCTTTTAAGTATTCATCATAATCAATCCAGAGACTAACCGATGCAAAACCATATTTTATATCACACTTCTTTTCTTGTTTAAAAAGGCCCTGTTCTATAATATCTTTAGGTGCTATAATTGGTGTTATACCAACTATATCTACAAGATCACTGTACTGCTTATTTTCAACATGTTTTGATATACCTCTGCACATGCTGTAGATTTCATCGATAACCCCATATTGTTTTGTAAAATATGATGGCGAATTAATATTCAATTCCATTTCTTATAACCTCCTTCTATATTCATTACCAACTACCTAAACAATTTCATTAATTAAACTTTTATTTATTATTTCATCACCATCCCTTACTTTTTAATAATGGTGGAAATTCTCCATACTTTGATTCATAATATTTGTTCATATCATATTGCCACATATGAATATCTCGCTTACTTCCACTTTCTATAACTTTCATCACCGCATTATTTTCATTTAGATACTTTTGAGAATATCTTTTTTCAGGATTCAATGTTTCACCAAATTTTAATATTTCATTAGTATCTTTATCCACTAATGCATATCCATAATTTGTTCTTGTATCTTCCAAAGAGTTTCCATGATTATGACTAGCACTTGTTTTCTTAGATGGTATGCCAACCTCTTCATTTGATGCAAACTGTCCATTTTTCCTATGCCATCTACCATTATTATCTTTATAGTATCCCGATGTTGCTTCAGCATTATTTTCAGCGGTATTCGTAGTAGCTGTTTTTACATTATTTCCTTGTTTTGATGCTGTAGTCGACTTAGTAGTATTATTCCCCGCAGCCACTGACTCAATATTATTGTCCGATATAGAAGCGGAATTATTTCTTGCGGTAACCTTTGAAGCGGAAGATTGATCTGTTTGTGTTAATAAAGGTGCTTCATTTTCACTTGTATAATCCAGTTTTTTTGTAGCCATTTCAGTGATATGCCCCGGCTTAGTTGAACTAGATTTTCCTTTTACCAAGTCCTTCACTGCACTAAGTGCTTTACCGGCGCCATAAGTAAGACCACCCAAAACACCTCCAGATATTGCTCCTGTTAATCCGCCTGTTAAGGTATCTTTTGCAACTTGCTTCAAACTATTTCCTGACAATCCAGAACTTATTGCTCCATAAGAAGCACCACCAATTGCACCTGCTACAGCTCCTGAAACCATCGCAGTTCCTAATCCACCCATTGCTGGCAATGCTGCCAGAACTGCTCCAGTTGCTAAACCGCCTGTTGCCGCAACCACAACACCGGACACTACCATTGCTGTTACACCAATCGCTACATTTTTCCAGTTTACTTTGCCCAACTGATCTGTAATACGATTCGTTGTGGTACACATGTGGCGTACTACTTCAGAACGAATTTCTGATGTTCGTTCTGAAACATAGGATTTAAAAGATGTATAAGTTTTTCCAATTTTCTGAACACCATTACTTACCGAACGGACAAAACTGCTACCTCTTGATACAACTTTTCGGTATGAATTCGTCACGCTACTCCGCACAGATTGATATGTCTTTTTTGGATGTGTAACCGCATTTTTTACAGTTTTTGCTGCACCCTTTACTGCATTAACAATAGTTTTTGCCGCTTTCTTAGCTGTATTTACTACTGTTTTGACTACCTTTTTTGCAGTATTAACGATTTTCTTGCCGACACTCTTGACTGCTTTTGCTGCTTTTTTAGCTGTACTCTTAATCCTGCTCCATAATGAATGTCCTGTTGGATCACTGTAATTCAACGGATTATTGGTCGTATAGTCATAGCGATTTCTGGTTAATGGATTTTCTGTCGTTCCAAGGTCACTATCTTCAGTTGTAAAGGTTCCGTTCTCTGCGTCATAGTATCTTGCCCGCAGATACTGAAGTCCTGTTTTTACATTTGTGGACTCCCCGTTGTAGCCATAATAATTGACTCCATCTGCGGTTCCTGATGTAAGGTTTCCGTATGGATCATACTGATAGCTGTTCGTCAGATTAGCTGTTTCGGTCAGGATTCCGGTCACGCTGTTTCTTCCGTCATATAAATAATAACTGCTTTCTTTCGATTTATCAACGCTTACCCGTTCTCCGATTCCACTTTCTCCATAAGTATAAGCCTGACGTACTTTCTCGTCTGATCCATACTCTGCAAGGACTTCTGTATTTTCACGATTGATATCGTTGATATACTCTGTCAGTGTATAACCTTTAGCATTTGAACCACCTTTTACCAGAGATGCAAGCTGTTCTTTCGGACTGTCACCATCTTCTGTACGCTGGTTCTCCGGGATCAGGACTTCATCGCCATAGCAGTCTTCCCATTTATAGGTGTTATCCAGTTCGAATACCCGGTTGTTATCTCCATCATACATGGCTGCCATCAGGACTGTTCCACCCTGTTTTACGACTGCCAGTCGATTCTCAGCTGTGTATTCATAAGTGACCGGATCTGCACTGTTTGTCTTATCACATTCCTGGATCAGATTGCCATCTTTATCATAGCTGTAGGTTGTTCCCGGATCGCCCCAGATTTTTGCATTCGTGCGTTTGATGAGCTGGTTGGAATCGTTGTACTTGTAGTTATATTTTGCTTTGCTGACACCATCTTCGATCTTCTCGTAAGAGGTCCGGTTTCCAATCTTGTCATAAGTATAATTATGGACTGTCTTTTTACCGCCCTCTGCTTTTTCTGTACAGCGCGTCAGTTCCCAGTTGTCATCGTATTCATAGGTACGAGTCGTCTGGATCTCTTTTTCCTGATGCTCACAGTCTGCTTTGTCTGTCTCTTTCTGTGTGTCGCCCCAGTTGTACCAGTCTTCCCAGCTTGGTGCCTTTCTTGTTCCGGCTTCCAGTTCGGTCGCTGTCTCGCTGACTACATATCCCTGATCATTGTACTTGTACTCATAAGTGCTGATTACCTTGCCGCAGGAACCACAGGTATTCACAATCTTTGTGATATGATCTTCTGCATCGTAAGATACTTCCGTCTTTGTTCCATTGCTTCTAATGACTTCTGTCACACGATTCAGTGCATCATGCTTGTAGGTGGTTACTTTTCCATTACGGTCTGTCAGTTTTACCAGATTATCATTTAAGTCATATTCATAGCTGACCTTTGTACCATCCGGGTATACGATTGCCTGCAGATTATCTGCATCATCATAGACGTAGCTGACATCTTTTTTCGAACCGCTTGTTACTTTTGTGATTCTTCCGAGCGCATCGTATTCGTAACTGCTCTTACCAGTCTGATCCTTCATGGATACCCGTTCCCCGGCGCTGTTATATGCGTAGGTCACGTCCTTTTCGGATTTCTCGCCTTTTGCGTCCTGATATGATTTCTCCAACAGGTCATTCAGTTTGTCGTAATCATACGTGGTTTTCTTGCCGCTTGCCTGTGTATGTCCGGTCAGTCTGCCTTTTTCATCATAGTCGAATTTCTCTGTTCTTCCTGCCGGATCTTTGATGGATGTCAGGTTGCCTTCCAAATCATAAGTATAATTCGTTGTCTTATTTGCTGCATTGGTGAAGGTCACCAGGTTATCCATGTTGTCGTAACCGTAAGTTGTTACACCGCCAAGGGCATCGGTTACTTTTGTCAGATTGTCATTCTTGTCATATTCCAGATGGCTCTTTAATCCGGTCTTATCTGTAACAACCTGAATATTACCATGTGCATCGTAATCAAATCCCGTTGTGAATCCACGCTTGTCTGTAATAGAAGTTACCCTGCTGTCCTTATCATAGGTATAGGATTCCTTCTGCCCCAGTGCATCGGTCTCTTCTGTTACACGGTTGTCTTTATCGTAGACTGTCTTTGCAACATAGCCCATCGGGTCTGTTACAGATGTAACATTATAATTCTTATCATATCCATAGCTGGTCTTTCTTCCACCCGGTTTGGTGATCTCAGTAATATTTCCTGCCGGGTCGTAAGTATAAGCAGTTATCTTACCAAGCGGATCAGCTGCAGAAGTCATCTGGCCTGCCATGTCATAACTGTAGGTATTGCTCCGTCCAAGTGGATCTGTCTCCTTCACCAGATTGCCATACTTATCATAAGAAAAGCTGGTTGTTCCATCCAGTGCATTGGTAGAAGACTTCATGTTATGGAGCTTATCGTAAGTATAAGTGGTGGTACTCTTTAAGCTGTCGCTTTCTTTTACCACATTGTCCACTTTATCATAAGAGAAATTTTTAGTATAACCCAGTGGACTGGTCATACTCTTCAGACGTCCGGCTTTATCATAACTGTAGGTATACTCTCCGCCATTCGCCTGTGTCATCTTTGTGACATTGTCATTCAGGTCAACACTGTACTGTGTCTCATTTCCCTTTGCATCCGTTACAGAAATGACATTGCCATGCTTGTCGTAATCATATTTGGTAACTGCTCCCTTTGGAGAAATCTGTTCTGTCAGATTACTTAAGCTGTCATATTTGTATTCCGTAATAAGTCCCATCGGATCTTTCGATTTGGTAAGATTACCAATGGCATCATAGCGGTATTCATTGGTTTCTTTTAATGGAGATGTCTCTCCAATTTTGCGGTCCAGTTCATCATACTGGTAGGTTGTCGTATTTCCATTTCCATCGGTCTGGGATACGAGATTATCGTTTTTATCGTAAGCATATTTGGTGACTGTACCGTTTTCATCCGCCGCTTCCGTCACATTATCATTTCCGTCATATTTAAAGGTACTAGATGCTCCGAGAGGATTTGTCTGGGAGATCACCCGGTCTTTCTTATCATATGCGTACTGGTAAGTGGCTTCGTCTTCTTCTGTCATAGATAACTGGTTGCCAACTTTATCGTAAGTAAAGGTGGTTCTATGTCCTTCTGCATCCGTTACCGCTGTAATACGGTCCATAACATCATACCCATAAGATGTGGTACTTCCGTCTGCTTCAGTAAGTTTCAGGAGTCTGCCATACTGATCGTACTGATAGGTTGCTGTCCGGCCGAGTTCATCGGTCTGTGTCAGTACATTTCCGGCACCATCATAAGTATAATCCATACTGTTTCCACCATTGTCGGAGGAATGGATCAGGTTGCCTGCTCCGTCATATTGATAGGTAATTACGAGTCCCTGTGCATCCGTACATTTTACAAGCTGTCCGATGGCATCGTACTCCATCAGCACCTTGTCCCCTGTCGGCAGTATTATGGATGTGTTATTTCCCTCTTTATCATACACATAACTATACGCATTGCCGAGGGCATCTGTCATCTTTGTGCTGTTGCCCTGTGAATCGTATTCGTAAGTGGTCTTTCCTTTCAGGGCATCCACCGTCTGTTCCAGATTGTCGGTGGAATCATATTTCATTGCTGTAATGTTGCCCTTTGCATCGCTTACCGATGTCATGTTTCCATTACCATCGTAAGTCATGGTACTGGTATTTCCATTTTCATCGGTAGAGGATACCAGATTTCCATTTAAGTCATACTTCATGGATACGGTATATCCAAGGGCATCTTTGGATGTAGTCAGATTTCCTGCCTTGTCGTAAGCATAAGTATCTGTTCTTCCCTCTTCATCGGTAGAAGATACCAGATTTCCTGCTTTATCATAAGTATATGTGGTAGTTCCACCTTCTGGGTTGGTTTCACTTAAGCGGTTTCCTGTATTATCGTAGGTATAAGTCCAGGTTCTTCCACTGTCATCTGATTTTGATACCAGATTGTCTGCCGCATCATAAGTATAAGTGGTAACTGCACCTAATTCATCTGTCTCTTTAGCGAGTCTTCCGCAGTTATCATATTCCTTGGAATGGCTGCTTCCATCTCCATAAGTAATCTTGGTTTCATTTCCTAATGCGTCATATTCATATTTGGTTATATTACCAACTGCATCTTTGGACTGAAGCACCTGTCCAAGAGAATCAAACTTGGATACGGTTGCATTTCCATTTCCATCGGTATATTTTTTCAGATTTCCTGCTTTGTCATATTCATAGAGCTTTGTTCCAAAATCTTTATTACTCTCTTCTATGACACGTCCCATGCTGTCATACTTATAAGTAATTGTATTTCCTTTTGCATCGGTTGCTTTGACCTGCTGATAATTCTTATCATAAACGTAGCTGATCTGATTTCCTTTCGGATCTGTACCACTGGTCATCACATAAAATTCCCATAATATATACCATAAGTGTATTCCAGACATGATGTTGCCAGTCTGCCTGATATGCCACTGTTATAATTAACAGAGCTATCAGCTCAAAGATCAGATCTCCGTACATCGTTCCCCACTGCATGCTTCCCCAGCATGAAAGCAGATATGCACAAAAATATGCAAATAGCTTTTGTGTATCCTCATTTTTTGGATACAGGATGGTATTGTAACGGAACACAGTATAAATCCAGAATAATTTACTTGTCAGATAAGTGATCAAATGGATATTCATAATCTTTTCTTCTCCGTTTGTAATAGTCTTTCCCTGACCTTCTTGCGATTTGCTTTACTGATACTGAGACGTGTCTTGTCTTTCATAACCACGTTGTCATATTCGTAATGCTCCACGTGTTCCATATTGATGAGATAGGACTTGTGAATCAGTAAGAAATATTCTTCTGTTACATCCGCTACATCCTTTAATTTTCCTCGATATTCATATTCTTTTTCCGATGTCACGATATGTACTCTTTTTCCCAGACTATAAAAATACAGGATCTTGTCATAAGAAATCTTGTGGATTCCTTTTGTATCCGTATATTCAAATATTTTCTTCCGTTCTTTTAACAGTTCCCGTAATTCACCTATCACCCGGAAAAGTTCTTCCTCTCGGATTGGCTTTACAAGAAAATCAAATGGATGAATACGGAATAATTTCATAGCATATTCCTGATATGTTGAAATATAGGTAATCCGCAGTTCTTTTCCATAATTTTTCTTTCGTATCTCCGTTCCGATATCAATTCCATTCTCATGTTCCAGACAAATATCAAGGAATAACATATCGTAGGATTCTTCTTCCAGCCTGTTAAGAAGCTGCTCCGCAGAATAGTATATTTCTATAGATATCTGACAGTCATTCGCTTTCCCATAATGGAGCAGCTTCTGTTCTAACCAATTACATAGGATGATGTCATCATCACAGATTGCAAGTTCTAGCATATTTTCTTACCCTCAGTCTTTCGTAACACGACAAATGGGGAAAAGAATCCCCTTCAATTCTTTTCCCGAATGGACATCACTAATTTTGTGTCATTTTTCCGATGCAACAGCACCACTTCCTTTGCTGTCTTATTTTGTCCTCTATATAATAAACACTTGAACAAGAAAAAACTGTCGCCATTTTATAATTTATTTATATTTTATCCAAATATTACAGCGATAACTAATAATGTCACCCCCTGCATTATTCTTTTTATTTTTAGCGTCATTTGATAAAACATCAACGTTTTTGATGGCAAAAAGGGAACCTGCAAAACCAGATTCCCTTTAAAATACATGCTCTTCTCTAAAAGGATGATAAATCCACCATCCTCTGCTTATTTTTAAAAACTTTTTCCTTTTTTACAATACTTATAAATATTAAATGGTTTTTCTTTTTTTTCAAATAAAATCCCTGTTGTTTTAATAATTTTTATAAGTTCATCCGACTCCATATCTGTCGTTTTAAATATAAATATTTTCTTTTCATTTGTTATGAAAAAAAAGAAGTTTTTATATAAGAACATTCTATCAATATTTTTAAATTCATAAATTTGATCTTCATCTATTTTAATTGCGTTTTCATCGATATCCACCGTTTCATATCCTGATCTACCCCAGACAAATTCATGAACATTTTTTTCAAAATTTTTACCAATCATTTGATACCAAATAATCCAAGCCACACAAGCCACACAAGTTCCAATCCCTATTCCAAACATCAAATAACTTTCCGACAGATAACAATTAATCGACAGTAAAAATTCTACAGGTGTAAAAATATAGATAATCATTCTACTTTTCTGTCTTGTTTTAAATAATTGATTAGGAATTATAAACCCAAGCGAAAGCATTCTTTCTAATTCTTCCCTATCCTCATCTGACACAATTGATTTAATATGCATTCTTCTTAATCCCCCTTTTGCCAGAGGTCCTCTTTATAAAATCGAACCTCTGGCCATTGTCTCTTTTATTCTTTTACAATTTACAGCGCTTGAATCAACAAACCAAAAACAGTACCTGCTCCAGCTGAAAATAAAGCAATAATTGACGGAATTGCATTTACAACTAATGCACCCGCAAGAACTAATATTACGGCTCCTGCCAGTATATTACTATGCTCTTTTGTGAATTCTACAACATTAAATTCAAGACCACTATTAGAATTTAATGTCATTGTAAAAATCAAAGCAACCGATATTGTCCACTCTTTTTCCTCTTCTGGCAGCAAATCTGATGTACTAAATACAATGGAAAACTCTACACTATTGGCAAAAACATTATTTATTTCAAAAGCAATATTACCAGATTTAACCGATAAAGCAATTTTTTCTATCGTATTTCCAAAGTTATCTGCTCCCTCTATACCTGTATCTGATAAATTTGATGAAATCTCCATAATTTGATTTTTGCAAGTTTGTGTCAATTCTCCATCATTTCCTATATCCACTTTTATATTATAAATTTTACCAGTTGAACTTTCAAGCGATGTGGATATTTTAGTAGAAATATCAATTGCTCCTTGAGGACTCATCATTGTTCCCAGTGAAATTTCCTTATCATACTCCACACCCACATCCATAATTTTATTCAGATAACCAAGCGGCTCCATTACATTATAGACATATTG
Organism: Bovifimicola ammoniilytica; assembly: GCF_025567085.1. Classification (NCBI taxonomy): domain Bacteria; kingdom Bacillati; phylum Bacillota; class Clostridia; order Eubacteriales; genus Bovifimicola; species Bovifimicola ammoniilytica. Next base: position 162,896 of record NZ_JAOQJN010000006.1, on the reverse strand, counting down.
ATTTCGTGCTATTTTTACCTTTGCCCGAAGATTTTCTTGCGCTATTTCCTCATCTGTTTTTGTCGATACGGCATCGAACTTTTTAAATCCAGTATCTCTCCCTGAATATGCATCTTTATCCAGTGGGAACGAAGGTGATGAAGAAAATGAGTTCAACTCACAAAATTGATCAAATGCCCAGTTCTTCGGCATCGAATATCCCAAATTACAGCTAAATCCAGTTGACATATCTGCCACAAATGATTTACTTGCCAATCCTGCTTCATAAACTTTAGTACATACATATCTTGGTGCATAAATGCCGACTTTATAATTTTTATCATTTGTCGAACTGAAAAAGATCATGTGAATCTGTTCAAAATAAGGTATAATAAATGTATCAATCTGATATGAATAACAATCAAAATCCACTGCAAAGTATATAGTCGTTCCACTTGGTATACCGATTCTCTCGGCTGCTAAAATTGCTGTCTGTGCATCAACACTTCCCTGGGACGGATCCTTAAAATAGTTTAATTCATATCCTCCATCCTGATATATCGGGAATACCGATAATCCTGCATTTTCAATGTTTTTCACTTCTGTTGATGTCAAATATTTCGGTGTATGTTCTTTTCCAACAGAACCTGTCAGATAACGTCCTACATGAGTATACCCTGCATTTTTTATATCTAATGCCTGTTGTTTATTTAATACTGTTGCACAGTCACACGCTTTTGCTGCCCTGTTTGTATCGCCTTTACTCGTAAGCAATGATTTCATAGTAGAAACATTTACTTTTCCTTTTGTTACAAGTCCAATTCCTGTCAGACCATAAAACTCCTGAAATTCTGACACCTTTGACTCTGTAGTCGAATCAAACACACCATCGAATCTTCCCGGATTATATCCGTTAAAATATAGTCCGTATTGAGCAATCTTATTAAATGGAACATATTTCGTCGAGTTCTGTCCGTTCTGTAATGTACCCGGAAACGCATTTGTTGTTGCATCGCCAAAATTAACTGAATTCAAATCTGTAATTAATTCAGTTGTAACTCCTTCAGCCGCCTGCAATGCACCAACTAAAGACAAAATTGTCTGTCTTGAGGCAATTCCATCACAAGGTCCAACACCAATAACATCTGACCAGTCACTATTTAATTGCTGTTGAATAAGAACAATATTGGAATCCCCACCAGAAACCTTTGTAAACCAGTTTAGGGATAACAATCCAGACCAAACTTTCCAATCAATTTTGCCCGTAACTTCCAGTCCTGCATTTTCCTGCATCTTTTTAACTGCATTTACTCCTGATGTATAATAAATTCCAGTAATTCCTCCAGCAGCATATCCTTTGCAAAACAGAGCACACTGAATCAAGCATACATTAACCTGCGGAGTATCATTCGGATCCATTTTTGTAATAATGGCTAACTTCTTCATGGTATTAATAGTAAGTGGTCCAACCGTTCCTGTAATCGTTGAGATTCCATTCTGAATCTGAAATGCACGAATGATTCCCTGCATCACGGCTGTTCCGGTCTTTCCATCTTCATCCAGTTTTACCCAATCCTTATGTCCACCAAACATCGCATTTAAATATTTTTGTGCTGCTTTTACATTCTGATCACTCATATTCACTACCTCCTAATTCAAGTCAATTATAAAGATTTCTAACTCTTTATATGTCTATCACTAAAAGTTACAATAACAATTTATCAATCAACTGTGCCTATTTTGTGACTATTTTCCAAAGGATTCATTAACTCCCTTATAAAATCCTTAACAAATTATGAAAGAAACCATCAATTTATCACCCCATATCCCATTATAGAACTGTAATCTACTGCATAATTTCTCTGCCGTACCTGATCACTGGAATTTCCCTCAATCGTGTAAACTCTTCCACCTTCACACTTTTCTACTATTCCTACATGATCCGATGTTCCATCATGATCCCAGTCAAAAAAGATGATCATTCCAGCTGTCGGAGTTGTTCCGCCACTCTGCCACTTATTCTTTCCCTGAAACCAGGACACTCCATCACTGCACAATGAGAATTTAGGAACATTCCCACTTGCAATCAGACCGCTCTGATCCGCACACCAGCTTACAAAACAGGCACACCATTCTACCCGACTGTCAAATCCGTACCAGCTCCAGAACTTCTGACCGCCACTGTTTCCAAGCTGCCCCATTGCAACCGACACAATCTGCTGATTACCAAACAAACCAGCAAACAGGCTGCCACCGGAATAATACCGCATCACATGGGGAACGTATTGGGGATCTCCGTAACTGCTCCATCCATGCGAAGCTGCCTGTTCCTGTGAAAACTGCAATGCATTGGCTTCTGTATAACCGCCTCTTTGCAATGCCCATCCTATGTAGCCATTTCCATAGTTATATCCCTGCCATGCAAGTTTCAGCTTGTCCAGATCCTGTGGACTGCTGCATCCTGCCTGTCTGATACAGTCTGCAAAGGTCTGTACTCCAACCTCTATCGAATAATCCGGATCAGTAATAGAACCAGGAGTGTGTGGGAATCTTGTATTATATGGACTTTCCGAACACTGCATCGGGTCTGTTCCCCTGCCTCCAGATTCCTGCATCATGATGGCCTGTATCGCAGACACATATTCCGGAATGCCGTATTGGGATGCATACTGCTGTATCACAGAAGTATACGCAAGCACTTCTTCACTTAGGGATTCGGAGCTTTCCGAATTACTGCTGAAAGCTGCTCCTGCAATGATTCCCACAATCAGAATAAATACCAGAAGAAATGCACTACCTCCGGCAGCAATCCATTTTCCCATTTTTTCAAGAGCTACTACCCCTTTTTGAATCGCTGCTGTAATTCCCTGTACGGATAACTTTGAACCCTTTCCAGTTACCTGAAGGACTGCTTTTCCACTTTCTGCCGATGCCTGTGCTGACTTTCTTGCCATCTGGGCTGCTCTTGCTTTCTGCATCGCCTGAAGACTTTTTTCCATCTGCTGTTTCTGCATGGATGCCTGTGTCTTTATTTTTTCTTGAGACAGACCGGATACTTTTACCACTCTCGGTGCTGCTTTCACCTGCCGTTTACCATTCTCCTTGGCAAGTGCTGCCTGCTCCGGTTTCAACTTGATTAATTTCTTTCCGCTTTCTGCCCCCTGCTCCATTGCTTCTTCGGCAGCTTTCGCTTCTTCCTGTCTGCTTTTTCTTTCCTTTATCTTCCTGTAGGTCACTCCAGCAAGTTTTTTTCCACCTTGATATGTGGTTTTCCCTATACTTTTTCCTGCCACACTCGCCGCTCTGTACTGTACGGATTCTATTTTTTCAGTTCCATACTGTGTTGGGGATTCTGACTGCCCACTGCTTTTTTCATGTAGTTCCCTTGGCTTTTCTTTTGCTTCCAGAACCGCTGAGCGAACCAGTTCTTTCGGAAGTCGGGCAGCCGGATTTCGAATCTTCGGATTCTTATCCCTTACCCGTTCCTTGATATCTTTCATCCGGTCACCCTCTTTCCGTATCTCTTATCTCATCGGGCAACATCCCGATGTTTCTTTTTTTCCTGCTGTTTCTGCAACTGCTCCACCTGTCTGATTGCCTCATTTACCAGTGGATGTTCGTTGTAATATGGCACAAGTTCCAAGTCTCCCCTGTCTTTTGATGACAACGGTAATGGATATTCCATGTCTGAATAAATTGATTCTGGATCATGAATAGAAAACTCAATAGCCGGACACATATTGGCAGATGTTCTACAATATTTCTGGTACTTTTTATATGCCTCTTCCAGCGTTCTGCATTTTGTATATTCTCCTAAATCATGGAACTCACCGCACTCTGCAGCATAAAAAGTTATCGTTACTTCTTCTTTTTTCTTCATTATGATTCTCCCGGTTTTGTTGTCATTAGTTTATAAAGGTCTGTATTCTTTGGGAATGTATTCTCAAATGGTACGATATTCCCAGAGCAACGGATCAGACCACTGCCGACCGATACATTTGTAATATAGGACAGTTGGTTTTCGGAAATATTCAAAAGAGCTGCCAGTTCTTCCCTGTCTGTACTTGCCTGATTCAAAAGAATCAAAAACTCACTGTTTGCCAACATCAGTCTTGCAGTGTCCGATTTCAGAAGTTCCTCAACATTTTGGGTTAAACCTGTCACGAATCCATTGTATTTTCTGATTCTCTTGTACAGTCGGTAGAAGAAATTTGCACTGTATTCATAGCGGAATAACAGATAGAACTCATCGGCAAATATCCATGTCGTTTTTCCTTCTTTCCAGTTCTGAATTACCCTGTTGAAAATACTGTCTAAGGTAACCAGCATTCCAAGAGGCATAAGCTGTTCCCCCAGTTCCCGGATGTCATAATCCATGATCCTGTTCTTCTTATTCACATTGGTCGGCTGTGCAAAGGTGTTCAGGCTTCCATTGATAAAAAGTTCGGATGATAATGCCAGTCCTCTTGCCTCTTCTTCCGGCTGTAACATCAGCTGTCGGTACATATCTTTCAATGTCGGAACTTCTCCGGTATAACCACTTCGGATATAATCCCGGTACACATCTGCAGCACAGCGGTCCAGAATCGACTTTTCTTTTGCCGACAGGTTTCCTGCTCCAACCAACTGTTCAAATACAGACAGAATAAACTCCGATTTTTCAATCAGTGGATTCTTTTCATTTCCGTAGGCTGCGTCCATATCCATTGCATTCAAGTGATTGTCTGATGTCGCAGATACTTTTACAACCTGTCCACCCAAGGCCTCTACTAATTTTGTGAATTCGGACTCCGGATCAAGAATCAGGATATCGTCATCGGTACTCAATGCCAGATGCACAATCTCTTCTTTTGCTGAAAAGCTCTTTCCTGATCCACTGACACCCAACCGGAAACTGTTTCCATTCATCAGTTTCTTCCGGTCGGCTACCAGAAGGTTCTTGCTGACTGCATTCTGCCCATAATAGATACCTCCCGGCTGCAGGATTTCCTGTGTATGGAACGGGATTAAAACAGCCGTTGATTCCGTTGTCAGTGTACGCAGGGCATTGATCTTTCGCAGTCCATAAGGAAGCACTGTATTGAGTCCGTCCACTTGCTGCCACTTTAATGTTGCCATCTGACACAGATGCTTTCTTGCGATTGACAGAATCAGTTCCGTATCGGAATCCAGTTGCTTTTTGCTGTCTGCCAGATGTACCATTGTCAAAATCCCGAACATCATACGCTGGTCTCTGGTTGTCAGATCATCGAGCATTTCCTTGGTTTCTTTTCTCTGAAGTTCCATATCGTATGGTACGATTGCCGAGAAGTTATTATTAGCGTTCTGCCTTCTCTGCCAGTTGGTCACGTTAGTTTCCACACCAAGCAGTCGGTTCTGGATTTCCCTTACCGCTTCATCCGTAGGGACTGGCAGGATATCAATCGACAACATCAGATTCCGGCTGAAGTCACACAGTTCTGAAATCATGTCATCTTTAACATAACTTGCATAATCCTGCATATACAGGACTCTTCCGTACCTGTCACCGATTTTAAAATGGTCACGTTCAAATTCCATAGAATCCGGACACATCCAGTCCTTGAAACTTGTTCCCTTCTTGGCAAATTGTTTCAGATCAAATGGGAATGCCTGTGGGACATCTCCCTTGAAGAAATCCCTGAAAATCTGGAGCCGGCTCTCTGCGTCCAGTCCTTCTGCTGTGGACGATAACTTTGCCAGATGTGTTACGATGTCTGTTCCGATACGTGCAAAATAGGTTCTTGCATCATCAATCGATCTTTTATGTACACTGACGGTCAGATACCGTTCCTGATAGATGCTGTTGTTTGTTCCTGTAATCTTAGACAGGAGCATTTCGTTGTATTCTTCCCGATAGTGGTCCAGTCCATCTTCCTTCATTGGAAGCAGAATAGACTTTTCGAATTCTTCTTTATTGATTCTCCGGTTATTGATGGTAATTTTGGCAGAAATGCCGGAATCCAGTGAATTTAAGAGTTCAGAATAATCCAGAAACATTTCTGTCTTATTGTCCTTACTCGCAATATAATAGTTGATATCTGTAAAACGATATGTTTTTGAGAATTTCGTTCCCTGTTGAAAAATTCCATCCGGCCAGATTCGCTGGATGGGAATTGCCTGTTGGACGGATTTCGGAACTTTGAAGCGTTCCTTATCCATCCGAAGTGCCTGACTTAAGGTTTTAATCAAAGGCATCACTCCTTCCCTTGCGTTTCTTTCTCTGTTTTGCTTCTGCTTTTTGCTCCCGCTCTTTTATGATTTCTGCTCCATCCTTTTGATTCTTTTCTCCCAGCGAGATGGTCTCCTGCATGCAGGAGTAGTAGATATCTTCCGACTGAAACACCAGTTTCTTCGGATACAGCAATTCGGATTTGATCACTGCCCATAAAAACTGTTCGGCTGTCATACCATGATATTTGAAAAAGCCACAGGCAGCAAATGGAGCAGCACCAAGCACACACAGCCATCCGGTTATTTCCTGTCCGGTAATATCACGCATTCCAAAGTAAATTCCGACTGCTGTAAGAATCGCAAGAACAGAACACACACATTGTCTCAGGTCCAGTCCCATAAACATGGATTCCTGATAGTCCCTGATTTCTTTGTTCATCTTTACTTCCATAAATTATCGTTCCTCTCCCCTGTTTTGTTTCTTCGTTTTCTGTGGTTTTTCTTTTGGTACTTCTATCCCGGCAAATCAACAATGTTCTGCAACGCCTTCCGGATCAAATTCCGCAAGTCTTGCTAGATCAAACGCTACCTTCTGATAGGTTGCATATCCTGATCTTCCTGTTTCATTCAACACTTTTCCAAGTTTATGTTCCTTGATAAAATGAAGCATATCCTTGGTAAAATCTCCTGTTATAAAAGCCTCATTTGGCTCTAAGAACTGATAGGGCAGATTAATGGTTACATCTCCAAAATCTTCCCATTCTCTCCCTTCCTTATGGCAGAGTCCTACATATAAATTTCCATTGTTCCGATAAGAGCTCACTCGTATCGCTACTGTCTCACATCCGAATTCCCAGTTATATCTTAATGTTTTCTTTGTATCCATATTTTTAGCCTCCAAGTCCCATCATTTCTCTGACAATACGGTCAGATGCCTTAATTGCTCCAACCAACACCAGTAAATTAAATACCAGTTCTCCCACATAGTTCCACACGATTGTAACTGCACTCAGCTCTGTATCTCCGACAGCCGGAGGGCTTGCCGCATAAGCAGAAAAGATAATACACGCCAGTGCAATAATTGCCCCTTCCAGACACACACCCACATAAGAACGGAGAAAGTTCTTTCCGATGGATTGTGTAGGTTCTCCTGCAAACGAGGAGATCGGGATCGGGGCGATTGCGGTATACATATAGATCTTGAACATCCTGCCATACACCGTCAGGATCATGACAAACGACAGTACTGTGATCAGCAGACTTCCAAGCAGTGTCACGATCCATAATGGGATAGATTCCAGCATTCCCACACTTTCGATCTTATCTACGATCTCTGTCGGCAGTTCCGTCACGCTTCCTGCCATACTGGAGCCGCTCATTACGGTTGTCACGATTCCCTGCACGATGGAAAACAGTGCCTGCATCAGCTCCATCCCATAGGTGATTGCCCCCTGCGCCAGTGCAAACCGGATAAATGCTTTTAATACGTGTTCCGGTTTCTTAAGGTCCGTAAAACTCCCACAGGTTTTGATGATCCCGGCTGCGAAAAACAGCACCAGCAGTCCATAAGCGATGGCTGTCAGTGCATCATTGATATTGGTCATAATGCGCCAGATACCGCCGCCTTTAAAAGTTGCCGGATTTTCGGTAAGCAGCGTCCAAAGTTCTGCCATCTTTTCACTCCATGTGGATAGTGCCGAGTTCAGATTCTGTACAATCCAGTTATCACTCAAAAATTCTCACCTCCTAGAAAATGGTTTTGAATACAGGAGCGCCTTTCGGCACTCCTGCGGTTTCCTTCTATCTTTTTTCAAAGAGGCTTACGCCATGATCAGATCCAGGATTTCTTTGGCGAACGTAATAATCACGCCTCCGGCCAGTGTCAGAAATCCATTTGCCCTCTGGCTTGGATCATGGCTTTTCAAGGACAGTCCTACCTGCACCACTCCAAATCCAAGCAGGATCAAGCCGATGGCACGAATCAGCGAGAAGATGAATGTAGACAGGTTATTGATTACCGACAGCGGATCTCCGGCTGCAAACACCGTGGTTGCCCCTACGGTTGCAATAAGAACCAGTGTCATATAAAGCCCCATCCATTTCTTCTGCTTTCTCCCCATCGGCATCGGGGTTGTCATTTTTTTCGTTGTATTCTTTTTTATTCTATTTTTTTCTCCTGTGAGAAGTTTCTTCAATACACATCACTCCAATCCATCAAAAAACTGCTATTCACCAAGAATGTCCTCGGTAGACAGCAGTTCGTAGTCGTCTAATCTGTTAATGTCAATCTTTAGGTCGTCGTGAGCCAGTGGTGTTTTCGCATAATCATAAGGCGATGCACCACCGTCCTCTGTGTATCTGAAATTCACATGCTTTTTTAAATCATATTTATCGTCCATGATCGGACGCTCCCCACGAATAAACAAAATCGCTTTGCGGTTATCTAAAAGCCGTATTTCATCCGGTGTTAAAAGTTCCCTTCCAGTCTGCTGATAATTCACCGAATAGCTGCCGCTACGCCCTTTTGTCTGTCCGTAGGTATTGGTATCCAATGTCTCTTTTCCCAATAATTCCGAGACATACTTATGTCCTTCTTTTTCATTTCCACCCAGATATAAAAATTCATCGCAGTTACCGATAAGGCTCTCATACGAATCTTTAAACAAAGCTTTCATCTGTGCAATGTTCTGGATGATGATACTGCAGGAAATCCCTCTGGAACGCATGGTTGCCAGAATCTTGTCAAAGTCATCCGGCAATGCTACGTTTGGCCATTCATCCATAATGCAGTGTACCGGAATCGGAAGCCTTCCTCCGTACTTCCGGTCTGCCACATAATACAGTGTCTGAAACAGATTGCTGTAAATCATGCCGACCAGATAATTCATACTGGTGTCCGCATCTGGAATACAGCAAAACAGTGCTACTTTTTTCTCCCCGATACTGTATAAATCCAGTTCGTCCGTACAGGTCAGATTGGCGATCTGTTTCAGGTTGAAAGCTGCCAGACGGACACCAACCGATATCAAAATCGACTTCGCAGTCTTGCCAGAGACGAAAAGTCAAGGACTTTTTCATCAAATTCACAAACAAGTTACATTTTGCTGAATCTCGTTGCGAAGCAGACGCTTGATTTTGTCCTCCATTGTCTCTCTGGCGTTCTCGTTGAAGTGGACACGGACGATATAGGTCGTGCCGTTTATCTGCTTTCTGACGGTGGGTGCGGTGTGCTGGGTGGTGGTCTGTGCTGCTGTGTTTCTGTTTTCTGTCATTCAATACCTCCTGTGAATGAAAAATGCCCGACAAGGAAAGGCTGACAACGAAGTCCTGACAACGGACATTCAAAAACCTTTTATCTTATCGGGCGGCTCTTATTGCTTACTATTTACTTTTTCTTTGAAATCTTGGTTGTCAAGGTTGTCAGAGAGAGAAAAGTCCAGTCTTGACAAGGCTTTTTCGGATTTTGCCCGACAACGGGATTGACAACCGGCTCGGCAACAAGCTGACAACAGGATAGCAATTTTCTATCGCCATCCCTCCGGCAGTTCCATCTGTTCAAGCTCCGCATCGGAGAGAGGAATAAATCTTCCGTCTCCGTTGTCAGCTTCTCCGTTGTCGGGCAACTCACGCTCCCAACCTTTCTGACGAAGATACGGCTTCGGGAAGTGTCTCGGATTGCTGAAAGACTTCCAACCTTTGACAACATTGTTCATAATGTCGTTTATCTCTCGCAGTTCCCATTGCTTCGGCTCGTCATACTCATGCCCCAATGCTTCTCTGTAAAGCTGTTTGGAGCAGACGGCATTGCCTGTGTAGCTGTCCAGATAATCAAGTATCTGTCCGGCTTTGGTGTCCTCCGGCATAAACTCCCTTTGATGTGCTTTCAGATACTCATTCATTGTCGGGCTAAACCGCAGCTTGAAGTCTCTGCTTCGGTAGATCGCCATTGCTTCTGCCCACATCTGATGAATGTAGGCTCTGGATTCTTCCTCATTGTCGAGGATATGCACCTCGGCTCTTTCGGGGTAAACCATGACCGGCACGAAACGGCGGTTGCCTGTGCGGTCAAGGGGTAGGAAGTCCAGAGTATTTGACGAACCGCCAAACACGCATTGTCGCTTGCGGTCTGCCGGATGTGTCTCATAGGGGACTTTGTAGGTCTCTTTCTGTCTGCTCAAAAAGGACTTGATTTCCTCAATACTCTTTGCATTGGCTGTGGCTATCATCTCCGACATCTCGATTATCCAATGCCCTTGCATTTTGCGGTACACATTTTCATCATCCAGCTTTTTAAGGTCATCGGTAAACCAATCGTCCTTGACCGCAAGCAGACGGAAGAAAGAGGACTTTCCGGCTCCTTGCCCTCCGACAAGGCATAGCATGACTTCAAACTTGCACCCCGGCTTAAAGGCTCGGCTGATTGCCCCAAGCAGAAACAGCTTCAAGGCTTCATAGGTATAATCATCGGCATCCGACCCAAGAAAGCGGTGCAGACAAAAGCGTATGCGTTCCTGTCCGTCCCACTCCAAGCCGTTCAGAAAATCGCAGACAGGGTGGTAGCGGTTTTCGTTGGCAATAACCAATGCGGCATCCTCGATTTTCTTCTCAACCGTCAAGCCGTAGTGTTCTTCAAAGTAGAGAAGCAGATATTTAATATCCACATCGGTCAGAGTGGAGCTTTCACGATACCAACCAAGCGGCTTTACAATGTCGGTGCGTTCCGTCAACAGATTTTTGCGGATAGCACCTTTCAGTAGAGGGTCATTCTGAAATACCGTCTTGTAATTCATGGCGGTATTCGCAGGCTTACCTTGCTGTGTCAGTTCTAATCGGTCTCGAATTTCCTCTCTGGCGGCTGTCTGCAAATCTTCGTTCAAGTTTCATCACCTCGTTTCTTTGCTCGGCTACAAGTGCCTTTCTATCTTCAAGTGTTCCGTCAATCAAAATATCAAGGAGATATTCAATATAATCTCTCTTGTTCAAGGCTTCTGTAAATAGCGGATGCCATTCGTCCTCTGGCTGCTTCGGTGCATAGTCCTTTTCCCACGCTCGGAGCTTGTGGAAGTAATCGGACAGCACACGAAAGCACCGTTTTTCCTCCGCTTCAAACTTCTGTTTGGCGGTAGGCTCTCGGATTTTTGCCACGATGGACGGCTTGCCGTTTCGGTCATAAGCGATACCGAAATCGTCAGCCAGTTTCATAGCGGCTTCTTTGCTCGGCAATTCAAACAGTCGGGAAACAAAGTCAACGGCATCCCCATCCGCACCGCAGCCGAAACAATGAAAACGCTTATCCACTTTCATGCTCGGTGTGCGGTCATTGTGAAACGGACAGGCTATCATTCCGGCTCGGTTTACACGAAAGCCGTAAAACTCTGCCGCCTGCCTTGTCGTGACCGACTGCTTTACTGCTTCAAATACATTCATTATCAACCTCCCAAAATGGAAAAAGCACCTGTCATTCTCAAATCGAAAATGGCAAGTGCCTTAAAGCTCCATATTCTGTTTTTTGTGCGGACGGTGTTCGCTCCGTCTCGCTTCATTTTCCTGTTTTGCCAGTTCCTTGTTTCTTTCAAGTCTGGCAAGGATGGAGGGCTTGACCTTTTCCTTAATCTGCTCTTTGCTCGTTTTCTTGACCTCCGGCGAAAGAAGTCTGGACTGGATTTTCTGCAATGCAGACTGCATGGCATTTTTGATTTTGCCAATCACGCCATCCAAACGGCTGATTGCATAGTCACGCTCTTTCTTCGGTGCTTTGCGTTCCGGCGATTGAAGCCATGTCTTTGTTTCCTCAATCAGCCGAATGTCCTCCTTGTGGGTTTCCACTCTGACTGTATCTGTCACGACCTCCACCGCCTTGTCATAGGCAATATCGGCAACATCATCAATCAGCGTTTCCACATCCTCGATTTTCAAAGTCAGTTCCTCTAATCTCTGCTCCTGTACCTCCAACTGCTCTTTTTGTTTGGCAAGAATGAAGTCCTGTTTTTCAAGATAGGCTCGCCCTCCATATTCCGGCTCTTGCTCCAAATGCAGACCATGCCTTTTTGCAATATCAAAGAGCATGGCACGACAGGCAGAATCGAAAGTCATTTTTCGGTTGTTGTGTCTGCCTTGCTTCTTGGTGGGGTCTGGCAGTTCAAAGCCTAATGCTTCAAGTGCCTTTTCCTGTTGTGGGCAAATCTCGCCGTAGCGGTTTTCACAGTCGAATACATGGCGTTCTTGAATGTGCGGTGTCGCTTCATCCAGATGTAATGCCCAATCCAGAATGTGAACATGAGAGCCGAAACGCCGTTCCATCTCCACGAAGAAATCCGTCACGACTTTCAGCAGAACATCAGGCGAAACATGGTCGCCCATCTTTCCGATCTGATAGATGGTTTCCTCCGGGCAAGTCCTTTTGTCTTTAAGCAAATCCGTTGTGGTGCGGTTGCGTTCCGAGTGCCTGTTCTTATCGTTTCTGGCGTTCTGTGCTTCGACATAAGCACCGTATTTTGCGGAGTAGAACAGTTCCTCCACTTCCTCGAAAGTGTCTGCAAGCTCGCTCTGGACTTGCTTCTCTGCAAAGGTGCGATAGCCGTTGAAGCAGTCCCAATAGACATTGTGCTTGGCTCGTTCTTCGTCAATGTGTTCGCTGTTGCTCACATCAAAAGTGCGGTCATTGTGCTTCGGGTTGTAAGTGCCATGCTTGCCGGAGCGACCGTTGTGTCTTGTTAATTTCAAACCATTTCTAACCTCCGTTCAGATTTTCCCCGCAGGGGAAAGGGGCAGCGAAGCTGCCATCCTTGCTGCAATTTTGCGACAAGTAATACCCAGTACTAAGTGGCGAAACGCCACTTAACTGGGCAAGGCTGCCGCCCTTGACCTGCACAGGGATATTGCATTCCCTGTACCCATGCACAAAGGGCTTGCCGCCCTCTGTACTCCTGCCCGATAAACTGCTTCACATCGTCAGCTGCCGACATTTGCAGTCCATCGGTTTTTGCGAAACTCTCCATCGGAGACTTTCACAAAAAAATGGAGAAGTCCAATTTCGTCAAATCGGATTTCTCCACTTTTCGGATATGCCGTTTCCGACACATCCGCTTTGCAAATGAGCAAAGCAAAAGCGACCAACTTTTTACGGTTAGTCGCCTTTGGTTTGTTCATTCTATTCAGTTTTTACGAAACAAGAGAGTTTCTACCATTACCTTTCTAACGCTAAGTATTCTTGCCCCATAAAGAAGATTGTCAATTCGTCATGATCTACTTCTATCTCAAATTCTACACTACTATCTCCCTGTGTCACGCAGATTATATCCGAGTAAGAAAAACCATAAGATGCGTTACCGCAGGACAGACCCGAATCGGGCATATCTTTACTCACAGCAAGTTCCCCGTTCTCTTGAAAGGTAAATACCTCCTCCGCATTTGTATCCTTCCATGTGCCAATAATATCTTTTTCGTTCTGAATGCGATTTACTTTACCGACACATACAATGGCAAGTATAACTACACCAACAGTCAAAGCAATGCCTGCAACTCTCTTTACCAGTTTCTTTTTACGCAATTTCTATTACCTCCGTTTCAGTTGCTTTGTTAGATTGAATGATTACATATTGCTCAATTTCAGTTCCTCTACAATTTCCACCTTTGATACGCTTCTGACAGCAAACAGCATAGCGATACATACCATAGCACCGACCGCCAGAACTGCAAGAGCATAAATACCACCGTTGATATAAAAAGCAAATGGTGTCATACCCGACGATATGAAGTAGTAGATGGCACAATGAATCAAAAAGCTCACAGGCAACGCAAGAACCAATGCTTTTACGCCGTACAAAACAGCTTCAAGCAATAGCGTACATTTCAATCCTTTGGCAGTCATACCAACAGAACGCAGAACAGCAAATTCGCTTCTTCTCAAATGAATTGTATTTGAGATAGTGTTGCAAACATTCAAACTGATAATAACCGTCATCAGGATCGAGAACAGGCAGATTACCAGTTTTGCAATCGTATATACCTGTCTGGAATTATTCGTTGCGGCTGCAATGTCCACAGTTTGCGGAAATCCTCTGTCAGCCAGACAGTCCATTGCTTCTTTATGCTGTGCTGTCTGTATTCTCATTTCCACATAGGCGTTATCATCTATCAGCCAGTTAAAATAACTTAAAGGCACAATGAGGACAGCTCGATCTCTCACAAACATGGATTGGATATTTGCATTTTCTTCTGAAACGATTTCTTCCACGATAATCGGCAAGGCATCCTCGGATGCCCCCAACGGAATGATTTCAGTTCCCGGTTCAATAAGAAACGGGGAGCCTGCAATCACTCGATTTTGACCCGCATTATAATATCCCATTGTCTGATTGAGCAGGATTCCACGATTGGAGCTGCCAGTCATAATATGAAAGCCATTTTCCTCACAAAAGGAAGTAAAATGTTCTTCGTCCAGTCCTACGACATATACCTCTGCTTTCGTACCATTGATAAAATATCCCTGCATATCAGGATTGATTTGTTCCTGCGAAAATTCAGCAGTCATATATCGCTGAAAAGAATAGGAAACATCCGCAGTGATATTTTCATCCGATAATGCCCCGATTGCGGTAGGAATATCTTTGTATTGAATCGTCGAAATCACATCAGTATAACAGGAACCGTCCTCCTTCATGTCCAAGGATGTCTGATAAAGCATAAAATCAGACAAACTGTATAAGGAAAGGGCAATTACCACCGACAAGAAAATAGAGCCAGTAATTGCTCGGAAGCGTTTTGGATTACGCTTAATATTTTTAGCTGCCAGCGAACCATAAATGCCAAAAACCAAAGAAACGATTTTTCCATCACGGAATTTCTTTTTTGATACCGCATTGTTAGACTGGCGGATAGCTTCAATAACTGTAATTTTAGCAGCTTGCTTCACAGGCTTTCTGCTTCCGAAGTACAAAGAAGCAATGCCGGATAATCCGCTGACGAGTAGGATAAGTCCGTTTACCTTTAAGGACAGTTCTACAATGCCAAAAGTGAATGTTTCTCCAAAAGCTGCCCTGACCACACTTAACAACAGAGCAGACAGCAGTATGCCGACAACCAATCCCAAAGGTATGCTTACCACACCCAAAAGAAAGGCTTCTAAATATACACTAAGGCGTTTTTGCCCTTTTGTGGCTCCAATACTGGATAACATTCCCATCTGCTTAATTCGTTCCTGCAAGGAAATGGAGAGGGCGTTGCTGATCATTGAAGCGGATGCAGCCATCAAAAGGCAAATGACCATGACTACCAAAGCAATCAGTTTGGCAGCTCCTTTGCCGCCGGTAATTCCATGATAGACTAACAGTTCAGAATGAAACTTTGCTACATGACTGTCTACTGCCGCAGCCACTTCTTCGGCTTCTGTATAGATCGAATTGGATAAATTCTTTGCCTTGACATACGCAGCAAAATCGGATGCCGTTTTGTCAACGCCTGCAAAGGCATTATAGTTTGCTGCGATTTTTGAGTCATTCACATCTGACAGAATACCAACAACTACATACGCTTTCTCTTTCGTTGGAACGAAACTTTCTTCTTCGCCCCTATAATTTGTCAGCCCGGAAAGCTGGGCATTATATTCATCCCAAATTCTTGAACCAAGGGTTAAAGAAATCGTATCTCCAATCTCTGTGTTCATATTGTTTTTCTTCAAAAAAGATTCTGAAATAACAAGCTCATTTTCATCTTGCGGGAAACGCCCCGCAAGCAAATACTGATTTAACGAAAATCTTTGGGTAAAGTTCTCGTCAATCTCGCCAACGGAGAGCATTGTACTGTTGGATTTCTCCCCGTAAAAACTGTTTCCGGCAAAGCGGAGAAGCGAAACCTCGCCTACATTGTTTTGACTATATAGCTCTTGAACCTGCTCCCAAGTCAAATCCTCCATGTAGTAGTCATAATCGCCACCATACACTTTTTCTTTCTCTTTCAAAAAATCAACCAACGACCATCCCCCACAGAGAATAGCGGTTATCATACTGATTGACAAAAGAATGGTTAAAAGTGTGAGTAGGGTACGCTTTTTATTCGACAGCAGATTCCTGAGTGTAAGCGTGAAAATCATATTCATCAGCGTATCACCTCATCCCTCACAAGTCTGCCATCCTGAATTTCCAGAATACGGTCTGCCTGCATTGCGATTTCACGGTCATGGGTAATCAGGATCATTGTCTGGCGATAGACTTCATTGGATTCACGCAGAAGTTTCATAATATCCCTTGTGTTCTCCGTGTCCAGATTTCCCGTCGGCTCGTCCGCAAGGATAATCGCAGGTGCGTTAATCAACGCTCGTCCGATTGCCACTCTTTGTTGTTGACCGCCGGATAACTGACTTGGCAGGTGCTTTCTACGCTTTACCAGTTTGAGCGTGGATAGCAGTTCTTTCAAACGCTCCTTATTGATTTTACGCCCATCCAATCGAATCGGCAGCGTGATATTTTCCTCGACAGTCAAAACCGGGATCAGATTATAAAACTGATAGACAAGCCCAACCTGCCTTCTTCTGAATACAGCCAATTCATCTTCGTTTTGCTCATAAACATCCTGTCCATCCACAAATACTTTTCCCGAAGTTGGTCTGTCAACACCACCTAAAATGTGCAACAGGGTAGACTTGCCAGACCCAGATGCTCCAATGATTGCAACAAACTCTCCTTTATCGACGGAAAAAGAAACATCTGACAAAGCATGGACAGGAGCATTGTCCATTTCATAGGTTTTGCAGATATTCTCTACTCTTAATATTTCCATAAAAAGTTCCTCCATATATTTTTGCAATTCAGTATAGCAAAGCCAAGTGACTGCTTCATTACTTTTTCATTACAAAAATGTCACTTAAAAAGGGGCTGCATTAAGCAGTCCCCCGATAAAAGCAGATTTCAAATTCTGCACCGCCTGACTTCCGGTTTTTCGCCTGGATGACGCCGCCCTGATTGACGATGATTGTTTTTGCCAGAGCCAACCCCAAACCGGCATTACCGATTGTAGAGCCACTTCCTTGATAAAATCGGTCAAATAGATGCGGTATATCCTTTTTCCGAAAACCTGCTCCATTATCCGCTATAATTATCTGTGTCAAAAGAGGTCTTTCTATTGCCTTGATTTCAATACTGCTGCTCTCTGGTGAATGTTCGATACAGTTTTTAATTACATTCCCCAAGGCTTCAGCAGTCCAATCAGCATCAAGAGCAAGTTTCAGTTCTGCCGGAATCACTTGCGTTATTGTCTGCATTTTTAATTCTGCCGCAATCTCCAGAGGACGAATTGCTTTTTCTACCACATCTTTTAAGTATATCTCCTGTGGCTTTAGAGTAATCGTTCCTGCATCCAGCTTGGATATTTTCAGAAGTGTGGCTATCAGCCACTCCATTCTTGATAAGAGCATAGTCTGTTTGCGGATCAGCTCATACCTTTCTTCGTCAGTCAGTTCCTCATTACACAGAGAAGCATTTAGGATATTCAGCGATGTCAAAGGTGTTTTTAATTGATGTGAAATATCGGCTAAAGCATTCGCCAAATTACCTTTCTCCATTTTCAGAGCTTCTGCCTGTTCAATAAGTCGTCTTGTCATCTTAGATATTTCATCATGTAAAACAGATAATTCGCCTTCTTGAAACTGCCCAAAAGAAATCGTTTCATCTCCATGCAGCAGCCTATCAATATGCAAACTAAAATCAGCAATTTTCTTGTATCTCTGATATGTAAAAAAGAGGGAAACTGCACTTGATGAAATGATAGCCGACAGAACAATCCACACAGCTTTGCTATCAACGATAATGCCAATGCCGCCCCAAAATAGAATAAGAATACTGCTGACAACAATCTGCCTTTTAACTTCTTTATTTCTGATAAAGTCCATATCAACCCACCTTATAGCCAAGCCCACGAACGGTAATTATGATTTCCGGCTCCTGTGGATTTGTTTCAATTTTGTCACGCAGCCTTTTCATGTAAACAGTCAGCGTATTATCATTGATAAACTCTCCGGTAGTGTCCCATAAAAGCTCCAACAATCTTCTGCGAGAAAGGACAATACCTTTGTTACGCAAAAAGACTAACAGCAACTTATATTCCATAGCAGACAATAAAATCTCTGTTCCGTTTTTTACCACGGTTGCTTGATTTGTGTCCACAACTAAGTCATGGTAGCTGATAATGTTTTGCGTGTTCTTAGTTCTCCTTAATACGCTGTTGATCCTTGAAAGAAGCTCCCTTGGTCTAAATGGTTTACTGATATAATCGTCAGCTCCCATGTCCAGTCCTGCCACAACACTATATTCATCATCAGACGCCGTTAAGAAAATAACCGGCATAGTTCCTCTTTCTTTAATTGCAGAACAAACAGAAAAGCCATTTCCATTTGATAATTGAATATCCACCAAGGCTATATCGTATTGGTCGTTATCCAATTTTTCTATTGCTTCTTTTTGCCCGGAAGCACTTTCGATTTTGAACCCTTCATTTCCTAAATAGTCCGATAATGAGGATACGATACTTTGGTCATCCTCCACTAATAATAATTTACTCATCATGTATTCTCCTTGCTGAAAGGATTTCTGGCATCATTGCCTTTTTCGTTAGGTATAAATTCAAGAATATCATCAACTCCGCAATGGAGTGTGTTGCATATCTTTTCGATGGTGTCAAGGGAAAGGTAATTATCTCGTTTCAATCGGGTTATGATGTTGGCACTAAAACCTGCCTGTTCCATCAATTCCGCATTGCTCATACCCTTGTCAATCATTAAATGAAACAACTTTTTATATGTTACCGCCATAGCTTACCCTCCTTGTGCTTACATATTCTATTATTATATCACGCAAGTGTGAATAAATCAACACTCTTGCGGTAAATTCGTAGTTCATATTAGCTCCATAACGCATACTTTTCCTTTTTTGGGTAGGTAAGGACTTTATACCTTGACGATATGTAACAGTCAAAACATCGGGTACAGACCCGACATTTTGACCGCAAACAGACCCGAAAAGCTACATTATCCGTTCTGACCGTTAAAACCGTTTTGCTTCGCCAATTCGCTTGCTTTTCGTCTGCGTTCCTCGCTCATGGGCGGCTGAAAGCGGATAGACAATCTGGACTTGTCAATCCAATAGGACACACCGCCTTGCCCCATACTCATATCCAAACGGCAGAGGTCGGGGTACTTCTTGCTGAACGCTTCAAGGCGTTTCCGAAGTCCGGCATTGTAAGTCTGGATATGAGCTTCTTCGTCTGCTTCATTAAACAGGACGATTGTTTCTTTCTCATACTTCGTCAGCTTACTCATAAAGCCCCTCCATAATCGGAACAGGATAGCTGTCCGGCACATACTTGTGGTGAGCAAAGCGTTCCATTTCCACCCTCATGTTGTAGAAGAAACAGCGATACCAACGGTCACAGTCCTTGTCATTCAACTTGACTGCCAGAGCGAAAAACAGCTTCTTAGCCGCAGGGTCGGGAGCAAGTGCAGCCACAAGACGCAAGCGTTGAACGGTCGCTTCTCGATTCGGACAGCCAAAAGCATAAAGAGCTTTCTTTTCATTGATGTTCATATTCATAGTGGGTTCCTCCTTGAAAGATTAAGATTTAAGGTTAATAAAAGCAACAAGCATTTCACGAAGAACGAAACACTTGCCGCTTGAATTACGGTATTAAATTGTCGGGTTCAGACCTTGTTTTTTTAATCCTCTTTGGGATTGAGTGGATATTCATAGGCTTCTTTCATAAGTAGCAATCCTGTGGACAGTCCGCACTTAAAATGCTCGGTGCTTTCGTACTGCTGAATAATCGTCATTCGCTGATGAAGCTCCTCCACTTTGGAAAAGTCAGCTTTTGAAAACCTGTTCGCCAGTTCGTCCATAAGGTCGGCAATGGCTTTGACCTCTGCCTTGTAGCCGTCCTGTTGCGGTACAATGTTCTCCAATGGGTACATATCGCCGCCGAAAATCGCTTCCATAATCATTTAATCACCCCCTCCGCTATAATGGCAGTAAATCATTTCATGCTTGACAATTTCCTCGGCTCGGTTGCGGATAGAGTTCATAGACTGCACCCACAACATCTGATTTTCCGCTTTCATTTGCTCTGTCACGCCCTCGGCTCTTGCCATCTGCTCCATAATCAGAGAGAAGCGGTCATTTGCCTGTTCGTTCAGATCCGCAAGGACGGAATGAAGCCGACAGGACAAAACAAGCTCGTTGTAAACGGTGGGGCGGTAGTTCTGCAAATAGGCTTTGTGAAGTCTGCCCCAATGCCCGATAGGTCGCTTTTCCTCCGGCAGCTTCAAATCCGGCACATAGTAATCTCCCACAAGGACATAGTCAATGCCGTTTTCATGGATTCTCGCTTTCAGTTCGTTCATGCTGTGATAGCTCCTTTCTGTGGTTCTCGCTTCGGAAGATTGCTGACAGGGATAAATACGCCCCTTGCAATATCCTCGGCTCGAATGGCATTTTTCTTTTCGTCCATCTCGGCTTTCTTTGCCGCCTTGATTTTGTCCTCATAACGCTTCTGGGCACCGCTGGCTTTACGCTTCAAGTAGTTCTGATGAAGTTTGTCCTTGCGTTCCTCACGCTTGCGGATTTCCTCTAATTCTTCCGGTGTAAGCTCCACTTCGGCAAATGCCGGAGGGACGAAACGCCCGACAAAGTTAAAGAAGATTTCAACCTCTTGCGTAGTCTCTCGACTGCCTTTTCTGGCTCGCTCATGGACAAGGATTTTATCGACAAACTCATTGAGCATGGTATTTGTCAGCTTGTCGAAGTTCTGATACTTGTCAATCAGAGCGATAAAGCGGTCTGCGGATTTCTCATGCTTCTCATAATCTCCGACAGCCTTTTCAAGTGTTGCAATCTCGGCGGTAAGTGCCGCCTGTTCCTTTGCGTACTGTGCATCCAGAACGGCATATCTGGCATCGGGGAGCTTGCCCAATACATTGTCCTCATAAATTTTACAGAGCAAAACTTCCAGTTCTGAAACACGCTGTTTTGCCGTAGCAAGCCTTGTGCGTTGCTTCTTGACCTCGCTTGTCTGCTGACTGGACTGTGCTTCTTGTACCACTCGGACAAACTCGGCTCGCTCATGCTTTGCATACTCGGCTATGGCTCGGAGCATATCGGAGACAAGGGAAAGTACCACATCTTCATTGATACGGTGCTGTGTCTTGCAGAGCGTTCCACAAGGGACTTTTGTGTACTGTGAGCAAGTGTATTGAGAGATACGCTTGCCGTTGTTAGTGCGGTGGACATACATCTTGCCGCCGCAATCGGCACAGTAGAGCAAGCCTGTGAGGGGAGCAGCTTCGCCCCATCCATCGGGGTATCGTCTGACCTTGCTTCGGATTTTCTGTGCAAGGTCGAAAGTCTCTTGGCTGATAATGGCTTCGTGGGTATTCTCGAAAATCGTCCATTCGTCCTCCGGGACATAATGGCTTTTCTTGTCCTTAAAGTGCTTTCGGGTCTTGAAATTGACGGTATGACCGAGATATTCACGCTTGTCCAACAGATTGACGATAGTGGAAGAACCCCAACCGTACACATCCTTGAAAGTCTTGTTTTTGTTCACGCCCTCGTTATGCTGTGCAAGGTAGGCAGAGGGAATGAGTATCTTGTCCTCGGACAGCTTCTTTGCAATCTGATACGGTCCGTAGCCGTCAATCGTCATAGCAAAAATACGCTTGACAACCTCGGCGGCGTATTCATCAACAATCCATTGGTCTCTCGTCTCATTCCAGAGATAACCATAAATGACCGTCCCTGTCAGATGCTTGCCTGTCATGCCTTTGGTCTTGAAAGTGGACTTGATTTTGCGGCTTGTGTCTCTGGCGTAGTATTCGTTCATGATATTGCGAAAAGGGGTAAAATCATCGTCTCCTCTGGCACTGTCCACACCGTCATTGATGGCAATGAGACGGACACCTCTCTGGCGTAAAATCTCCATAATCTGACCGACTTTGAGATAATCACGCCCCAGACGGCTCATGTCCTTAATGCACAGATAGTCCACATTTCCGGCTTCGACTTGCCGCATCATATCAAGAAAGCCGGGTCTATCGAAACAAGTCCCGCTTATTCCATCGTCCGTAAAGTGGACACAGTTTGTAAAGCCTTGCTGTGCGGCGTATTCCTCCAATAATTTTTTCTGATTGGATATGGAATTACTCTCGCCTTGCAGTTCATCGTCACGGCTCAAACGCTCATACAGGGCGGTTATTTTCTGTTTGCTCATGGGGGTCTCCTTTCTGCTTTGTAGCCTTATATGTTTTAAGAGACTTACTCATATCGTGATGAATAAGTCTCTTAAAGCATACAACACCAGCCGCCTGCTTATAAATGGCATACTGCTTGACCGCAATACTCTCTGGGTCCCGCATTTCCAGTCTTTCAAACAAAATGTCCAATGGTGACTGGTAATCCTCATCATCTTCTTTGACCTGTGCGCTTCCAAGCATTTCCATGATCATCGGGAAGTTCTGTTCTTCTGGTGGAGCTTCATGCAGCAAATACAGCATAAGTGCCTGTAAAAGTGCAGTCTCGGACTTCTCCCAAAACGGGTCTGAGCTCTGCGCTCCCTTCGGTGTTGTGTTGCGGATCAGGTTATTGATCAGCTTCAGTACATCCTTATCATCCCGGACATACGCAAACGGGTTATAACACCAGGAAGTCTCCGGATTGATCAAATCAAAAACCCGGACTTCATATCCATTCCGTTCCAGAACACCTCCTGTTTTGCGCAGAAGTTCTGCTTTCGGATCTGTGATCACCATCGAGCAGTTGCACTGCATGATGTTCGGAATCGCATAGGTCCGGCTCTTTCCTGCCCCGGAACCTCCGACTACCAGCACATTTAAATTTCGTTTATGCTTATATCCATCCAGTCCCATGCGGAAATGCTGTGTCAGAAGCAGATTATTCGTGTACTGCTTTTCGCAGTAACGTCTGCAGATTTCGGACACGTTGCCCCATTTTGCGGAACCATGTTCCACGCCTCTTCTATAATTTCTTTTTTGGGATTCATAAATACCAATGCCTAAGAAATAGGCTGCTGTGAATATCAGAATACATTTGAACGTATACGGTGCATACGTGATAAAAAACGGCTGTTCGAGTTTTTCGCTCAGCGTTTCTAAAATTTGAATAAAATTCTTATCCGGTGTAATGGCACAAGCGGTAATCGCTGCCACCCACCAGACAAATGGCAGAAAGACAAGATACAGAACCCAGTCCTGCTTTTTTGTACTTATCTCTGCAAGTCAGATTCTCTTTTCTTGCGTGGCTTTTCTTCTGGATGTCCCTGTCCTTCTTTCTTATGAAAGGAATCCACTCCCGGTATCAGTGAGAGACTTCTGCCGTTGTCCCACTTAACACCAAGCTGGCCTGCATCATCCACATACTGCACAGTTCCTTCCAGTCCCTGCGGCATACCCGCTTCTCCGTCCATCGAATTCAGACAGATTCTTGTTCCTGCCGGATACTGTTCTCTAAGTCTTGCCACTTTTTCTCTTGAATAAATGACCAATCAACCACTCCTTTCTCTACCAGAACATGTGTCTGGTGGTATTCGGTTTTGCAACCTGAATAATGATTTTATCTATTCCATCACTATATCTTCCGGCTGCAAGATATTTACTTCTAAGCCTGTTCAGTGCCTTACGGATCTGCCTTTGTTCCCCGGCTGTAATCTGCAGCCGTTTCTGGGCGAGGTCGTATTCACTTACTTTTTTCAGAAGAGCTTTCGTTTCTTCCAAACATTCATCCTGCTCACTCTGTGCCTGCAGCTCATCATTCAGTGCCACCACGAACATATTTTTCATAATGTTATCCATCTTCAAATAGTATTTTGTCATCTGGCTGACCTCCTTTTTTTGTTACACCAACCATATCACAAGACCTCCGTAATAGCTACTCCAACCGTCCAGCTTTTTCACTTTTATCGTTCCGGCTGACTCTTTGCTTTTTTCTCTTTTCCGGATGCTTTTTCATCCTTGGTTTCCGGTGTTTTTACAGGGTCTCCGATTGCAAACTCATCGGTTACATACTCCTGTTCCTTTGCACCAAAATTCCGTTCGATATGGTTTCGGATACTATAGGAAGCCTGACGGACATCATTTAAAAAGTCTCTCAGTTCCTGTGGATCTTTCTTTCCACATTCATTTCTCTGTGCAATATACTCCAGATTGAATCCGGTAACATCCACACCATAACGTTTCGCAATCACATAGGCTGCACAATAAGCCTGTGCACTGACTTTCTGTCGGCTGTAGGTTCCGGTATGCTGGTCCAGTGCTGCACACGCCAGTTCTCTGTTCAGTGCATGGAATGTCGTTACTTCACTCATTCCGTTGCGGATATAAATGGTACGGTATCTCGGATTGTACTGGGCCTGCACTTTGTCTGGCAGATCATCCTCAATCTGCACACGTACCGACTGGTCTTTTAAGACAGTTCCTATCAGTTCTGTCAAACTTCGCTGAGGGCGTTCTTCCAATGGCTTTCCAGACATCTGACTGATGTCAAATCCTTTTCCGATCGTATACCCTCTCCGCATTTCTCCATCTTTTTCATATTCAGTGGAAATCATATAAGTAATGCCATGCTCCCCTGCTTTTACCGAACGATGTTCTTCTCTCCAGCGTTCATAAGACCTTACCACCTTAAAATCCGGATGCTGTCCATAGATCAAAAGCAGATTCGGTGTTCTCTGTGTATTACACTCTGCCATAAAATCCAGAAAACCTTTCAGTTTTTCTCCATCCTGAAAAACTCCCTGTGCCTGCGAATCTACTTCAGCCCATACCTCTTCTCTTTCCTGCTGTTTTTTGGCTGCATATTCTTCTTTCGTCAATTTCTGTTCAGGAATCGGCTGTTCTTCCGTTCCCCCTGAAATCATATCTGTTAAATCCATATACATTACCTGCCTTTCGTTTTCATATTCTTGCGTTTCTTCCTGCTCTCTCTGGCATTTTTCCGTCTGTCTGGACGCTTGCGTTTCTCTTCCTGTTCCTTGCGGATATCTCCGAGTTCTTTCCGCACAGATGGTTTTTCATTCTTTTCTTTCCAGCTAGTTTCCCGATCGGAAGAAGTATTTCTGTTGCGCGAGAAAGGTTCGGATGGATTCTTTTCTTCCCCCTCCTGCGCCTGTGTAAAATTTCCTTCCGGGAAAGCCTCATCCCCGATCTGGAACATTTCTTCCGCATCGTCCAGTTCAAATTCTATTTTGCCTTCCGGCAGGACAACGGTCTCTGTCCGTACATTCTCCCTTGATTCTTTTTCCATCTGGTTTTCTGCCTTTTCCGGTGCAGTCTCTTTTTCCACTGCTTCTGTAACCATAGAGCCTGATTCTGCTTTTACAAAATCCAGATTCATCCGGTCTAATACCCGGTTCATCTTTGCTGCATCATCTGCAAATACCATGACCTCTGTCTGATCCGGATTCACCTTATCCTTGATAACTACATATAAGATACCCCTTGCCTTGGCCTCTTTTGCAAATTCTTTTAAGCGGTCACCCGGAACGGTAAAAAATTTCATCGGGCGCTGTTCCTTTAACATTCTGGTAAGCCTTGTTTTCCCTCTTGTCTTTTTCTGATCTTTCAGGGTGGCCGCAATAAAGATTGCCACATGCTTTGCCACATTTCCGGTAATCTTCAAAGAGTATTCCATTCCTTCCAGACTGTACCGCACCACCTGATCTGCCGGTTCTGCTCCGTAATTCATACTTATCTCACCTCCTGACTCTCTTTTTCCTTGTGTTCCACACGTTTCTCATTCTGGATTTGTTCTTCTGCCTTTCGAAGTCTTTCTTCGATTTCCAATGAATGCTTTTCAATCCGGACGGTCATACGGACTTCTTTTCGGAGATTTTTTAATTCCTCATTGATTTCGGACAGCCGTACTTTTCCACTGTCTTCACTGTCATTCCGATAGAGCTTTCTGCGTTCCTTCATCAGTTCTGAAATCTGCTTTTGTAACGGCTCACGGTATGTGGCAAGCTGTTCTCTGGTCGTAATATCATGCTTCATTAAAAACTCAATCTGTTCAATCCTCTGATCTAGTTTCCGGATATCCTCTCTGATGGCATACGGACTTCTTCTCGGTCTTTTTGGCAGTACTCCCATCTGATATAGATAGGAATAATATAATGCCTGTATCCCGGTCAGTTTCCTCTTTGGAGAAATCTGCACCGTCTTTTGATAGATGCGTTTTACTTTTGGCTGTAAGATCTGTCCACGGATCTCCTCTTCGGAATAGTTTTTTCCAAGAGACCGTAGCCGGATGTACCGTTCCATCCCCGGAGCCTTTAAAGCGACATATTTCCGGTTCAGTTTCCATGTGTATCCACGCTTTTCCATTTCTTTTAAGAATTGTGACCAGGAGTAGCTTTCCTGTACAGACTCCCTGATATCCAGACGGATCGCACTTCTCCATGTCGGTTTCCCTTCCTGTTCCGCTTTCCACTGTACATAAGGGATTGATTTTTTCTGGTCGGATTCAATGATAGACAGACCATATTTTCTGCACAGCTCATCGGAGATCTTCCGGATCTCCGTATAATAACTCTTTGCATTACTGTGGTACTTACGCCCGTCTGCCATGCTCACAGAGTTCCAGACAATGTGGTTATGATAATGTCTGGTATTCAGATGCGTTGTGATAACGACTTCATACTGTCCCTTTAAGAGCCGGTCTGCCAGTTCCTGTCCGATGAGATGTGCCAGTTCCGGTGTCACCTCACCTTCTGCAAAACTCTGTACCAGATGGTATCCTTCCACACCGCCCATCTTATGGAATCTCTTTTTCGTTGCCACCATATCTGCATACGCATTTTCATTGGTACATCCGATGGTATCTTCGAAGACCGCCTGTTCCGTCTTTGTCCGGTTCATGGCATAATCAATGGCAGCCTCCAGAGAGTCTGCTTTCTGTGTGGTTTTTTCTTTGTCTTTCACATATTCGATGGAACGGTCCAGGCGGTGGACGGGGATAACACTTGTATAAGCCATCTGTCATTACCACTCTTCCTTTACCAGATGCCATGTCTCTTTGGTAAGCCGGAGCATTTCCTGCACACTCTGCTCACTTGCCATTCCCGAAGCATTCGCAACATGGGCAAGCTGGTTCGCATTATTGCACAGACCCGCTATCTTCCTAAGCAGTTCCGGGTGATGCTCACAGGGTTTTGCGTGTACCTGTGCTCCTAAGATCAGCGAACGCATAAACTCTTCCCGACTCAGTCCGCTTTTTTCCACCTGTTCCTCCAATTCCCTGAGTTCCCTTGCATTTAACCGCACCGGGATCACATGGTTTCGTTTTCGCATTGCATCACCGTCCCTTCTCTTTTCTCTTTCATCATATCGCCAAGCTCCTGATCCGACCGTTTCGCAGTTACCATACAGCAGGTCACCACGACTCCGAAACAACCTCCACACATCAATGCGATCATAATCATGACTCCGTCTCTTAACATAGCTTATCCTTCCTTTCCGTTTTCATTTTGTATTCGGGGGATTGGGGTTCTCCCCAAAGTGCGTTTGGATATCCAAACGCTATGCTTGCAAAACGAGTACCACCAGTTTCTGTAGCACCGGATTAACTCGATTCTGATTTATTTTGATTCTTTTATCTGCACCAGTCCATCAAGTGTCGTACAAATGATATGGAGTCTGTCTGCCATACTGATTTCGGTATTCATTGTTCCTGTCACTTCTTTCCCACATACAACTACCATCCGGCATCTCCGCAAAAGAATATGGGACATTCTTCCATATCCCTGCATATCTTCTGCATCGGACTCTTCCAAGAATGGTGAGAATACAAATCTCGGACAGATTGGTACATACCCAAGTTCATAGATTTTTCTGCAATATTTCTGCACTTTTACCCGGCTTTCTTCTGCTGAACAGCACACATAAGCCAGCGCCTGTTCCATACGCTCCATCTCCTTCCTGCATCCAGTTGGATGCCACTGATTTTCTCTATAAAAAACAAGATGTCCAATTGGACATCCCGGCTACTTTTCATCCTCTTTCTGCTCTGCTTCTAATGCAATTTTCACTCTGTCACTTCCCAGTTTGTAGTAGGCATCTGTTACCTCAATTCCCACTGCACGATAACCTGTCATAACCGCTGCAAGGACAGTCGTTCCTGCCCCGGCAAACGGGTCCAGGATCAGACCTCCCGGTTCGCAAATCTGGATGACATCTTTCATAAGCTGCAACGGCTTCTCTGTCACATGAATCCGGTTCTGCGGATTTCCATATCGGAAGACGCCCGGCAGACAAGATACTGGACGGTTGATTGGCATCGGTCCGTTACTGCCCCACACAATGTATTCAGCCTGCTGGCGGAAACGGCCTTTCTGTGGACGGGAGTTTCCCTTATCCCACACCGCTGTTCCTCGCCAAATCCATCCTGCCCACTGCAATGCATCGGTAATCGATGGATACTGACGCCAGTCAATGAACAGACAGATCGGAGCTCCTTTCTTGCAGGCTTTCCGCACATCGTAAAGCCACTCGGCCATCCAGTGAGTCCATGATCTCTGATCTTTATTGTCCCCATCAAAATCCGGAAGTGCATTTGCAGCACTCATACTGCTGTATTTCTGGTTTGTAGTACGATTTCTTTCATTCTGCTTTGTTCCACCGGACGCATACGGTGGATCGGTAATGACTGCATCAAAGATTCCCGGCTGGAATGCTTTGACCAGTTTCAGCGTATCTCCATGTAAAATCTTCCAGTTCTTCCCTTCGGCATATTCCTCCGGGTATGTTCCCTCTTTCATAAGTTCTTCCAAACTCAGGCCATTTGTCATAGGCATCATCCTTTCTTTTCTCAGCGTTCCGGCTGATTTTTCTTCTTTGTCTTTTTATTTTCTTTTGGTGGTGGACTCAACTCGGTTTCCACATATTCACTGATAATCAAAAGTGCTTTGTAATAATCCCCACTTTCCAATACTCTTTTACACATTTCTTTTGCTTCTGCTGTCTGTTTATTCTTTTTCAAAAGAGTTGAGGCATCGCCCATAATGGAAAAAATATTCCCATCATGTCCAAGGAGTTGTAACTTGGGACGTTGTTTCTCAAGCTTTATCGGGATCTGCTCTGTTTTCTTTTCATAGATTTTCGGCTGCTCCATATCAGGATGCCAGAAATGCACATTCAGCATTCCACCATCTACCTTGATATCCCTCTGCTCAAATCCTTCACCCCAACCGTCACTGTACTGCCCTGTAATGTATTCGGTGAATTCCTGTAGTTCTTCCTGACTTAAAAATTCATTTAATTCCAGTTTGGTACAGCCGTACAGGATTCCATCTTTGTTTTCTATCGTAACAACTGCACTTTGTATTTTTCCATGAATGGACTCACTTCCATCAAAATACTGCATGAGATCATCTTCCCCATAGCGTTCCAGTTCTTCTCGGATGGCATCTTCATAATCGGCAAGTTCTGTTCCATCTAACGGCATTCCATATTCATCACTCTCCGACCAATCTTCTTCCCATTCGGATTCTTCGGAAAAAAGATTTCCAGTCAGCTCCGTCAACATCTGTACGTGTATCGTTTCTTTTTCTTCCATTCTCTATCACCTTCTTTCTAATGGTCTGTCCCTGCATTTATTTTCCTGCTTTTTTTCTTTCGCAAGGTCTGCGTAATCTGCCCCTTCTTTTTCCGGCAGATTGCAGATAATCTGATACGTTCCCTCATAATGCTTTTTCATCTGTTCTTTCGCCCATCTTCCTGCAAAGTCATTATCGGTACAGATTTCAATTTCTTTGATTTCCGGATGGTTCTTCAAAAACTCTTCCAGTGCATCCGGCGGCTTTTTAAAACGTTCACCCTGTATCTGTGCGTTTTCTTTCGGAGCAGCGATTCCCCCAAGGGAAAGACGATATTTATCCCTATTTCCCTCTTCCAGTGTCATGTGTGCCAATGCATCAATACACGCTTCATATACGGCAACTCGCTTTGTTTCTCTTTCAGGTGGAATGCAAAAGCTGTACTTTTTTTCACTCCCGGTCTGCTCCATCTTGAATCCCTTCCCGTTTTTTTCATAGATTCCTCGCAGGAATGCATATCTTGCTTTTCTGGATTCATCTTTCCCAACAAAAACAGCGTTATGGTACGGGACACTTTCATAAAGGATTTCATGTGAAATACAATATGTGATCACTTCATCGCTGATTCCTCTGTGGTTTAAATAAGCCCTGATTCGTCTGCAATTACAATACCTCTCCGGCAACTTAAATGGCAGTTTTTCCCTTTCCACAGCCTGTGTCGGAATAAAAGACGGACTCTCTTCGCACAACAGTTTTACGGCATCTGTAAATTTCATTCCATCTACTTCAATCAGAAACCGCAGTGCGGACACGCCACCGATATCTCTGGATTTCCAATGCCATTTGCTGGACAGTTCATTGATTTTAAAACTGTCATGATCCGTCAACTGCCATTCATTTCTGGTCCTTGTCTTTTGCAGTCGCTGTGCCTGATGCGTTCGCAAATACTCATACGCAGTCATATTTTTTGCTGCCTGAATCTCTTCTTCCGTTACCCAGGGCATTACAGAATTGCATCCTGAAGAGCCAGTACCTTATCCGTCCGCTCCCAAGGAAACTCCTTTCTTCCAAAATGACCAAAAACTGCCGTCTGACGGAAAATCGGACGATTCAGTCGAAGGGATTCCATGATCTGAACGGGTGTCACTCCAAACACCAGTGGGATTGCTGCCGCCAGACAATCATCCGCACACACTTTTCCTGTACCAAAGGTGTCTACCTCAATCATAACCGGCTCTGCTACTCCGATTGCATAAGCCAGAGACACCTGACACTTGCTTGCAAACCCAGCAGCTACTATATTTTTGGCGATATACCTTGCCATATAAGCTGCCGAACGGTCTACTTTCGAACAGTCTTTTCCCGAAAATGCACCGCCGCCATGCGGAACCATACTGCCATAAGTATCCACCATCAGCTTTCTTCCGGTCAGTCCGGTATCTGCATCAAATCCTCCGCACACAAATTTTCCTGACGGATTGATCAGAATCTTCGTATCCTCATCCGGCGGCAGTAATCTGAGTGCTGAGCGAAGCACTTTCTCTCTGATCTCGGCATCTAACTTCTTCAGGTTCTTTTCTGCACCATGCTGGCAGGAAACAACAACACTTTCCAGTCTCACTGGTTTTCCATCTTCATATTCTACTGTTACCTGTGCTTTTCCATCCGAAAAGATATCTTTGATATATCCGCTTCTTCTGCAAGCCGAAAGTTCACGTGTGATCCGGTGTGCCAGAACAGTCGGCATTGGCATAAGCTGCGGAGTATCATCACAAGCATATCCGACCATAACACCCTGATCTCCAGCTCCCCTGCTTCTATCTCTTATCTTTGCACCAATATTATCCCGAAATTCTTTCGACACACTCACTGCTTTCGCAATATCTGGACTCTGCTGGTGTACAAACGTATCCATTTCTATTCCATCTGTACAATATCCGCATTCTTCCAGAACCTTTCGGATCACATCAAATACTGGCGGCTCATATCCGCTGCTGATTTCTCCTGCCACAAACACATTTCCTCTTGTGGCAAGGACTTCACATGCCACTCTCGAAGATGGATCATAACGCAGACATTCATCTAAGATTGCATCTGCTATCTGATCGCATACTTTATCCGGGTGTCCTTCTGTTACTGATTCTGCTGTATAAAAACGTCTCATCTTTCTTCTCCTTATCTACAGACAGGGCAGGAGCTGCTCTATGCGCATCTCCTGCCCTGTCAGATTGGTTTATCCTGTAATTTTTATTTTATTTTTCTTCTGTTTCTTCTTTGTTGTCTGTCATTTTTGACTTCTTTCTGCGGTATACAGTCACTCCTGTAGCTGTTCCGGCAGATGCCAGTGCAAGCAGAACAAACGGCCATACTTTCTGGTTATCACCTGTTTTTGGTGCATTTGTTTTTTCTGTTGTTTTCTCCGGTGTTCTGGCATCTTTCATTTCTACTTTCTGGACTTCCATTGTATCTTTCAATGTGAATGTAACATCTTCCGCAATCTCGTAACCATCCGGCGCTGTGATCTCACGCAGAGTAAGTTCTTCATTGACCGGGAGCTTTGCAACGGAATGTGGCTTTCCATCCGTAATCCACTCCTCCAAAACAGTTCCGTCTTTGCGGATGATCTGAAGCTTTGCCCCTTCCAGTTCTTTTCCGGTTGTTAGGTCTATTTTTGAAATTTCCACTTTGGAATATTCGTCTTTCATCTCAACCTTTGTCACACTGCCATCTTCTTTGACTTCAAACGTCACATCGCTGGCAGACACATAACCATCTTCATAAGGAGCCAGTTCTTCATGTAAGGTATAACTTCCTTCCGGCAGTCCGTAAATGACATGTTCTTCCTTCGTACTGATCCACTCTTCCAAAACAGTTCCGTCTTTATCAATGACCTGCAGTTTTGCTCCTTCCAGCTCATTTCCGGTTGTTGCATCTGTTTTGGTAATACGTGTTTCTGTCGGCTGATTCTCAACTTCTTTGTTCAGTTCAATCTTTGCAAGATTCTGATTTTCATAGGTTGCATCTACATTCCATACTTCTTCATTTGGAAGATATCCGGCTTTTCTGACTTCCTCTTTGACATAGTATTTTCCATGTGGAAGATCACTGTCAAAAGTAAGTGTTCCCTTTGTATCTGTTGCTTTCTTTTCCAGCAGGGTATCTTTCTCTACGAGAACCTCTCCCTGATTAGAAACGATATCTTCCGCAGCATACAGTCCAAAAATAACACCTTCCAGCTTTTCTCCTGTGACAGAATCCTTCTTTTCTACCGATACAGAAACTTTCTGTCTTTCATTTTTATAGGTAACGCCTTCATAAACAACTGCCTGTGTATCATCCTCTGCTGTCAGGGTAAATTCTTTCTGTTCTGTATTCAGGACAAAATTCTCTCCTGCTACAACCTCTTTCAGATAATACGTTCCCAGTGGCAGATTGTAGATAACTGCTGTTCCATTTTCATCTGTAGTCAGTTTGGCTACCAGGTCATCTTTCTCATAACGGACAACTGGATTTCCTTCTTCATCCTTTGCTCCGTCCGGTGAATAGATGGTATCTTTGGCATATACTTCAAACTGGGCACCTTCTACTCCGGTTTCTTCATATTTAAAGTCTTTATAGATACCTGTTTCTTCTTTACCAGATACAGCATTTCTTACTTTAGAGACCAGTGCTTTTACTTTTGCCAGAACAGAATCTCCTGTTACTTCGGTAAGCTGTTCTCCCTTTTTCGTCAGGAGCAGGCTTCCTACCTGTTCATCGTTTTTCTGTTCTACCTCTACAATCGCTGCTCCTGTATCTGGATCAATCTGATGTGCAGTGTTTGAGGATACTGTAATTACAATACCGCTCTGTGGATTTTCTTTATATGTTCCTTTTGTAGTCTGCTCTAATGGTGAAATAATCGTTGTTCCATCATACAGGGACTCTTCGCTTCCCTGTCTTACAAATCCTTCCGGTGCTTTCACTTCTTCGATTCGGTAGGTAGAGCACTTCAGTTCCTGCGGTGTGATCAGATATCCTTCCTCATTGGTCTGGAATACGCTGATCTTTTCTTTTTTTGGATACTGAACGACCTGTTCAATGTATTTCTTATTTGTCACATCGTAAATCTTATAAGATGCCCCTGCCTTTAAAACAGTATTCCCAGTCTGTGCATCTTTCTTCACGATTTTTAACAGGAACTCAAACGGACGGTCATCAAACACTCTCCACTGCATAGGTTCTCTGCTGTCATTTTCCACATTTACAACAAATGGATCAATGGTTTTCAGATTCTCCGGGGTAGTGCTTTCCACTACAACATAACTTCCATACGGCAGTTCCGGGCTGACTGCATATCCTTTTGTATCCGTGATCAGTTCCGGCACTGGTACAGCTGTTCCATTCTCATAGGTGACTGCCACCTGCTCTTTGCTGAAGTCATAATTCTTGAAATCACTTGCCGTGTAGCTTTCTCCATTGGACGGTTTCAGTTTCCCATTTTTCACCTGTGTCAGGTCGCTGATCAGATATACCTTAAATCCTGCTCCTGCAACCAGGTCTGTTTCTGTCTGCTCTCCATCTTCACTGACTTTGATCAACTGGAATGCCTGTTTCTTTACCTGCTCTTTTACCGTAAGCTCTCTTGTCACTTCTGCAACGTCCTGACCTTCATAAGTTACGGATACTTCATATTTTGTAGTATCCCGTGTATATCCTTCCGGTGGAGTGATTTCTTTTACATACATTTCTCCAAGGTATAATTCTGAAAACTCCAGTGTTCCATCATCTCCGATGACTCCCTGCGCGATCAGGCTGTCCTGTTTATACAGAACTCCTGTTGTTCCATCCGGATGCACGATATCTTCTTTGGCATACAGACCATACACAGCACCTCGAAGAGCGCCGTCTCCCTGTGGCTGGAATGCAAATGTTTCCTTATCAATCTTTGCAATCTTTACTTTTCCAGTGACCCTCTCATCCGTTGCTGTTACCGTCAATGTCTTACCGGCTGCAACATCCACTTGATAGACTTCCTGATTCCGTTTATATCCGGTCGGTGCAGTCACTTCTTTTACATACACAGTTTTGAGTGCGGCATCAAAATAATCGCTGACTGCTTTTCCGTCTGTTCCGGTTGCAGTCATCGTCATTAGCAGATTTTCGCACTTCTTATCGGTGTAAATACCGTAAACTGCTCCAGATAGTGGGTTCTGTGTATTGATATCTTTCTTCATCAACTCAATGCGTGTCATATTCAGCCACTGTACACTGAAACTTACCGGAGCTGCTGTTTCGCTTTCAAATACACCGATATCCTGCTTGGAATCTCCGGTTGTCAGCACCAGCGTTCTCCATGTCTTTCCGACAGAACCATATAAGCTGCCGGAAGCATAACTGCCTGTCAGTAATAAATCCGCAGACAGATAGAATGTATCTCCACCATAAATCTGGATTTTTCCATTTGTAACACTTGTTCCTTTAGAAAGATTATGTGCAGTCACATTTTCCGGCACACTCAATGTCACATAGTTTCTGTGATCTCCAGACAGTGTGATATTTGGTGTTTTCTGGATGTTTCCATCCCGTACTGCATTCAGCTTTGTGCTTGAAAAGCTCAGTTCACCTTTTGGCGGTTCTTCCTGTCCGAACAGATAATTGATATATGCGATAACCCCTGCATTTACAAGGTCATTATAATTACATCCGGTAAATCCGGCTTCTCCTGCGTAAGCGTAGCTGGCTGCAATATGCGTATACACATACTTTTCATCCTCTGATTTCCCGGACAGATAACTTCCTGTCAGATCTCCTGCCCCGCCATAGCCATAGTAAAGGACTTTCTGCAAATTTTTATTGCTGTCCAGTACCTGTGCCACATAACTTCCACTCGGTGGGGATGCTTTCTGGGACTGGAGACAGTATGCGATCTTTCCGTTTACGGTAAACAGACACGTAAGATAATTTCCAATATAACTTGGATAATAAATAGTTCTCCCCTTTGTCAATGTAACTGTGGAACCGCTGCTTGTAGCTCTTTCAGCCGCAGACAATACCATCACATTTCCCTCTTCGATGTCCTCTTTCAGTTCTTTGACTGCCTGTGCAGATGCATCTTCTTCGGATGTTTCAATTTCTACATCTGTGTAGTTCTGCACAGGCGAATCCGAATCATCTTCAGATTCTGTATCTGACTTCTGTTTCTCTCCACCATTTTCTTCAGAATGTGCCTGACCTTCTGTATCCGTCAGAGTCACTTTCCGGGTGATGGTATAGCTGTCACTCTTATCTTTTGGAACGACCATATAAGTGGCAATATATGTTCCTGCTTTGTCAGAATGATACTCTCCACCATTCTCATCTTTGATACTTACAAGCGTAACATCTTCTTTTTCTGCATCATAATGGATTCCTTCCATACAGGTTTCCACCGCAAATGTTTCATCCGAAACCGCTTTTGTGATATCATCTGCTGTAACCGATGTATCTTTCTGGCTTGTTACCGCCTGTACTTCCGTCTGCTGTTCCGAGCCTGTCTGTTCGACCGCAAACGCATTTACACTGCTCAAGGTACTGATGCCCATCAGGACAGCCAGTCCAAAAGCAGCTATTCTGGTCTTTAATTTTCTAACCTTCATGTGCTTTTCCTTCCTAATTATAAATAGATTTTTTTAATTAAATACCGCAGAAGATGTTTCCTCTGCGGTACGTTTTATCTTGTATATCGATTTTTTTCTTTTTTCACTTCCTGTCTGGTACGCTTCACCGCTTTCATGACAGAATCTGTTGGAATCTGGTTATCCTTATATCCTTCCAGAATTCCATCCAGATAAAACTTCGATGGTCTTGCCGGAACATCTTTGTGCGGAGCGTTCATCATATATACAAACACCTCTTTCTCCACTCCATCCTGATTTTTTACCTGAATCGATTCTTTCCCATAAAAACTTGGGAATCCTTCATAGAAATCCAGACTCTTCTCACACGCTTCTGTGATTTTCCATAAAACTCCTTCGACACAGCTTCCCTTTTCCGGCAGTACCGTTGCTACTCCGTTACCCGGAGCCTTTCCTCGAAATGCCAGCCGATAATCTTCAAGCCGGACATTTTCCACAACTTCCGCAGCCGGACACCTGTACTTCATCTGCTCCAGATTCATGTTGCTGCCATAAGCGAAGTAATATCTATCTTCCATTTTTTCTCACCTCTATCTGACTCCTTCTGTCCTTTGATTTTTCTTCAAACACTCATACGTGCTTTTATCATATCTCCACGCAAGATCACCATCCAGATTTGCCAGCAAATGTTTTCGGACATTTTTATATTCGTCTCCAATTAACCCAAGTCTCAATAAAAATGTACGAAATGTAAATGCTGGATTTTCTGATATCAGTGTCTTTTTCATCTGTGTCGATCTCTGATTGATCGCCTGTGCGGAAATGGCTAATGCCAGAGTAATATTTGCTCTTACCTTTCCTGCATGAAGTGTGCTTTCAAAACAGCGCCATTCCAAAGTTCCTTTTGAAAACACAGCATGAAGATTCAGAGCATAATAACGGGTATGATCATAATGGGTATGACTTCCATCCCTGCCTCCATACCAGACATTTCTTACTCGGTCCATTGTGATTGATTTATTTGGTATTTTTCGGATTTTCTCCAATACCTCCGGTCGCACCCTCTGACAATAACTATTTGCTCTTCTCTCCTGCACTTTCAGTGCTTTGAACAGAATATCTTCCTTTGCATACATAATTGTCAGTGCATTTTTCAGACTCTGCGGTGTATGATTCGATGCATCTACATGAACATGCTGACCACAGGACTCATTTACAAAACCGCCATGCTGTCGCAGACATCGTACTACTTCCTGTAACTTACCCATTTCATCATAGGATAATTTCGGAGATACCATTTCTGTTGAATATTCTCCACCTGCGTCTACAATTCGACCGTATACTTTTCGTTGTGTATAAATGCTCCCATCAGACATAAATTTCCACTTTTTTCCTTCCAAATCTATCACTGACCAGACTCCATAAGTAGTGCCGTCATAATATGCTTCTGTTCCAAACATTTCAGCAACAAGTTCTGCAGCACGTTGTCTGGTAATTCCTGTCATCTCGATTTCTGTGCCAAAGTATTGGTCTTTTATACCGATCATGCCTAATGGATTCCTTTCTCAGACACTTCCTGTGTGTTGAGTTCGGAGTCTGCCTTTTGTAACAATCTGCCAATTGCCTCGATAACATTGACAGTTACTCCGTTTCCAGCCTGTTTATAAAGCTGTGCATCAGAAGTGCTGTCTATGATTTTATTTATTTGCCAATCATAATACCCCTGCAGTCGCAGACATTCCCTTGGAACTAATCTTCTTATTCTTCCGTGATACAAGATGCCATGACGATCGGTTGCAGTAATTGTAAACATCGGTTCTTCTGGTTCTTTCATGCGTCTGCCGTTCTGACGGACATTTTCTTTGGCTGGTGTAAGGACTGCTCTTGCCCCTTCTTCACTTAATACGCCGGAACATTCTCCTTTGTATTTATGGATTCCACATTGTCGGGTATTAAGGCTTCTGCATTCTTCAGTTACCAGTGGTGGCGGAGACAAATCTACAAAATGAAGTGTTCCCTGTTGGATACCTGTTGTCAGGGTATGTGCAATCTGGTGTCCGACTCTTCCTCTCCTGCTGTTGAGATTCGCATAGCCCAGATCGATGCTGTCCCCTTCTCTTGCAAGTTTGTAGCCGAGTTTTGTATTCTCTTTGATTGGAACACCTACATCATATAATCCTGTCTTGCCGCCCATTCCACCTGCCTGTGATGTCAGGGTACAGCTTAGTCCTTTGGGACTGTAGACTCTTTTCCCCTGACTTCCTGCCCGGATTTGAACAAGAGCTGCTCCATTTGTTTCTGGTTCAGGTAATATTTTTCCGGCACATCTGAAATCAAGATATCCGACAATATACACCCGTTTCCTTGCTTGGGGGACTCCGAAATCCTTGCTGTTAAGCACTTTCCATTCGACATGGTACCCCAGTTGCGAAAGCGTACTGAGGATGGTGCAAAATGTCCGCCCCTTGTCATGCGAAAGCAGACCGGGAACATTTTCAAGGATAAAATACTGGGGTCTTTTAGCTTTAAGAAGCCGGGCAATCTCGAAAAAGAGGGTTCCTCTTGCATCTGCAAATCCTTCTCGCTTTCCGGCGATAGAGAATGCCTGGCAAGGAAATCCTGCACAGAGTAAATCAAAATCTGGCATTCGTTCTGGTTCGATTGTTCTTGCGTCATTACAATACCACTCCCCTTCCGTATCAAACAGCAATCGGTAGTTCTTATCCGCATAAGTATCCACCTCGCAATGTCCGACACAGACAAAGTTTCCTGCCCGTCTTAAGCCTTCACGAAATCCCCCGATTCCGCTAAAGAGATCAAAAAATTGAATGGTTGCGGCTATCAACCTCCTTTTTGCTGATAAAAACAGGCGGCATGATCTCTCATACCGCCCTTCGTTATTCTGTATCAATTGGTTACCATTCTGTTGGTTCTTCTGCTTTGGATTCTTCCGGATCAGTCTCTCCTTCTGGTTCAGTTTCCTCTTCCGGTTCACTTTCCCCTTCTGGTTTGTTTTCCTCTTTCGGTTCACTTTCTCCATCCGGTTCGGCTTCCTCTTCTGGTTCACTTTCCCTTTCCGGCTCAGTTCTTTCTTCCGGTTGAGTTTCTTCTGTTCCCAATTCTCCAGTTGTCTGTTCGGATTCTTCAGGCTGCTCTTTGCTTTGCCATTCGACCTCTACCTTTTCCAGTGCTTCTTCTATAATCTGAATTAAGAAGTCTTTCTGTTTCATGTGTTTCTTTCCGATGACTACTTTTAATCTCTGGAATAATTCCTCTGATACCTGTACTGCTACTGTTCTTACTGCTCCCATGCTTATTTCTCCTTTTCCTTCCACTCTGTTGAAATGTTCTTCAATGACCTGTTGTAAAAATTTTTGTGTGCTGCTTTCTGTGAGTTCAATCTCTTCTCTTACTTTCTCATGTAAGTCCATCGGGATCTTTCCGCAGATATTTTTCATCTCTGCCATAACCTTTCTCCTTTCACTTTTGCTACACACAACATACTCCAAAGCCGCATGGAAAGCTATTCACAATACCCACCAAAGATATCGATGCATTTCTTGCCTTACCCCTAGCAGATCCAACAATGTATGTATCGTGCAATCATAGGCCTCACCCCCTTTACAAATTTTCCATTTGAGATAGAAAATCCATCATCTGATCTGGTATTTCTTCCGATGATAGTTTCGTTGTCGATTGTTCCGTAGTGCCACATATTCCTAATTCCCGAACACTTTCTTTTATCGTCTTTTGAATGACTTCTTCCATCCATTTCCGATCCTCTTTTTCCAGAATTGCCTGAACCAGATACTGGCTTTTCTGCCCTTCTGGAACACTTTGAAATTTCTCCCATGCCCTCTGGTGTTCTGGATTTTTCAGGTTCGGGCGGAACGAATATACCGGGCGTGTCATCTCGTCCACATCTGCTCTACAATCCGTTCATACCCTGTTGCGTTGGCATGGACGTCCTCTATAAAAACGGGGCGGCAAATCGCGTCCTGTGCGGTCACGTGGCGTTTTAAAATTGCGGAGCCTCCCCCCATAAATACGGTGGGTACTGCCCGGAGATCAAACCCGGATTCTGTCACCGCAGACAGTATTCTTTCTATATATTTCCGTCCGTTTTCCTGTATGATCCGTCTGGCCTCCTCTGCCATACTGCAAGATTCCCTCCGAAGCACACGCTCAATTTGAGTTTCTGTCACAGACAGTCCGGTATTTCTACGCACTTGTTCTGCTGTCTCATCAATACATCGGATTACTCCAAGTTCCAGACTTCTGCACGTTGCTGCATTCGGAACAGCATTGTCCAGCCTCATAAGGTCAACGGTCCAGCCACCAATATCAACAAGCAGAACAGACGGTTCATTCTTCAGATACTCTGGATGCAGAGCAAGCGCAGAGTATCCCTGTGGGAACAGTTTCACATCTTTTATTGTTATCTCATATAACTCACTTTCATATAAAAATCGCACTGGCTGCTCTTTCCGCAACAGATACTCCCTGAATCCCTGTTTCTCTCTTCCAAAACTTGAAAGCGGAAGTCCGACAGCCAGAATTACCTCTGTCTTTCGTTCCGCTTTCCGATGCTTGATTTCTTCTGCAATGGCTGCCAACGTCAGCAGATAATAATTATCATTTGACGTTTTATTTTTTACCAGCGTCTGTCTTCCCGTACCGCAGACATAATACTTTCCTTGATATTGCAGAACATTCTGCATGGTATACGGCTCGTAATCATACCCAATAATTCCACTTGGGAAAGACACTTGTCTTGTTTTAATGGCATAATAGCCATGATCAATTCCTATGATTATCACAATCACACCCTTTCATTTTTCTGTTTAACGTAAGGTCAAAAATGCTTTCACTGCTGCAACGGATTGTTGCAAAAGTGCCATTCGTGAACACTTTTCCATGTTCCAGCGTCCCAAAACCTGCGGAAAATCTGGCTTTTTTATACCACTATCGCCAGAGGAACACTACTGTTCCTTCGCAGCCGGTTATAAAATATCCCTCTCCTGGCGGCGGTCCAGCCTGTCCGGGGGAGGGATATATCGCAAGTTTCCTTTTTGAACAATCGCCTGTCTTTTTATTTTTATGAGGTGTTTTTCCTGCTTTTGTAAAATGGGAAGATACTCCGGTTCTGTCAGAAACTTTCGTATGTAATTCCCCTTTTCTCCCAGCTTGTTATCATTTCCTAACAGCTCCATTTCTACCATGTAATGGGTATCTGGATGAAATCTCTTCTCACACAAAATGCTGTCCCCTTTTATATAATCAGATTTAGCCGATTCTCTTGCTGCCGCCAAGAGTTCATAAATACTTACTTCCACCTCTTATCACCTCCCAAAAGACCAGAAAAAAGCAGACCTCTTAATCGAAGTCTGCTCCTGTCGGATATGGTAATCCTCTTTCTTCATATTTTTTATCGATATAATTTCGAATCCATTCCCTGTATTCTTCCGTTAATGCCAGTTCCTGAAATTCTAACAACCACTTTTCCCCTTTTGCTTCGTCATCAAGCCATCGATCTTCTATGCACTCCGGCTCATCTAACATTTTCATCATCGCTTCAAATGGCTCTTTTACATCATCACCAAATTCTTTCCATAAGGCGATTCCATAGTTCTCCAGTTCAAAAAATTCTGTCAGATATGTCAATCGTTCCATATCCCCCAATGTCATTCTTTTTTCACCTGACAATAATGCTCGATCTCTTTTGCCACATAGATTTAAAAATTTTCTCTTTTCCATCTCCACATCCATTATACTTTTACCTCTTCCTGTTAAAAATAATTCCTTATTACGAAACATTATAAAATTTAAATTCTTTAGAATCAATATATATATTTCTGTATTACGAATCTTTTTATTTTATAAGGGGAGTTCATCATTATGCAAAAGATTAGACCAGATATGGATATTGGTAAAAATATCCAAGCAATTCGATATAAAAACAATATGACTCAAGACCAAGTAGTTGCAAAATTAAATCTTATGGGTATCTCCATCACCAAAAGTACCTATGCCAAACTGGAAACAAATCGCATGAACATTAAGGCATCTGAATTAGTTGCACTTGCAAAACTCTTTCATACCGATATCAATGCTTTCTTTTCCGGCTTGCTATAGTTCGACATTCCCCGACTCCCTGTGTATATAATAGCATATTAAAAATAAGAACCAGTCTATATTCTTATCGGATATAAACCAGTTCTTTTTTCTTATCAAATAATATAAAAGTGACAG
Source organism: Bovifimicola ammoniilytica (assembly GCF_025567085.1). Taxonomy (NCBI): domain Bacteria; kingdom Bacillati; phylum Bacillota; class Clostridia; order Eubacteriales; genus Bovifimicola; species Bovifimicola ammoniilytica. The sequence continues at coordinate 120,297 of NZ_JAOQJN010000006.1, read as the reverse complement.
GGAATTCAGATTCTTATCTTCTGTCACTCATGTAATTATTATTCTATTTTAAATTTAATGAATTTACCCATTCTTGAATTTCTTTTTCAATGTTATTTTCTATATAAACGTCATACACATTTTTCCACATTATCTGTGTATACTGTTATTTTCAACCCCATAATTATAACTTGGTACACGCTATACACTACTATAAACTGTACTCCATTTTAGGAAATCCTAGAAGGATCTCGTCATAAGAACTCATATCCATCTCTTTATTCATAATCTCCGGTCTGTATTTCTTATCACTCATTTCCACACTGCTTCTGGATTTTTTATTCATCCAGTCAAGATCAGCCTTTGTATATGGAACTTTCGGCTCAATCTCAAATAAATCTGCTTTTGCTTCCTCTGCAATCATCTCTGCTACCTTTTTTGTTGTTCCGCTTGCACTGAAAAATGCCACTAATTTTTTACTCATAATAAAAGCTCCTTTCTTCGCAAATTTCTCGCATAAAAATAGATGTATAAGATTTGATTTTCTCTTATACATCTATTTTATACCTGATAATTTTATTATGTCTAATGCTTATATTGAATTCCATTCTATGCCTGAAAAGCATTTATTTCTTCTATCATTTTACTGACTGCCAGAGAATATGGAATATTTCGCCTCCATGCAATCACAGTACTTGTCGTGATTTCAGGAAAGATTCTTCTCTGTACAAGAATCTCCTCTCGCCAATATTTTGCAGCACCTTCGATGGATACCGGATATCCCAGTCCATTTGCCGCCATGACTCCTGCATTCGTTCCAAGATTACTTGTAAAAGCAATCTTCAGTTTCGAAAAGTCTTTTCCAAACCAATTGGCAAGTTCACTTTGAACATTCACTCTTTCTGGTAGAATCAATGGTTTTCCAATGAGATCTTCTTTTTTTATAAACTCCTTTTCGGCCAGTGGATCATCCGGTCTCATTCCAACACACCAGTGATCACAATCCGTAATCCGGATATAATCCAGCCCTTCGGTGTCCACCGGCTCCAGGAATAATGCAATGTCTACAAGTCCTTTGTTAATCATCTCATACACTGCATCTGTTGTTGCGGTATGCAATACAATCTGTACCAGCGGATACTTTTCTTTATATGTTTTACATATCTTCGCCAATATCTCCACTGCCGCAAATTCACCGCATCCAATGGTTATCGTACCCTCTACAACCTCTTCTTTTCCTTTCAGTTCCTCAATCGTCCTTTCCTCAAGATTAAGAATCTCCAGAGCTCGCCTTTTTAATAGAATCCCCTCATCAGTAAGTGAAACCTTCTTCCCACTTCGAATAAATAATGTTACTCCAAGCTTCTCTTCAAATGCCGCCATTTGTCTTGAAAGCGTTGGTTGTGTAATATACAATTGTTCTGCTGCTTTTGTAAAGCTCTGTTCTTTTGCTACTGTCAGAAAATAGCGTAATAGTCTTAATTCCATATTTTCATATTCCTGCTTTTTTGTTGTAACTATTCTATCATATTGCATCCTAAATATCATCTATATCTTTAATATAACATTTTACAGTCTTGAAACTTATTCCAAATGTCATTGCTATTTTTTCTATATCTATCATTCATTCCTCTTTGTTATCAGAGCTATTTCAATCATAATATTTTTTAAATACTACTCATTCTCCTCATATATCTTATTAACCTCGGCTTCATACACCGATTCAGTATGAGTATCAAATAGTACCCACTCCACCAGTTCAAAGCAATCCTGATTATCCTGTAAGAATCTGTTTACTGTATGTACTGCAATTTTTGCTGCCTGTTCAACTGGAAAACTATATGCTCCCGTTGATATAGAAGGAAATGCAATAGACCTGATTCCATTATCCATTGCCAGCTTCAATGAGTTAAAATAACAGTTAGCAAGAAGTTCCTCTTCTTTATTCTTGCCACCTTTCCATATCGGTCCCACAGTATGAATCACATACTTACATGGCAGATTATATGCCTTTGTAATTTTTACTCCTCCTGTTTCACATCCATGAAGTGTCCTACACTCTGCCAAAAGTTCCGGTCCTGCTGCTCTGTGAATCGCACCATCTACACCGCCTCCACCAAGAAGAGAGTTGTTTGCTGCATTCACGATTGCCTGTGCATCTGTTATTTTCGTAATATCGCCTTTTAGCGTCTTGATTAAGTACATTTTCTTCGCCTTGACATTGCTTTTGCTTTGACTTTTATAATTCATATTTGAAACAGTTTCATAGATTAACCTAACATGACTTGAATATATGTGCTTTCCAGATTCTTTTAGCCTTCTTTCAAATTCTGAAACAAGCATTTTTTTTAGATATAAACCATTTCCCATACCCATACCTATGTGTTTCATCTCTTTAGGTTCTTTTGTTATTGTATTCGGAAATCTTCTCCTTACTTCTACCTCTAGGTTTTCATTATGTATATAACTGAATCTATATAGCCACATAGCATTCCCATGAATTGTTATAATCGTAATCTCACCCGGACACCCCATTGCTCCAAGCTGAGCAAAAGTCCAAGCTATAATATCATATTCCGATATCTCATTAATATTCTGCATTGTTAAATAAATAGGTTTATTCGTTTTATTCTGTATCAATTTCTTTGCTCCTTACATTAATTTGTTTCTCTTAATATTCATAACAAATATCGGCTTAGATTTCACAATATCCATAATCACTTCTCTTTTTAGGTTAAAGGCTTTTCTTATATTTGTCAATGTTATCTCTTTCAATTCTTTTTAATAGAATCCCCTCATCAGTAAGCGAAACCTTCTTCCCACTTCGAATAAATAATGTTACTCCAAGCTTCTCTTCAAATGCCGCCATTTGTCTTGAAAGCGTTGGTTGTGTAATATACAATTGTTCTGCTGCTTTTGTAAAGCTCTGTTCTTTTGCTACTGTCAGAAAATAGCGTAATAGTCTTAATTCCATATTTTCATATTCCTGCTTTTTTGTTGTAACTATTCTATCATATTGCATCCTAAATATCATCTATATCTTTAATATAACATTTGTCCATATTAAAACCAAGGGTTGCGCAATCGTCAGCAATAAAATAATCTACCAGTTCTATGTAATTGATGTTCCGGCCACGGAACTTATCAAGCCGCTTAACGTCGAAATCATGTGTTTTTCTTATATCTGCCACTGGGGGCACCTCCTTCAATCATTAATAAATATTAGGTGTTTCAAAAATCACACGCTCTAAATAGGATTTTTTAGTAAACTTACAATCAGTTTTTGAAAATCTTGTTGCTTTTACTGAACCGATATGCCAGAACATTGATAACACCCTTGCCTTACTCCTTTATCTATGCCATATTTCCCGTGCTTCTCATATAGTTTAAATCATTCTACATAAACCTTCTATCTGCTAGGTGTTTCTCAACATGATTTTGTAAAAAAGTTTAAATCATTCTACATAAATCTTCTATCCACTCCCTGCGAATAATTGTTTCTAACCAGTGTTCCGGTATATTCTTATATCCGTAATATATTCCAGCCAATCCTCCTGCAATTGCCGCTGTCGTATCGGTATCATCCCCCAAGTTTACTGCTTTCAACACGCAATCTTTGAAATCTGATGTATTGAGCAGACACCATAGTACTGCTTCGATGGACTCTATCACATAGCCTCCGCTGTTTATCTGTTCTATCGGAATTTTACTTAATTCTTCCATATTTCTTATTCTGCTAAAATGCTCTAACTCTTTCTTGCTGTCATTATTCTGCTCATAAAATGAAAAAGATAAATCCACTGCATTTTGTAATAATTCCTCTAATGGCTTATTTCTCTTTGCAAGTTCCCTTACACAGTAAAAATAGATGCCACATGACATTTTGCTTCTTAAATGTGCATGTGTTAATGCCGACATCTTATGTACAATTTCTAAACATGTTTCGTCCTTTAATCCACATTCATCCTGCAAATACTTCAGATAAATACACACCGGAAGTATCCTCATCAGAGAACCATTTCCATTGCTGTTTTCTCTATCCTGACCACATGTAGCCACATTTTCAAATTGCTTATAATTATAAATTGCGAAACTACACGTAACCCCTTCATCAAACATCTCTCCTGCCGGTGTGAATTTGCCATTTTCTTCCCAATCCACAAAGTTATCCATAATCTTTTTCAAATTAATCCCATCGCTATGCAATGCAGATAGGGATGCCAATGCCATACTGCTGTCATCAGACCATGAGCCTGGCGGAACCGGATACGTTCCATAGCCTGTCATATCTACGACAGGGTGTTCCTGCATTTTCTCCCTGCTTGTAAACTCCACCGGAACTCCAAGAGCATCGCCTGTTACCAGCCCCATCATCCCGTCAAGATATAGTTTTTTACTTTTGACATAGTCAGATGTCCCTACATAATAGATTTTCTCATCTTCCAGTCTAATACATGCCAACTTTGCATTTTCCTGTACACTTCCCATCACACATCCGCAATCTATATCATAGAAAATGCAATCCAGGCTTTCATCATACATTCGATAAACACTGCCATTGTTATAAGGAAATTCCTCGTACTTTATTGTTGGTGTATGTCCGGCAATAATCATTCCATGCTCAATTCCACCACACATATATGCATCATCTCTGGCATGTAAATAAAAATCCTCGATACTTTCGTAAGATTCCTCTGTATCAACATGGTCAAGGCTTTCAATATATCCTGCATGAACAACGATACAAGTTCTCTTATTTATATCTATTTTATAGAAGTACGGCATTCTTTCAACTATTTTCGCCCAGTCACAAAGTAATGCAAATGAAACCAATTCCTCATTAATAAGCTTCCCGATTGTTCCATAATAATCAAAAAATATATTATTATTCTACTCGGCGAATTTTTGAACTGCTTTATACAGAGTTATGGAATCTTCAATACTATTCTCATCCAGTTCTGCCTCATCACATACATATTTCATTATGTGAATGTTTGTCAGGAACTCTTCATCGTGATTTCCTCTTACAAAAATCACGTTCTTAGGTGCATTGCTGATCCAACTCATCATTTCATAATTCTTTGCACCCCGGTCAATATAATCTCCAGCACAAATCAGCAAATCTCTGTCGCTAAAATGAATCTTTTCAAGCATCTGCTGAAATTCATCATAACATCCATGGATATCAGACATCACATATGTATTCATACTACAATCTCCTTCATATATTTCTTTATGTAATTTATCCGCTTGTTCCATTACATTTTCATAATCATCACACCATCGCCACTCTATACATTTTGTCATCCAACCCCATTCATCCAACTTACAATTTCCTGTTCTAGTTTCACATTATTTTTCAACATATATTCCATTATATCTACATATAATCCTTTATTGATAAGTCCCTGTGCTTTAGTCGTATCATTATCCTCAAGTTTTTTTGTATACTTTTCATATTTTTTCAACTCATTAATACTCATATATACAGGTTTAAAATTTATACCCGTTTTCTTTTTCAAATTCTCTAATATGAGAAATCCATCCGGATCGATATCACCAAAATGATACCACTCTTTTACATCATTTTGAGATGCAATAAGTTTTATCAGAGACTGTTTGGCTATGTTATGATATCCTGCTAAATATATAACAAAATAATCTTTTTCATATATTCGATTATAACTTGCCAGGTTTTCTACAGTCATTATTGCTGAATCACTTATCATAAAAGATTTAATCGTATTCAATTTATCCATCGGTAATGCAATCGGAATATCTGATGACAATTTATAACTATTGCCATCCTCAAATGTAATCTCTGCACAGCCTTTAAAATATACATACTTTGGATTTGAATATATATTTAATTCTTCCAGAATACTATGCTCTATTTCTTCCCTTTCTTCTTTTTCATTACCCTTTTCTTCCTCAATTTCTGAAATTAAGTCATTATAATTACCATATGTTTTTAAAACGTATAATAATTTATTTCTATATTCTTTCTCAAATATTTTTGTATCTCCAAATACAGCAATTGAAAGTTCTCTTTCTAAAATCATTTGTCTGTTAGAAAGTACAAATTCTAATAGTCTTAGTAGATTCTCTGCGACTTTTATTTTATATTTTGCCGTTTTACTGTTTTTAAGCAATTCTATCTGATGTGTGCAATAACAACTAATCAACTCATTCTTTCCAATCCATTCTTTATATAGATTTATCTCATTCTGAATTGCTAACTTTCTTGGCTCTCTTTTCATTAGAGTATATATTTTATCTAGTGAATCAACATTTAGAACAATCCTTGAAATTATTTTTTCTTTTCTTCTGATTGTTATATATTCTTCGTTTACAAGTTCTGATATATCTGTTTCGAATTCACTTTGCTCATCAATATCTGAATAATCTGAATCATAATCTTTATAGATATCCGTTGGTTTAATCATTATAGCACGTAGTTTTTCTGTAGAATCATAATTCTGTTTACTTCGTTCATATTTATCAAGTAATTTCTCTAATATTTTATTTTGATAATCTGAAAGTGTCATTTTATTCACCTTCTATCTCAGATGCTTCTACCAGGCCCTCAATCGCATAGGTGTATCTTCCTTTCGGAATTAAACCGATTGTAGATTGAATATATCTGCCTATACTGTTAATCTTTTCAGGTGGTGCAGCATATAGTACCTGAAAATCATTTTTTTCAAGATACTTTACCATCTGCTCAATTCTTTCTTTTGACAATGCTGAGAATGCCTCATCGATAAATGCAAGTCTTGCACAACACCTTTTTCTGTCATAACATTGCATAAGACTGGCAGCAAGAATAATAAAGTATGGTGTTTGTTTTTCTCCATTACTTGCTGAGCCCTGCTTATTTGAATAATTGGCTGTTACAATTTCGTCACCTTGTTTACTTGTAATCTTCATGTCATATGTAAAATACTTTCGATAATCTGTATATTCACTTTCATCTTCTTCTGCAAGAACTATATCAAGAAAATCCTTTAATTCTCTTTCAGCAGCCTCATCATCTTTAATTGAATTAAGATAAAATTCTGCATTATCAAGATAATTATGTAATCGTTTACAGATATCAAAAAACAATTTTCTTTCAGGACGTTCTTCCATCATAAACTTATAAGTATCTGCACCAAACGGAAGTTTTCTAAGTTCGATGTTAATCTGGTCAATTTCGCTTTTTGCTTCTCTGATTGCCTCGTCTAACTCTGCTACGAAGTCACCCACAAATGCACTTTGAAGCCTTTTACTTTGTTCTTCCAGTTTAATCTGAGCCTCTTCAATTTTAACATTTGCAAGTTTTCTATATTCATCTCGGTAATAATTGATGTAAGACACTCCTTTGAATAAACTATCACTGCCACTAATTCTGCAATAATCAAAATGCAGCTTTTCTAGTTCTTCTGCTGCATCATTCTTTTGTTTTTCCCAACTATCCACCGTTTTCTTGGTAATTACAGTTACACTATGTTGTTTTTGTCTTAGTTCTTCATACTCTTCAATTGCTGATATCCTATAAGTTTCTAATTGTTTTGCTTCTTCTTCGAAAATCTGATGCATATTTTTAGAACTAATTTTTCTCTCTTCAATATTACTTTCGTAATTTCTTATTTTTTCTTCTGAGCCACCAATTTCTTTCTGTAATTTTTCTTTATCTTTTTCAATCCTTTCCACTTCTTTCCTGGCCTTTTCCCTTTCCTCTAAAACGGCCATAAATGATGGGTCTTTCTTGTATTTTTCAATTTCTGCAGTTATATTTATCTGCTCCTCTTTCATTTTGTTTAATTCATCTGGAGCATCAAAATTATAATTATCTACTTTCCATTCAAAGCTAAGTTTATCCTTCTGTTGATTCTTTTCCTGAATATTTTCTGATAATAATTCAACATTTTTTCTCTTATTCTCAATCTCTTTCTTTGTCTCTTCTAATTGTTGCTTAATAGCATCCTGTCCTATAAAAAGTTTGGTTCTACTCATATCCATCTTACTAACAGCATAGCTTTTACTAAGCATTCCATTTGTCATTATTCCACCCAAAGGATAATCATGCAACTCTTCAATTGAGTCACACAGATGGATTCCATTCAGAAGATAATTAGCATATCTACGTGCATATACATTACTTATTTCTAACAAAGATGCTGCTGAATCTTTCTTTATTTCACTATCCGGTAATTTATCTGTAATAACCACTTTGCTCTTAAGTGCAGGATTTGCATTTACTATTTCTAATGCCTTTCCGCAATACTTACCATCAACAATAATATTAAATCTCTTATTTCCCAGAAAAGTTTCAATTGCTTTTCTCCATTTTGATTCCTTGATATCACTAATCAATTCAACAAAGAAACGTACATCAGTTGATATTCCCTGCTTTTTGAATTCTCTCTGAATAAGTTCCCTGGCATCTAAAAATACTTTTTCATATACAAATTGATTGCTTTCTAATTGTCTCTTCTGTTTTTCGAGTTCCGAAAGCTCTTCGTTTAATAAATTTCTTTGTTCTTTGAGCCTAAACTCATCATTTCTGATATTCTCTATTGTTTCACTCACAACCTTGGCAAATTGAATAAATGATTCTCTCTTGTTATTGGATGCAATTTCTTCATCTACAAGATTAATCAGGACATTAAATTTCTCTTTATCAACATCATATTTATTCAATACTGACAAGGCAGCAGAAATTTTTTCAGATAATTTAATAAGCTGTTCATAATTCTTCTCAACAACTTTAATTTTATTATTTATATTATCCAACTGTCGTTCTCTATCCTTAATAATCTCATCAATTCCCTGAAATGTATCACTATGCTCCGCCTTATCAAGTCTTTCTCTTGCCGCACTTAACTCATCTTTTATTATTTCTGATTGTTGTTCAAGTGTTTTTAATGCAGCATTCTCAATATCAGATTTATCAATAATTCTTCCTATATCTTCTTCAGACCTCTTCCATTCCTGATATAAGAATATTAATTTTCTTTTATTATAGTCATCACATTTCTGTTCATATATACGGGTTTGTTTCTCTATTTCTTCTAATTTATTCTTACTTAAACACATAGAGTTATATGCTTCCTGTATTGCATCATAATTTGCACGCTGCTCACGTAATGATGCTAAAGATGTCATCTCACCTGGTTCTAATACACATTCCTGAATAAATTTATCTATATTTTTCTGTGGATCAAATGCCATCATCTTAACAAGTTTTGAACGATATTTACTCACTGAACATCTAAGTCCAAGTGCTCTTATTACCTGCTCTGTTCCCTTATCTCTTCCCAAAAAATCTTTAGAACTGATTCTTTTTCCTTTTACCTGCAAGAGATTCTTTGGTGTTACACTTAACTTATTTCCATCAACTTTATAAAAATTTATATCTGCTAATCTGGCATTCCTTGCAATATGCCAGCTAGCCGGACGTAATTGTTCACTTACCATTTCAATGCAGACTAATGTAACAAAATAATCATTCTCTTCAGGTGAGAAAAATTCCATAGCAATATAACTTACTACATCCCCATCTCTCAAATATCTTGCTTTACCATCACTTTTTGTATCACCTCTTACATAAGCTGCTATGTTCCTGTCTCTATCTTTAGCTGCTATATTAAATTGGGTATTTCCGGTAAGAAGATAAGTGATTGCATCAAGAATTGTAGATTTTCCGGTTCCATTAACTCCCGTAATAAGTGATGAACCCTCAAGTTTTATATTAATGTGTGAAAATCTCGACCAATGTACAAGAAGTAACCCAGTCGCTGTCTTTCTATTCGCTTTCAAATTCCTCTACCTCCTCATCTTCGTCAATATCATCATCGCCTTTATTCTTCATCTTTTCAACGGCCCCAGCTACAAATTCTTTAAATCTCTCAATATCCAGTGCAAATTGTATTGATGGATATATTATAATCTTACAATCCGGTTCTCCAATCTTTCCTGATATATCCAAAATGCTAAATTTTGAGAATAATTTTAAAATATCTACCATTGTAGTTTTTCCATCAAACTCTTCCTTTAATCCGAATTTTTCAAGTTCGTTACGCAAATCAAATACAGATATAATAATCTGTTTCTTAAGACTTCCTAATCTTACATGGTCTAAATATAGAATCCAAAGACAACATAATACTATACTTTCGTTTTTCTTAAGTGGGAATCTGTTCGCCTGTATTTTTCCACTTTCACTAGTATTACCATCATTAACCAACATTACCACACCATTATCTTTGTCTACCACAATATCAAATCCCATTAACGAAAGATAATCACTAAATGCATCTTCATTTTTTGAAATAAAAAAATATATTTTTTTACTATCTTCATCACGCTCTCTCACAATAAAAGTTGTTTTTAAAAGTCTTCTGCAACTCCTCTGAAAAAGTTCCTTTTCCGATGATGAAAACATATCCCATGAATCAAATACCATTGTTATTCTCCTATTTTTTCTTTACATTGAATCGTCTAATTAATAGTCCATTACTCTCTATATATCCATCTTCAACAGATATATCATATCCATTCTCTTCTCCATATGTTACTGCCGAAATTGCCGCTAATAATTCATCTTTGTTACCCATAGGTATTTCATCTGCATGTAACTCTTGTTTATGTGCAATTAATTCCTGCATATATTGTTTCATTTTATCTTTAGAATATGGATTATATGCTTCTTGCTTCTGCTGCATCTTTGCTGCAAGAATGTCTTCCTCTGATAAAATTTCCACTTCACTTGTTGTTACTTTTCTAATTGATTTATTTTTTCTCGGATAGCGTACAGATGCTAAATCTATATACTCATTTCGATCTAATCTGAATAAATTTCTCATTTCTTCTGAAAGCTCATCTTTCATTTCAATTTCTGACATAGCATCTCTAAGTATCTTTATAAATTGCTCTACACTACCACGGCTATCTTTTCCATTGTTTCTTATAAATCTTATACGTCCCACCGCAATGTGCATATGCATATTTATCTTGTGCTTTATATCAGCCATAATCCTGTCGTAATCTTCTGATAGAAATCTTCTAGTCGCAGCAAGCATTTCATACACATAATTCTCCGCCTCGGATTCCTCTAATGATTCTTCAATTGCACAGCCAAGCACAATCGTTTCAAATTCTTCCTGATTACTTGTCATTTGGTCAAGCATATGTTTAATTTGATTTCTATATATATGAATATTTTGCTGTTTAGTAAGTCTTGCATATTCTTTTATAAAATCGCCATTACAATATGCTAGCAAATTTTCTGTAAGAGTCTCTAATGACACTTCCTTTAGCATTTCTTCAATTTTCTTGCGGATAAACGTCGATAATCTTTTAAGTGATTTTGATAATGCTTTTGCATTTTGAAAAACCGGTTTTATTGCATTGACATATGGATCATCTATCCATTGTTCTTTTCTCTGTAATGTATTAAAAATACTGTATATATATGTAGAGTATTCCACTTTCTCCGGTTTCTCAATATTTTTAAGAAACTCGGCAAGTGCAATCCCTGCTTCCGTCATTACAATGTATTTCTCATACGTAGAATCATCTGTTTCCTCAATAAGCCATCCAACATCAGGACTAATAAATTTTCGAATAAAATTGTTAGCAATATCTATAGGTTTAGAATCATCATTTTCTGTTTCATCATCGGATTTCAAATGATTTTCCAATATATATATTGCTAAATTGTCTCTAAGTACTTTCCTGCTTATACGATAGGAAACTTCCTTGTCATATTGATCATATATTTCTATTAGACAGGCTGCATTTGCAACATTATTACTTCCACTGGATAATGGATTAAAAAATCCACCTGGAACCATATCAAAAACATTATTCATATGCAATTTCTCTCATCTTTTTTCTTCCACATTTGGTTAACGTCCATTCATTAATAAAATAAGTATTCTTATCAGACATTAATTCATTATACATATTCTTTAATATAATTTTAGAATTCATGACACATTCATACAATTCTTCCGGCAGATACTCTAAAGAATCATATTCTCTATCTATATTCGCCAAATATTCCATTGTTTTTCTCGGAATTGCAGAATTCGAACACATCATTGATAGCGAATGTTTTAAATAATATAACTTTCCATAATAATCACTTGCTATATCTATCCATTTCGGCATAGCTATTTTATTATCTTGGTAATATTTTTCCAAACGAGACAGATACATTTGATATTCTGTTGGTCCACGCATAAATTACTCCTACTATTCCTTTCTTTTGATGGTACATTATATTTTCAGTCTTTCACAACATATTATCAACGTATACCTATTTAGCATAGACTGTTCCATAGATTCAAGTAACTTGAAATTATATTTACGCTACAAACATTCTTTATGTCGTAAATCAGAATTGATCAGTCAAATATAAAATTGACCACTTACTGGTCATTATAATATAAAAGCGACCACTTACAGGTCATTTACCGGTCATTATAATATAAAAGCGACCACTTACAGGTCAGTCTTCCACAAAAAGTGACCAGTTACTTATTCTTTTATTCTATAAAGCGTTTTTTTATTTTCACCAACTTTTTCTATTAAGCCATCCTTTATCATCTTATATAAAATGTTTCTTGCTCCAGTTCTGGAATTATAATTACAGATTTCCATTACCTTCTGTGTTGAAATACTTCCATTCCGTTCGATATAAACAAGTATCTTATTTTCTTTTGACATTTCTTTTACTACCTTGTATTCGTCATCCTCCTTTGTGTTTCTTATATCAGTAGCACCTGGAATGTATATCACTTGTCCAACTTCGAGCTTTAATGTTACTCTGTCACTACGCTCTGAGAAATCAAATTCTGGTTTCTTCCAGTTTTGTTCTGCCCATGCTGTCATAATCTTATCAACACCACTTCCTGCACGCTCACCAACATTTACAAAACCAAACATCTTTAAAATATTAGGATTTCGTGGGTCACTATTGCCACCTGCATAAAATTCCTCTTTTGTCACTCTAATAGTACCAGGATTTGAAATACTAAGTTCCTTGCCATTTTTAATAACAAGGATTCCTCGTCTGCCATAATAATTTGCATGTGCCAACGCATTCGCTAGTGCCTCTTCCAAGGCATCATGAACATCAACTCTGTCTATGCGATATCCATCCCTTCTATTCGCAAATGGAACTGCTACTTCATCATCCATTCTTGTACGCACTTTGGTGAAGAAATCATATATATTACCACTCCAGTCGCCTTCGTTAGAATGTATTCTAAACAACCAGCGTACTGATTTATCATCACATTCCTCACGATAATCCAGAAAATAATTTTGAAAAACCTCAGTAATATGATAAGCTTCTCCAAAAAATAATAGTCCGGCTATCGTTGGAGATAATGTACCATTCTTATTCTTTGCCACCGCTCTTAGTTTCATAAGGAACTCATCATTTTCAAGTGCATTCCACGGATGTCCACTGTGAAGTTGTTCAAAAACAATTCTGTAACCTTTTACCGTATCATGATTAAGCACATCCAACCCATATTCTTCCAACACCTCCACATCTCCAGATACATCTCTTTGATCTGCAAACATTGCCCGGACTGCCTCTTCTGTACATAGAAAGTCGCCTTCATAATCTCTCTTATAAGTACCTTTCATTGGATTAGTTCCAATATAAACCGGTTTATCATGCCTGTCTGCTGCCGGAATATCTATTCTAAGTATTTTTTTACCCTCTATCTCAATAACCTGTACATGATGATTCAATAGAATATTTTTAGATACTTTATTTTTATCGTTTAATGTACTCCAGAAATCCTTCTGATATTTAATAATCTGCTTGTCTGTCAATCCCTCAATCGAAAAAGAATCCCTATATTCCCTAATTCCCAGCAGAATTATTCCTCCATTGGTATTAGCAAAAGAAGAATATGTCTCCCATATGCTCTCAGGAATTCCACCAGTTGCCAACTTACATTCTCGCTCATGATTTTCGCCAAGATTTAATTTATTTAATATTTCCTGTTTCATCTATAAGGAAAACCTCCTACTTATGATTTATTCAATATTTCACTCAATGTACTTGCTATTACGTCACTCAAACAATCTCCTAAAACATTTTTCTCAAAATTTCTTGTAAACATAGTATACTTACAAGTACATTTTTTATCAATAGTTTACCATTATAATATGTACTATAGCCCTTTTTATAATTCTTATCAAGATTATATATTGAAACTATATCAATTTAGTCAACAATATTTTAAATTTGGTCATTTGTATATATTTTGACTAAATTAATCCTCAAAATTTACATTCATCCTCCGTTCCGGTTAATTCTGCCCATCTGGCTGACATAAATTTTGCATACATAATCGGATCAAGTCCATATGACCCTATAGCCCCTGATACATTAACTTCTATAAGATTTGTTGTTCCCTTATCTGTAACTCCAAAATCAATTGCATATGTGTTAATTCCTTCTTTATAATCTTCCACGCAACTTGCTATTGTATTTGCATCCGGAAACACTGACCAATCTCCTGCATAATGTCTTATATCTGCAATTTCTCCATATCTCACAAATACTCTATATTCAGAAACAAAATTTAATATTTCACTCACATACACTTCCTGATCCCCGTTTGTAGCTCCACAACCAATTAAATCCTTAACACCTCTTACAACACGTCCCTTAAATGATTTTCTTCTGACAGGCTTCACAAATACATTCCATAAATCAGGATTATTATTAATTGTATTAATAGTTGATTTCCATATTTTTCTTCCAAGATAACCAGAAATAGATTCAGGATAATCAATATCCGGAATTCTCACTCCAAAATCATATAATCTAGTTTCAATTGGTCCTGAATAACCAACTATAACATCATTTATCTCTGACTTTTTTAATGTATCATATGTTTCAAACTCAACTATTTCAAATCCCATTTCTCTAAATCCATATGCAGCATTAAAATGATCATAATCCAAAGGTAATCCTTTATTATTAACTTGTAAATATACTTTCATAATTTTCTCCTATAGTAACTCTTTAAAACTAAATTTCTAATTTCCAGGTGGCATAATCCTATCAACTGCCGGTAATTCATCAACATACTCTCTCATCTTTTTTCTTCCACATTTGATTAACGTCCATTCATTAATAAAATAAGCATTCTTACCAGACATTAATTCATTATACATATTCTTTAATATAGTTTTAGAATTCATGACATAATATCAACTTATATCTATTTTAGCATAGTCTATTCCATAAATTCAAGTAACTTAAAATTATATTTACGCTATAATTTTTTTATTATATCTAACAGAATATCTTGTTATTTATTTCACATCTTCTACATCATTTTTTCGCAATTCTCCACATTCTTTCACATTTTGGTCTTCCACATTTTTCTCCACTTCTTATTGACATCCCCAGCCACCTTACGTTATAATTTATATAAATAAACACGTTTATCAAAAGGAGGTAGCTATATGGATATTCAAGGATTATCACTTGCTTCAATTACCTTGTCTAGTGCAAATGTTAACACAGATATCGGAATGGCACTGTTAAGTAAATCTTTAGAAGCTACTGATGAGACGGGTGCAGCTATGATTGAAATGTTAGAGAAATCAGTTAATCCAATGGTTGGACAAAATATTGATATTCGTATCTAACAATCAGATAGTTTCTCTCGGAATTATTCTTAGAAGCATCTAAATTTATATTGTTTTTATACTGTTAACAAAAATATTAGCATCTATCAAGGTCATTTTTAAGATGACTTTGACAGATGCTAATTGTATTATGCGTTATAGTACAAAACGTGTTGATGACTAATCCCCACTATCAATTTTCCGTCTTGTAGCTCTGTATCATAATCATTTATGTTACAAGGTTTTCCTTCATATTTTACCACTCCGTATTACCTTACATTCTGATATTTCCAGTTAGTAAAACCGCAATTCTTTGCAGATTGATATACCGGTAAAATGATTGATTCTAATTCTCCCGCAAATTCAGTAAATTCAAGACCTTTTCGATAAATTCGATAGCGAATGTCATCATTATTGATATGTTCTTTCGCACATTTATCAAACTCTTTATGAACCGCATCATATTTCCATAGCATTTGGTAGGACTGATATTCCTGTCTGACAAGCTTCTCAAAATATGTATTCCAGTCTGGTAAATTGTTGCTCTTAGAACTGTTTATACTTTTCGTAGTCGGGTTTAGATTCCACATTTCATCATGTGCCACGTAAGACCATGGAACAAAATGGTCAATCGATAAGTCATTTTCCGTTAAAATATTGTCACCATATATTTCGTGGACAGGCTCTAATGATAATATCAACCTCCAATACTTCTTCACTCTTTCAAGGTTACGTTCATACGGTGGATACAACTTATCTGCAATTCCCGGCACACTTGGATTACGTTTCTGAATATACATAATCATTTTATATTCAAGCCAGCCTTTAATAATCTCCTGATTTTTTATGATATACTGCGCCCAGTCACTTTGAACAATTATCTTTGTGCTAAGACCATTCAATGCTTCAAAATAATAAATCAAACGATTCTCCTGATTAATTTTGGCAATAAGTCTGCTTTCACCAACATTCCATTCTTTGCCTTTCACATTTTCCATAAATGGCGATTGCAAACGATATGGAACATTATATGTCAATGCACGTTTTTTGCTAATAATCTCTTTATCCTGTGTATTTTTAAGGAAATCTATAATAACTGACTGCTTCTCGCATGATTTAAGAGCAGGATTCTTTATCCTAATTAAATTCACTATGCCCTCTAGTGCATCTTTAGGTCCAAGATTAAGATGATATTCCGTTACCATAAAATACGCATCTGCTATCATCTCGTCTACTAACTCCTCATATGTGAGTTCATATTTTCCCGCAGTTACTTTTGTGACAATTGCCTTAAACCAAAAGAACTTGTAGCACTCAGTGGTATTATCAAACAAACGTCCCAGATATTCTATATTCAGTTCTTCAGAATATGGTAATTGCATAATTTTTCGCCTTCTTTTAATTATAATTATTCACCATTTTTATCCATCCAGCTTCCATTCAAGCATCATACTATTAAATTCATAATATCATTTTATCCCCTTTTTTTCAATGTTTAATTAATAAGGTGCCAAAACCTGTCATTGAATAGCCACATACAATATACGTTTAATTCAATGAAGATTTTGACGCCATGATTACTCCTTAAATATTACTTTTTTAATTCCTGTTCTGATTTGAAATTCTATTGTCTCACCCCTAATCATTTTGCTAAAATACTACTTTTTAAAATGCTCTTTTGCAAATTCCATATCCTGCACAAGTTCAACCGTTCCAATATAATTTTCCTCTTTATCTCTTACTGCCATATAAGTGACTAACATTGAACGACCGCCTTTTTCCGTCCACACCTGAACACTGTCTCTTTTGTTATTTCTAAAATCTTCAATAATTGCACGTACCATTGGCTCGATTTTAGGTGGATGGCATGAGAACACTTCCCTGTCAATTGCCATGCCCGGACGTTTAAATACTTTTGGTCCCTCATTAAAAAATCTGTTAATATTATTGTCATCAATAAAGCTGATTTCAAGTGGAATTGTGTTAAGTAATGCCGTAAGCTGTTCAATTGTCATATGACCTCCCGGCATAACTATTTCTTCTTTAGAATATTCACTTTTATTAGCTGCTTTGGTTGATTTATTCTCTGCTTTATCCCATATTTCATTTTCCACACCAAAACATACTGCATAGTCCTTAGAATCGTTATATATTCCAATCCATTCATCTTCTGTGAAGTTTACAGCACAATTAGGAAAAAGAATATTCTGCTCCTTATAAATCATATCTTCTATACGTTTTAATACCGCCTCTAATCGCTGATTCCATTTTTCATTATGATTATCTTCTTTCATAAGGCTTGCAAATTCATCTCTGATTTCATCATCAACCGTCCACATTACATCAGACGGACCAGATATCCCATGTCTTACATTTAACTGTGGATAAATCAAATCACCTTTTTTAGCATAATGTATTGATACATCTCGAATTACTGCAAGTGCATTTATATCTTTTGTTTCATTATATTTATTGAGCAACTCAGTCAGTGCTTCATTTTCCTTTGTAAATGTATAAAGCGGATGACCGATAATTCTCTCAAGTCTTAATGCTTTTGTATGTTTGTCAGAATAATCCACACTTCCAAACATAACCGTTTTTGACTCAGCTTTCTCTTGTTCTTCCTGCATTTTTTCTTGTTTTTTTATCTGTTTTTCTCTCTGATTTTCTTCTGCTTCAACTGATTCTCTGACAGCTTTTTCGGCATTGGCTATCTTTTCTTCAATTGTTGCACCATGAAATAATGCTGCATGTATATCACAAAGTTTCTGTACTTCAGTAAGTGGTGTTCCCTCGCTTAATAACTCCTGTTCTGCTTTCATAATCTCAGATGCATCAACTTCACTGAATTTCTCCACAAAATCACTTCTGACACTTTCTAAACTCTCACCCTCTCCTAATCTTTTAAGATATTTTTTTAATAGTTCTGTACGGTTTTCTGTATTATTTTCTATAATATTTTTTATATTAGTTTTTGTATTATTTCTTACATTAGTATTAGTTTCTTTATTTCCATTCATAGTAGTTAATCTCCTTTTCAATAAATGTCTTATACATTTATTATACCCAGATTATGATAACTCTCTGTTGCATATCCAACATTTTTTAAGAATAAAAAATGTCGCTTGCGACATGCTCCGCCTGCGGCGGGTTGCTATAGCAACATTTTCTGCTCCTCCGCAGTGCGATCCTCGCAGAGCGTTTTTTACTTACCAGGGCAATTTCAACGAAATTTTCCTGGTAATAAATATCAAAAACAGCCAGACGATTGCGCCTGACTGTCTTTAATTACACCCTATTTTTCACACAACTACGATTCTTCCCTTTAATTACACCATAATTTTCACACAACTATGATTCTCCCCTTAATATCCCCATTTTCTCATAAATTCATCCATTAATGCCTCATTCTCTGCTAAGCGCTGCTGCACATCTGATAAAACTGCATCGCTCTGTCTATTTGCTCTTGCGACAAATTCCTCGTCGAATTCAAGACTGGCCGCACACTGTGCTAATGCTTTTGCATAGGCCTCATCGCAATTTTCAGGAAGTAAAATTCCTGTTGTGTTATAAGCTGATGTATAATAAGTGTCTATTCCTTCCATAAAAAAGTCCATATATCCCGGATCAAATATCGCTGTTGAAAGTGTAATTACTGCTTTTTTTCCTGTAGCTGTACTGCATGATGCAATCGCTATACTTTCAGGAAGCCCTAACGAAGCTAATTTTCCCTGATATGCATCACAACTCTTTATGGAAAAATTATTAAGACTTATAAATGTAGGATTCTGACCTATATACTGTTGAAATTCAATACATTCACTCCAGCAATCTAATATTCCTTTTGCAGTTTTTTCAAGACATACCGGCGCATGAGCAAATGTCTCGTCTCCTGTCCCTGTTATTGGTGCCCACTTCTGCCATGATGCTTTTGCCTCATATGATTTGAGAAAAGGCTCTAATTTACCATATTGGAATACCATCATACTCTCGTCCTGTGGATTGTAAATGTTATACCAGAAATATACACCATCTCCACCTGTCATTATATTCCAGCCCTTTGGTACTAATATTGAAAAGCCATCTCCTTTATAAGTCTCAAGTTGTAATGTGCTTTTATTATTCTTACTGCTGCCCTTTTTATTACTCTTCTTATCATTTGATTTGTCATTCTGACCACTATCATCACTATCTTTATCATTATTATCATCATTGCTATCATCATTATTGTCATAACCACCATTTGAATTATTATCCGTATCTTTATTTTTACCCTGATTAAATATATTATTTACCTTATTATCGTCTCCTAATCCTCCGACATCACTTTTCTTACCACCGCATGATGTAAATAATGTTAATGTTATTGCCATTGTAAGTATTAATGCTAACTTCTTTCCTGTTTTCCTCATATTGACCTCCATTCTTCTTAGCCAGCTCTAAACGACCATAGAATATCACTATATAATGTTTTAAGTTTCTCTGCTTCATCAGTTATTCCAGAATAATAGATTCTATATATAACTCCGTTAGAACCATCTGCACAACTTAATGAAAGAACTCTGTCCTTGCCTTCATAATTATATGAGATATCGACTGTTTTAAAATCATACCTGCCACTGTCAGCCCTGGATATCTCGCTGACTGTATACTTGATATCAGAATTGTCTTCTTTCAGAAGTTTTACGAACTGCTGCATATAATCATCGGCTGAATTAACGCTCTCAGTACTGGTATTAGTTATTTCCACCATAATAAATGAATCATCTGACAATTCCAATCGAATAATGCCACCCATATCCTCAGGTTTTTTATCTGTGATTCCTGTTCTATATAAGAATGATATCTTATTAGTTGTATCTGAATATTTCTGATATGACGGCATATCCTGTGGCTCACTGTCTATACTGAAACTGCTTATGCACTGCTCGGCTGCCTTTGTATATTTATCTTCATTAGAAACTGCATAATATAAAATATAACAGCCTGCATTTGAACTATTCTTTGAACCATTTATCAGATATAGCTTTCCACTTCCCTTAAATCCATCAGTTTCAATCTGTATAGGAAATCCATAAGCCAGATAATTGCCAAGTTGTTCTTCTGAACCATTATTTATTGTGACTTTGTCTACACCTAATTGGCTTTGCAGCAGTCCATCTACTTCTGCTATCCTGTTTACAAAATCATCTGCATCATATATGGCAGCCCCCGTAGCATCGCTGTTCTGATATGAAGCAAACAGAATAATATTGTCGCTCTGGCCGTATAGACCTATTGGTATCTCCTGCATTTGCAAATCCGCAGGGACAGACATTGAGATACCTATTTTATCATTAGAAATGGAACTGAAATCTTTATATTCTAGGGTATCTGATGTATTATTGCTATCATTATTACCACTATTATTTCGGTTAGAATATGCTTTGCTGTCAAAACAGAAGCTCTTTATGATGCCAGCTAAGACTTCGTCCTCACTTCCTGTATGGTTACTCTTAATCGTGTATTGAACACTGCAATTCTTATATATCTCTATATATCTGTCGATTACATATGTTGAACCCTCACTTTTTATCTCGGCTCTTAACATATAAAGTGTCTTATCTCCAATATGTACCTGTGAAATCTTCTTAAATGAAGCTTTCTTATATGACTTTTTCACCATTTTCTTATAATCCCTAAAATATTTCTCAGGCTTTATCTTGCCCTTGGAATAATAAATCATAATATATGGTGGTTCGCCCTCTTCAACTGTGTACAGGTAAATGTTCGAATTATCTTCGACTAACTCAGCCTCTGCATTATATACAAATGAATAATTATCATCAGCATTCCCATATACTTTAGTATCATCAGAAATATTTATATCCTCATTACTGGTATTCTTGCTGTTAATCACGAAATCTCTCTCATTAAATGTCACTAAGCAAAATATCGTAACACCTGTAGCTATTGCTACAATTATGAAGATTATTATTAATATCCATATTAGTTTTTTATGCTTTTTCAAATGCCTTCACCTCCTAACTTACATCATCTAAATTTGTTGTTTTACCATTTTCTATTTCAACAGCAACCAGATAATCTGTTCCCGAAGCCCAGCCTGACCTCTGATATCCGTAATTCTGTACGCCCTCCTCTGTCACATGTCCATATATAAATGCATATCGCCCAGCAGGAATTAATACGGAAATTCTTCCATTTACATCAGGACATACTGAACTTTCATATGTAAGACTTCCATCACTTGCAACCGAATATACTCCAACGAAATCACAACCCTGTGCAAGTTCATCTGATACTTTAATTTCGAGTCTGCCACAACCTGATTTCTTTGTATCATATGCATTACTGTTTCTGTCACCTAACAGACCTGCTGCCTCAAATAATTCAGTAATTTTATCAGAATACTTATCTAAACCATTTATCTTGGCACTAAATAATAAGCACGCATAGACATCATCATAATCTGAAAGCGGTGTAATTAATTCTATCGATGTGTACCATAATTTACTCTCATCTGAAAGACTCATTCCATCTTTATATAACCGGTATGCAATATGCGATAATAATGAATTGTTCTGATGCACACTTCCGTTATCATTATATTGATGTGGTGTAATTACATTTGCACCATAATACTCATCACCCACATATGCAGGCTGTTTATACAGATTAGGATTACTCATAGAACGTAGTGTTTCTCCACTGTTCTCGGCTAATTTCCAAGAACCGTCAGTTGTTGCATTTGCTCGCATTTCCATTATATTTCCCATAATATCACTGTATGCTTCGTTAATTGCACCCGTCTCATTTGCATATTTAGTTCCCTGCATAGAACTTCTGGTTACTCCATGGGTATACTCATGACCTACTACGTCAAGTGCCTCTCCATATCTGTTTGCCTGACTACTTCCAAAACACGCCCAGCCATTATTCACACCATAAAAGCACGCATTATTCTCAGCCTCGCCTTTCTCATTACACATATTTACAGTAATAAGTATAGGGGTTTCAAAACCATCTATTGACCTAATATTCATATCAGCATAATAATCATAAGCACGAATGTAGTTATAATATGTTATCAGATAATTATCATCCCAACCGTTGTTATCATCTGATGTTATGAAATCTAATCTGCCATTGTCATAATTAAATGCAGCATAATCCGATACCATAATTTTTCTGTCAATATCCGCCAGATAATATTTACCGTCCTGCGAATTATATGCTGTAGGTACTGTGATTTCTAAGGAACTTCCATCATATAACTTAACCTTTCCTGTATAGGTACCAGCCTGAAGATTCTTAAAATAATCCTCTGTCTTGTATGCATCATCTATTGCCGAACCTATCGAGGAAGTTGGAACCGATGTCAGATATTCGCCTGCATATGTTACAAAATGTTCAATATATGGCATGTCAAATGAAACTGATTGTTCAGGATTAGATGTATATACAACCATACATTCAACTGTTCTGGTGTTAAATGTAACTGCTGACTTCTGCGTATAGTCTGTATAATATTTAAAATCTATATCAGGATATTGCTTCTTAACTATACTTTCCGCCTGCGCTGCACTTATAAATGTCTTTTCTTCTGCAATACCCACATCCGGTGTAAATGAACACGACAATCCCGCCGCATATCCCTCCGGGTCAACAATAACTTTTAAGGTTGCATATTGTAATGTAAGTCCACCGTATTTCTGTTGAAATGTATAATATGTATATCCTTTACTATCCTGCTCACCAAATACGCAGAAGAATTCAGAACCCGCTGACAATCCAATTAATGAAGCCACTCCGTTTAATGATTCAACTGCATCTTCGTAGTCATTTATTTTCTCATCATAGTATTTGCCAACTAACGTAGTAACATAATTCTCGTCACTATATACAAATACTGCCTTATTATCATTCATTTTCTGAATATCTGTCTCGGTAAGCTGTACAGTATCATTATATTGCTTATCTACTGTATGCTTAGTCTCTTCTGTACTCAATGTATGTTTGGGATATTCTTTATCTTCACATCCTGCTAGCAATATAAGCATTACAGACATTACTATAGCTAGAACTCTCTTCTTCATTAATTAACACCTCCATTGCCATAATTACTAACATTATTATCTTGATTTTCATAATTACCCGCTTCATCTATAGACCAGTCATAGAAAAATGCATCATAACTATATCTGTCTCCCATAATTTCTTCTATAGGAAGTATTTTATAATCTTTCGTGATTACGCTCGCAGAACATATATTTCTCACATCCTCATAATAATTACTTAGAAGTTCTATCTTTCTTAATTTCATATGATGCATACTTCCATAACAAGGAAGATACTGTGCATACGAACCATCCTGATTCTTATATGTATCTTTATCAGGTGTTAATACAGGTTTTCTGGCATATATAATTTCATAAAACGCACAATTCGTCATGACAATATTACTGTTAAATAATCTTATCGGTGTCTCATTTCCCATAGCTGACGTATCTATGTCATATCCGATAAATTCTCTCCATTCTCCATCAAAATATATTCTCCCTGCACTATTTTCATCATAAAAATTTTTTTTTGGTTCCACCATACTAATCTTTCCATTCATAAATACAATATAAGGAGTTGTATCATGATAATATTTATCCAGGTTCATATAGGCTTCTGTACAATCTTCAAGTGTTTTGCCATCTGACTGATACCTATATACTTTTGCAAACATAGGATATTGGGCTGTATCTATCTGTTTTGTCGTAAATGGACCTGCTGCTGAAGTCGAGGTTAATTTATAATTATGATGATTCCTATACTCCACTTCTAAACCCTGACCATCATATTCTAATTTACTGCTTATAATTTCGCCATCTTCCGGAAGTGTTCCTACTAATCTGCAATTTTGCCCATTTGACAGCTTCGCCTCTAGATTCACTTCATAAATCTTGCCATCTGAAATCATATTGTAATTAGAATTTGTATACTTATAGAATGCTGAACTTCCAAAAACAGAATTGGTATCAACGATTCCCTCTCCCCCTGTAAATGTAGGATAATCTGACTTATCAAAATCGATTCCACGTTGTTTCAATAATTCCTGCTCAATATTAACAGGCTCGGTATCTGTTTTAGAATCCATATTATCAGTACCTTTTTTATTCGTACCACTGTTACCTGTATCTTTATCACTATTATCTGTGTCGTTGTCATTCGAATCTATATCTGTATCTGAAGATTTATTATCTTTATTTGAATCTTTTGTCAGATTGCTAACCCTGTTTTTACCCCTATTACCTGCTCCTTTATTACTCTTATTTTCTCCACATCCTGACATTAACATCACTACTGCAATATTAACTATCAATACACTTATAATTTTTTTTCTTAACTTGTAACTAGCATTATTCATAGGCATCTCCAATCTTCACTTTTAACGTTCCGATAAGTTCATATTATGTAATTTTGTGAACTGTTTTGAGATATTATATTTTATTTTCCTGATAATTTTAATGTTACAAATGTCTCTTTTTTATTTTTTTCGCGATTTTTGAGATATTTTACACAACTTTGAGAAAGAATATTGTAAGACATACGCTACGCCACTTTTGTGTAGCTCTATATGACATTTTGTATACAAATACGTGCATATTCTCTCAGAGCGTTTTTGTATATAAATTGCAATGGAATTTTTTATCTAAAAAAGACATATAGAAAAACTTTAAGCTCTTCTATATGTCTTAAAATCTGAGTTGAAATTCTCTTCTTGCATACTCCAATAATATATTCTAATAAATTTATTTCTCTAAATATTTCTCTAATTCTTCTACTAACTCAAACATTCCCGTAGCTGAAACCATAGCAGACGGTGCATATATTTTCGCTGATACATATTCATCATATATTCTTTTGCACGTCTTTTGGCATACTCTAGTGAGCCTAATTCCATTAACATATCGAACAAGTCCTCTCTAACCTTCGAATATTCAAAATTCTTAATATCACTTTTCTTCTTCGGCTTTAAACTCACTCTTTAATCTCCCAATTTACTATTCTCTTAAGATATGGGTCCGCACCATATCTGCCCTCTAAATACTGTTTGCTATATATTTCTTCTACGTGTCCCTCATCATCATATTCTATTCGTATATCTACACTACTTAACTCATCGCATAGATATACACCCTCTTCATCTATTTCGAAAATCGCATCAAATTCGCCGTTATCATCTTCAATATATAAATTTTCCTCATAAATCATATCTTTCAACTGTAAATAGATACTATGTTAATTGTATCACTATTTAACAATACATTTCAAAGGCAGATTTGTACAAAATTTATCATCTTCTATATAGTATTAATCCCTATATGTATCCTCAAGCTCTGTTGTAAAGAATTTGAAATAGTCGTCATCACTCTCTTTAATGAATTTTTACATACATAATTATTTTTAAGTTCTTGTATGTTTTTATTATAAATGGTATTCTTATTCTATAATTCAGAGCTTTTTATATATAAGCATTGAATGAACTCAAATAATCAAAAAAGCCGAATTAAAATAACATACAAAAGAAATGAGGTAATTATGAGTATTAAAAGTATTTTCTATAAACAACGTGAGAAATTCGAAAAGCAGGCTGATAAAAGAGACTTAGAATTTAACTTTCCGGACAACATACTTGAATATAAAGACATTTCTTATTCAAATGATGGGCTCAAAGAACATAGATTAGATATATTTCGTCCAAAAGATATGGAAAATGCCATTCTCCCTGTAATTGTTAATATCCATGGTGGAGGACTTATTATGGGAAATAAGGAATTTAACAGATTCTTCTGTGCAAGACTTAGTTCAATGGGTTTCCTGGTATTTAGTGTTGAATATCGTCTTGTCCCCGATTGTATGATTTATGAACAATTATCAGATATCACTATGGCAATGAATTTCATATCCGATAACATAGCACTATACAATGGCGATACTGAACATATTTATGCTGTCGGCGACAGTGGTGGTGCATGTCTGCTTACATATCATACTGCTGTTGATAATTGCGAGAACGTTGCTAATGCGGCAAATGTAGAACCATCTCATCTTAAAATCAATGCTCTTGGTCTTATAAGTGGTATGTTTTATACAACACGTTTTGACCAGATAGGCTTGTTCTTACCTAAATATGTCTTTGGTAAGAATTATAAAAAAGGAAATTTTGCCAAATATGTTAATCCAGAACACAAGGATATAGTAACTTCATTGCCACCTTGTTTTCTGGTAACAAGTACTAATGACAATCTTTCACACTATACATTAGATTACGAAAAAGTCCTTACTAAATATAATGTTCCACATAAGTTATTGAATTTTTCTGAGGATTCAAAACTAACACATGCCTTTAGCGTTTTCTATCCTTTCTTAGATGAGAGTACAGCGACTATTGAAAAAATGGTGAATTTTCTAAGAAAATACTGATAAAATTCAACTTCAAAACAACGCACAATAAGATGTACATCTATGATTATGGTGTCAAAATTCACTCTAAGAACTACCACACATAAAAATATCCAGAGGCAGATCTGTCTCCGGATATTTTTATGTGTGCGAGGTGCTACACACCTTTTGATACCCTGTTTTTTAATATTTATGTTTGTAATCTCTATTTTTATTCAAATGGAACTACTGCTCCATCGTATGTTTCATTGATGTATTCTTTGATTTCATCTGATTTTAATACTTCAACTAATGCTTTGATAGAATCTTTATTTTCATTGCCTTCTTTAACTGCTATTATATTTACATATGTCTGTGCTGCTTCTGAATCTGCTTTTTCACTTGCAATTGAATCTTTTCCTACTGAAAAGCCTGCCTGAAGTGCATAGTTACCATTCAACACAACAAATGCTGTTTCATCAACAACTCTTGCTACCTGTGCAGCTTCAAGCTCTACAATTTTAACATCATATGGGTTATCAACAATATCATTAACTGTCGCTTCAAGGCCTACACCATCTTTTAACTTGATAATTCCGTTATCCTGTAATAACTGTAATGCTCTTGCTTCATTTGTCGTATCATTAGGAACTGCGATTGAATCACCTTTTGCTATATCATCTAAAGATTTCTTCTTACCCGGATAGATTCCAAATGGCTCATAATGTATTCCGCCTGCATTTACAAGGTGTGTACCTTTTTCTTTATTAAATGATTCTAAATATGGAATGTGCTGGAAGTAATTTGCATCAAATTCCCCACTCTCTACAACCTGGTTTGGTTGAACATAATCATCGAATACTTTAATCTCTAATTTGTATCCCTTCTTCTCTAATAATGGTTTAGCTTTCTCTAATATTTCAGCATGTGGTGTTGCTGATGCTGCGATTTTAATTGTTTTATCATCTTTCTTAGATTTTCCGCAGCCTGTTAATGAGCTTGCTAATATTACACCTGTTAATGTTACTGCTAAAATTTTCTTAAATGTCTTTCTCATATTCTTGTCCTCTTCTTTCTCTATTTATTTTATATAAAGACTTATCAAATAAGTCTTATAAACTATTAAACTGCTAATTGTAATAAATTATATTTCTAGGTTATGTCTGACTTTATTTTATTAAAGTTCTGCTTTGTATTTATCATCTAATTATTTACGTTTATCAAGGCGATTTGCTATTAACATTCCGATTGACTGGAATATCTGAACTAATACTACAAGTAATACTACTGTAACAATCATAATGTCTGTCTGATATCTGTAATAACCATATCTTACTGCGATATCTCCAAGTCCGCCACCACCCACAGTTCCTGCCATAGCTGAGTATCCAAGTATTGTACCGATTGCTATCGTTGCGCCTGTAATAATAGATGTTCTTGCTTCTACTAAAAGCACTTTTACTATAATTCTGAATGTTGAAGCACCCATAGATCTTGCTGCTTCTATAACACCTGCATCTACTTCTTTTAATGAAGATTCAACCATTCTGGCTATAAACGGAATAGCTGCGGCTACAAGCGGAACTATTGTAGCTGTTGAACCATAACTTTGTCCTAATAAAAGTCTTGTAAATGGTATCAGTAATATTAACAGAATTAAGAACGGAATACTTCTTACGATGTTAGCAATTATATCTAATACTTTGTATATTACTGCATTCGGTTTTAATCCATCCTTGCCTGTTACACATAGTAACACGCCCATTGGTAAACCAATCAGATATCCAAAGAATGTAGAAACTAATGTCATATAAAGTGTTTCATAAATTCCTTGTTTTATCATTTCTATAACTTCCGGAGTAAACATCTTAAGCACCCTCCTTCCACTTTTCGTCAATGACTTCTAATTCTATATTTCGTTCTTTCAGATATTCCTGTATCTCTGAAAGTCTTGTGAAATTCTTCTGAAATTCAAGAATCATTTCACCTTTTGCCACACCACCAACATTTTTAGTTGATGCTTTTAGAATATTGACTGGTTCATTGAATTTAAGAATCATATTTGCAATTACAGGCTCAAATGCCGAATTTTCCGAATAAACAATTCTTACTCTTGTTCCATTCTGTATGCTGTCTACCACATCATAACTTTCTTTATCTGATAAGCAATCACTGTCTGTGCTCAGAAGTTCTTTAGCAACATCGGACTTAGGATGATTGAATATTTCAACCGTATCGCCCTGCTCTACGATTACTCCCTGTTTCATAATTGCCAATTTAGTACATATCTCTCTGACAACTGACATCTGATGCGTAATGATTATTATTGTTATTCCAAATTCTTTATTAATCTTCTTAAGCAATTCTAATATAGAAGATGTTGTCTGTGGGTCTAATGCACTTGTTGCCTCATCACAAAGAAGTATCTTCGGATTAGTCGCTAATGCTCTTGCAATTGCAACTCTCTGCTTCTGTCCTCCTGAAAGCTGTGCCGGATATGCTTTAGCCTTTTCTGAAAGTCCTACTATATCAAGAAGTTCTTCTGCTCTTTTTTTCGCTGCTTTCTTAGAAGTGCCTTGTATATATAAAGGAAAACAAATGTTGTCAATTACTGTTTTCTGCATTAAAAGATTAAAATGTTGGAAAATCATTCCAATGTTTTCTCTTTTCTTTCTAAGCTGTCGGCCTGATAAAGAAGATAATTCCTGTCCCTGGACTTTAACTGTTCCTTTAGTTGGACGTTCCAAATAATTCATACATCGGACAAGTGTACTTTTTCCTGCACCGGACATTCCGATTATTCCAAAGATTTCTCCTGCTTCTATAGAAAGACTTACATCATTTAAAGCATGTACTTCCCCGCCTTTTGTCTTAAAGGTTTTATATAAATTCTCTATTAAAATCTCAGACATTTCTTTACCTCCATTTCATTCATTTTTCATATTTCATCATTATAAATCTATGGGAATGTTTATTATTACTATTCCTATATGTTTTATATGATATCTTATGCTTAGTGATTTTACATTGAACAGCACTAATTGTCAACTATATTTTCTGATTTGTATAATATGTATTTCCTATGGTTTGTTATAGTTTAAAACTATAACGCTGTGTAATCGCCTGCTATCTCTTCCTCAAACTGCATAAATTGTCTCGATAGTGTCGGTTCTGTAATATGTCATTGTCTATATAGACGTTAAAATATTTATTATATCTATAATTCTAAATATTTTTTGTTTGCAAGTATGTACGCATTATTTGCAGCCTGGTATTTACTGCTGTTGTATTCGCTCTTTATTTCATAACTTTCTATCTCACTTGCTAATAACGATTTCAGATTTAAATAACAGAACCTTTGAAAAAGATTCCTAACAAATTAAAAGCCTGTATGTCAATTAAAGACAATACAGGCTTTTAATCTAAGTACCTATTGAAATAAATATATACTAATTTTAGAATGTTGCATTAAAAAGTACAAATATATAACCTAAACCGCTAAGAGCTATCCATAAAATTGAAAACCAAAAAAATGCATTCCTGAAAGTTGATTCTAACTGCACATAACATAATGGATTCCTGCTATTAACTTTAAGCTTATAAACCTCTCCTATATACGGAATATGTGTATTAGTATACACGTTATTCATTAAAATATATTTATGTCCATTTTTACATCTGGTATATAAAATAGGTCTATATACTCTGGTAGAATGTCCACTGCCGACACGTTTTCTGCTAATACGTGAATCAACCTCAACACATACGGCATCAACAGTTTCATCATAATAACCCGATTTCTGTTGTAGTTGCTGTTCAATAACAATGTAAAACATACATATTCCGATACACGGAAATAATAAAACAGCATCTAATGCAAGAATATCAGACCATTGAGGACCATATTTAATATATGAAATTATATTTCCAATAGCAAAAACAGTTAAAACCGTAAGCAAAGCATATTTTACACATAATACTTTAGGCCTTTCATTAACTGATGGAGCAGTTAAACAATACGACCGCTGGGTTTTAAAACTTTTTTTCCCTGTGAGATTAAGGTATAGGTCAATATTTTGTGACGGAATCTCATTCTGTAGAAAATCAGGGTTAATTATGAAAATAGACATTTTGTATTTTGTGAAAGTATCCAATATAATAGCAGACATAAGTGCTAGAACAAACATTACCGGACCGACACCAGTAAGAATATATTCCACATTCCCACCACATATCGCACCTATAGCTATAAGTACCATCGACAGAATACCTATAGATATAATGGTCACTCCCGGAATATTTAATCTCTTATACTTATTTTGTCTTTTTTGTGAATTGCTAAGAGAATTATTATAATTCACTGCTTCATTCCAAAAATCATCAAGATAAATAGTTGCATCCTCATCTGGTGGAACTGTCTGCTGAGAGTTATTTGTAGAATTATTCAGGTTATTTGATGTGCTATTAAATGTATTAACAGAATTTGTACAATCAAGAGTCTCAAAAGAGTCAACTGAGTTTAAATTATCGAAAATTTTAAATGAATCAATAGAATCTGAATCATCTGACAACGTCTCTGAAACTTTATTGTCATCTAATTCATCTACAGTAGAATTATAAGAAGTCTGGTTTTCTGAATTATCTGTTGTATTATTTGCCTTATCGTAGGAGTTACTATAATTCTCATCATAGAAGCTGCTATAATCATATGTAGAATAGGTATAGTCTTTAAATGAACCACCATAAGTACCAGATGAATTATCATTATTTTCTGTGGTTTCACTTTCTGTACCTGTTAAATCAGTTTTATCATTTTCATTATACATTTGTATATAAGTCTCCATTTCATAACATTTATATTAAAATTATAAACCATATTTCATAAAAATAAAGTGTTATTATACAGATAATAGAATAGTTAATGTTTCCCTTATGGAATATTATACTCACAAAAAACTCCAGACCACATTCTTATTGAACATAATCTGGAGTTTAATAATCTAATTAAATATTAACTTCTAATTAGGAATTGATTATTTATTTGTGATAGCTGCCTGTGCTGCTGCTAATCTTGCAATTGGTACACGGAATGGTGAGCAAGATACATAATCAAGACCAATCTTATGGCAGAATTCAACTGATGAAGGATCTCCACCATGTTCTCCACAGATACCAACGTGAAGTTTTGGATTAACTGGTTTACCAAGTTTGATAGCTGTTTCCATTAACTTACCAACACCTGTCTGGTCAAGTTTAGCAAATGGATCATTTTCAAAAATCTTTTTATCATAATAAGCATCTAAGAACTTACCAGCATCATCTCTTGAGAATCCAAATGTCATCTGTGTTAAATCGTTTGTACCGAAGCAGAAGAAGTCAGCTTCCTTAGCGATTTCATCAGCTGTAAGAGCTGCTCTAGGAATTTCGATCATTGTACCTACTTCGTATTCAAGAGTAACACCTGCTGCTTTAATCTCAGCATCTGCTGTCTCAACAACAACTTTCTTAACATATTTTAATTCCTTAACTTCACAAACAAGTGGAATCATAATTTCAGGTTTAACATTCCAATCTGGATGTGCCTGTTTAACTTCGATAGCTGCACGGATAACAGCTTTTGTCTGCATCTTAGCAATTTCAGGATATGTTACTGCAAGACGGCATCCTCTGTGACCCATCATTGGGTTAAATTCATGAAGTGAAGCGATAATAGCTTTGATGTCTTCTACTGATTTACCCTGAGCATCTGCAAGTTTCTTGATATCTCCTTCTTCTGTTGGAACGAATTCATGAAGAGGTGGATCAAGGAATCTGATTGTAACTGGGTTACCTTCAAGTGCTTCATAGAGAGCCTTGAAATCTCCCTGCTGATATGGAAGAATCTTATCAAGAGCTGCTTCTCTTTCTTCTACTGTATCTGAACAAATCATTTCTCTGAATGCTGCAATTCTGTCTTCTTCGAAGAACATATGCTCTGTACGGCAAAGACCGATACCTTCTGCACCAAGTTCACGAGCTTTCTTAGCATCTGCTGGTGTATCTGCATTAGTTCTAACTTTAAGTGTTCTGTACTTATCTGCCCAAGCCATAACACGTCCGAACTCACCTGCGATTTCAGCATCTTTAGTTGGGATAATACCTGCATAAATGTTACCTGTTGTACCATCGATAGAGATTTCTGATCCTTCTGTAAATGTCTGACCAGCTAATGTGAATTTCTTATTTTCTTCATCCATATTGATGTCGCCACAACCAGATACACAGCATGTACCCATACCACGAGCAACAACAGCAGCATGTGATGTCATACCACCACGAACTGTTAAGATACCCTGAGCAGCTTTCATACCTGTGATATCTTCTGGAGATGTTTCAAGACGAACAAGAACTACTTTTTCTCCTCTTGCAGCCCATTCTTCTGCATCAGCAGCTGTAAATACAACTTTACCACAAGCAGCACCTGGTGAAGCACCAAGACCTTTTCCAAGTGGTGTAGCAGCCTTAAGTGCAGCAACATCAAACTGTGGATGTAATAATGTATCTAAGTTACGTGGATCAATCATTAATACAGCTTCTTCTTCTGTCTTATGTCCTTCATCAACAAGGTCACAAGCAATCTTTAATGCAGCTGGAGCTGTTCTCTTACCATTTCTACACTGTAACATATATAATTTCTTATTTTCAACTGTGAATTCCATATCCTGCATATCATGGTAGTGATTCTCAAGGATATCACATACTTTGATGAAGTCAGCATATGCTTCTGGGAATTCCTGTTCCATCTGAGCGATAGGCATTGGTGTACGAACACCTGCAACTACGTCTTCACCCTGTGCATTGATAAGGAACTCACCCATAAGTTTGTTCTCACCTGTAGCAGGATCACGAGTAAATGCAACACCTGTACCAGATTCATTATTTAAGTTACCGAATACCATAGGCATTACGTTAACTGCTGTACCCCAAGAATAAGGAATATCATTATCTCTTCTGTATACGTTAGCACGTGGATTATCCCATGATTTAAATACAGCTTCGATAGCTAATTTTAACTGTTCTACTGGATCTGAAGGGAAATCTTCACCTAACTGTTTCTTGTATTCAGCTTTGAACTGCTGTGCTAATTCTTTAAGATCATCTGCTGTAAGATCTACGTCGTATTTAACACCTTTCTTTTCCTTCATCTCATCAATAAGCTGTTCGAAGTATTTCTTACCAACTTCCATAACAACGTCTGAGAACATCTGAATAAATCTTCTGTATGAATCATATACGAAACGAGCAAATGCTGGATCATCATTACCTTTGATCATAGCTTCTACTACTTCGTCATTAAGACCAAGGTTAAGAATTGTATCCATCATACCTGGCATAGATGCTCTTGCACCAGAACGAACTGATACAAGAAGTGGGTTCTGAAGATCACCGAATTTCTTTCCGTTTACTTCTTCCATCCACTTAACTCCGTCCATAGTCTGTGCCATGATTTCGTCATTGATTTTTCTACCATCTTCATAGTACTGTGTACAAGCTTCTGTTGTGATTGTGAAGCCCTGAGGTACTGGAAGCCCGATTTCTGTCATTTCTGCAAGGTTAGCGCCCTTACCACCAAGTAAGTTACGCATGGTCATGTTACCTTCTTTGAAGGTGTATACCCATTTGTTTGCCATTTGTCAATTCCTCCTAAAAATTTACTTCGTTTATTACTAAAAAGCAATAAATGCTTTCAATAATACGACCTTGGGAAAGTGCTAAAAATAGTCGCACTTTTCCCACTAAACACAATTATAGCAAGTTGTTTCCATTAAGTCAATTCATTTTTACAAACTTCAAATCATATAATTATTATTTAGACTATCATCTTTGAAATTTTAAATTCTCTATTTCAAACTTTCAACATACTCTTCTAACGTAATATTTTTTTCCTGCATTTCTATAATCATATTTTTATATATTCTATCTGTTTCTTTGGCTGATTTATTAAAAAATCTGAGTAATCCTCCCTCAATCACACACATAAGTCCTGAGTATATAAGTCCATCTGAAACAGACTCAAATTGTCCTGCTATCCACATTCCTGAAATTAAAATTACGGTCATTCCAACAAAGATACATGTATTTTGTTTAGTTACTCGTATTACATCACATTTCTTCGAAATATTCTCCAGATACTGAGCCTCGTTTACAGGAGTTTTTCCTTTCTTTACAGCCTTATCATACTTTTTCTTATAACCCTTAAGCCATTCCCTTGGCAATTCATTTTCTAAGTTCATCCCCTCATTTATTGCATCCCTGAAGCTTATTTCTGCTTTTTCCTTTTTCTTTGTTCTAATCTTAAATGTACCATATTTTCTATAATTAATGATAATTCTGAATATCAGATAAATTAGTATGTATGCGGTTGTAACAGCTATCGGTACAATACTTTTTATATTCATTGTAAATTTATCATCTGTCGGTATAAATATTAAAAACATTACCATAATAATGACCATTAAAGCCATACACAGATTCCAGAAAAATGGTTTTATCTTCTTAAATCTATCGATAAGGGGTCTGATTAAAAGAAATACTATGGTATCAACAATAATACCTCCTGCAATTCCTATGAAATACGGACTCAAATCAGTATTTCTTAATATTCCCTCTCCATCTGTAAGTCCTATGATAAAATCTATCAATTCTACAATCAGAAGAAACGCTGCTAATTTAAACAGCCTTTCTGGTACTTCCCTTATACGGTTTTCGACAGTATAATCACTATAGAATTCCTTGCAGAATTTATCTATGTCATTTCCTACGATTACTGATACGCTCTGTCCATCATTCTGTGCTTCTAACATACTATCAAGTAATTCCATCATTTTTCCACTTTGGACATCACTATCAATAAAATGTGTATTTCCATATATGTCAATTCTTTCAAATACTTCTTTATATTCTTTGTTTAATTTATCTTCTAATAATATATATGATTGTTTCATACTATTCCTCATTTCTGAGCGACTTGTTGCAAAGTGGCAATGATAAATTCTCACAGGTGATTTCTCATCGCCATAAAGGCTATTTGCTTTCGCTCCGAAACAAATAGCCGTATAAAAGAATTGGTGCATCAGCACAATTCCTTTGCACTATTCTCCATTCACATTTAATATTTCATTTGCACATTTTGTTATTCTTTCATAATTTTCTTTAAAATTTCTTAAATACTCTTCTCCCTCCTCTGTAATTGAGTAGTATTTTCTTATTGGTCCTAATGGAGATTTTGCTCTCCTACAGGAGATATATTCCTTCTTCTCTAAACGGGTAAGGACGGGATACATTGTTCCCTCACCTAAATTCTGAAATCCATATGTGCTAAGTGACTGTAAAATTTCGTAGCCATATGTTTCACCGCTAGAAATAACTGCCAGCACACAGCCTTCTAATATACCTTTCATTAATTGTGTATCTTCCATATTGTTCTATCGCCTTTCTACTTTGTATTATCAAGTAGTATGATATAAATTTAGCACAGCTACTTTGTATTGTCAAGTAGTTGTGCTATTAATTTTTTTCACTGATATCAACTTGTATATAGCTTTAACTATCATTAAGAACGCTATATCTAATATGGTCTTTCTTCACCTTTTATATTAACTTTTCTTGGTGCTGCCATCTTCATTTCTCTTATGATATCTTCATTTGGTTCAAATATAACTTTGATTAATGTCGAATCGTTTCTCTGAAATACTACATATCTGTCGGCATTTTTCTCTAATGATGAGAAATCTCTAAGCTTATATACCTGTTTCTCATATGGCTCAAGTAATTTTGAATCTTCCGGCGCGATTATCTCGACTTTATCCATCTCAATCTTGCCACAGCCTTTTCTCTTCATCTTACCACATATTTTATCAACTTGACATTCACCACTTAAATACTGGTACTCGAATTCAATATCTGTCATATGAAATACATATCTTGTAGCATATGCCAAAGCCACACCAACGATAAATGCGACCGGTCCGAAAACTGCTGATAATACTACTGAAAGCGCACATAATAATATAAACAGAACTCTTACCATCATTCCAATCAATGTATGCTTTCTTTTTATCATATATTCATGGTATACTTCTCCCATTTTTAATCCTCCGTTTCTTTTTTACGACTAAATTTAATTATACTTAACTGATAGAAAAATAACAAGCACTTTATATTATTTTAAGACTTAGTATTTTAAGGCTTAGCATAATTAATTCTATTTCATAAATTCCACAAATACACTGTTACTTATATCAATCCCTCTCTCTGTTAACCTGAAGTATTCTTCGTTATCTTTTATTCCACCACACATCTCTTTACTTATATTTTTATCCACATATTTCAGAATGTCTTCTACATCTTTATCTCCATCTATTCTAACCACTTCACATAATCCCTCGGATATCAGCCTGTCAGGTATTTCGCCATATTCTTCTCTTAATGTCTTTCCAGATACTCTTTCGAATTCTTTTAAGCTGATTCCCTCCATTTTGCGTAATCCCAGAAACATAAATTCTTCTATCTGTTCATCTTTATTAACCTCTGAGATTTCATCACGAATTTCATCTATATTTGTATTATTTATCCTCTCTATATCAGTTCTATCCAATTTTCTTCTTAAAAGAATATCTATATATTTATCCCTGTCAGATATATTCGAATATCTTAAATTATTCACAAGAGAAGCTGCTGCCACACCAAAGCCATAATAATTATCCCTGCTCCAATATTTAATATTATGTTTACATTCATAACCTTTTTTCGAATAATTAGAAATCTCATATCTCTCATATCCATTTTCTTTTAGAAACGTTTTCGTCATATGATACATTTTCCTGTCTGTTTCTTCACTTGGAATGGCATCGCTAAACTCACCGTTTTCACCATATTTATTATAAAAAGGCGTACCTTCTTCGATTATAAGACTATATGCTGAGATGTGCTCCGGATTAAGTTTAACGACTTTCTTAAGTGTCTCCATAAATGAATTAACTGTCTGATAAGGAATTGCAGACATTAAATCTATGTTAATGTTGTTAAAACCTGCTCTTCTTGCTTCTGTATAAGTTTCTACGAATTTCTCATATGTGTGAATTCTTCCAAGCAGCTTTAATTCTTCATTATCAGCGGACTGTAGCCCTATACTTATTCTGTTAATTCCTGCTGCCCTGTATCTTTTGAGCTTATCATAGTCAACTGTTCCCGGATTAACCTCAATAGTTATTTCTGCTATATCCTTATCAATATTATATTTTCTGAAAACAATTTTTAAAATTTCTTCTATATATTCCACTTTATAAACAGATGGTGTTCCTCCGCCAAAAAAAACAGAATCAACAGGTTCATCTATCTCTGTTGATTCAATTTCTTTAAGCAGTGCTTCTTCATATAATTCCATATCTCTATCGCAACCTTTCGCTGATACAAAGTCGCAATAGAGACACTTCTGTTTGCAAAACGGAATATGGATATATATTCCTGCCGACATTTGTTTTGCCTCTTTCTATATAAACAATAACATTATTTTATTCAATTATTTAATACATAACACTTATTTACTCGTCTAACTTAAGTACACTCATAAATGCTTTCTGTGGTATCTCGACATTTCCAACCTGTCTCATTCGTTTCTTTCCCTCTTTCTGTTTTTCAAGAAGCTTCTTCTTTCTTGAAATATCACCACCATAGCATTTAGCCAGAACGTCTTTTCTCATAGCTTTAACTGTTTCTCTCGCAATAACCTTGCTTCCGATAGCAGCCTGAATAGGTATCTCAAATAATTGTCTTGGTATCTCTTCTTTAAGTTTTTCGCACATTTTTCTTCCACGCTCATATGCTGTTCCCGCATGTACGATAAATGATAATGCATCGACTTCCTCTTTGTTAATAAGAATATCTAATTTAACAAGTTCTGAACGCTCGTAGCCTTTCATCTCATAGTCAAATGAAGCGTAACCTCTTGACCTTGATTTTAATGCATCAAAGAAATCATATATAATTTCATTTAATGGCAATTCATATTTAAGTAATGCCCTTGTTTCCTCGATATATTCCATTCCAAGATAATTGCCACGTCTCTCCTGGCATAGTTCCATAATTGGTCCAATAAATTCTGTTGTAACCATTATCTCTGCTTTAACCACAGGTTCTTCCATATAATCTATCTCTGATGCATCAGGAAGATTTGATGGATTAGTAAGTTCTATTACTTCTCCATTTGTTTTATATACTTTATACACAACTCCCGGTGCTGTCGTAACAAGGTCAAGATTATATTCTCTTTCTAATCTTTCCTGAATTATCTCAAGATGTAATAATCCTAAGAAACCACATCTGAAACCAAAGCCAAGTGCTATCGATGTCTCCGGTTCAAAATTAAGTGAAGCATCATTTAACTGTAACTTTTCAAGTGCATCTCTAAGGTCAGGATATTTTGCTCCATCAGCAGGATAGAGACCACAGTAGACCATAGAATTAACTTTCTTATATCCTGGTAATGCCTCATCACAAGGATTATCTGCATCAGTAATTGTATCACCCACTGTTGTATCCTTAACATTTTTAATACTTGCTGTGAGATATCCAACCATTCCTGCTGATAATTCGTCACACGGAATATACTGCCCTGCTCCGAAGTATCCAACTTCTACAACACTTGCTGTTGCTCCTGTTGCCATCATTTTTACCTGTGTGCCGACTTTAACTGTACCTTCCATTACTCTGAAGAATACTATTACCCCCTTATAAGAATCATAAATGCTGTCAAATATCAATGCTTTTAAAGGTGCATTACTGTCTCCCTTAGGTGCTGGAATCTTATTAACAATCTGTTCTAAGACCTCTTCTATATTTAATCCGTTCTTTGCTGAAATAAGCGGTGCATCCTGTGCTTCAATACCGATTACATCTTCTATTTCGTCAATTACCCTCTGTGGTTCTGCACTTGGTAAATCTATTTTATTAATTACAGGCATTACATCTAAGTCATGGTCAAGTGCCATATAGACATTGGCAAGTGTCTGTGCTTCTACACCCTGTGCTGCATCAACTACCAAAATTGCTCCGTCACAAGCTGCAAGGCTTCTTGAAACCTCATAGTTAAAGTCAACATGTCCCGGTGTATCAATGAGATTGAAAATATATTCTTCACCATCTTTTGCCTTGTATACAGTTCTTACCGCCTGGGACTTTATGGTGATTCCACGTTCGCGCTCTAAATCCATATTATCTAACACCTGTGCCTGCATTTCCCTGCTTGTAAGCAGACCTGTTTTCTCAATAATTCTGTCTGCAAGTGTAGATTTACCATGGTCAATATGAGCTATTATACAAAAATTTCTAATATTTTCCTGCTTAATTAATGACATATCTGTATTCACAACTGCCTTAACCGGCACTCCTTTTCTAAATATCTCTTTACAAAATAATCTAATTATGATTTGACATCAAAAACACATGATACCAAACTATTCATTATCCGTAAACCTTCTTATTTTTGACATTTGTATCATATTATACTAATTTTTTAATAATTAATCAACTTTATTATCTTCTTTTATATTTTCTCAAAATGTGGTATCATATATCATAGTTAAATCATAAAGATTACAGAAAGTGGTGATAGTTTTGTCTATATTTTCTAAATTCGGCAATAAAGGAATCAATAAAAAACTAGATACATATTGTGATGAAGCCAGAACTTTTATACAGGTACATTATGTAAGAGAACGTGGAAGTGCTAAATATGCTTTCAATACCCTATCTTTGAAGTCTGACCCTGACAGAGATGCTTGTAAAGAATGGTATGAATCACATGGTAATCCTGATAACTTTCAGGATATTGTAGAATTATATCTTAAAGAGAATAACGTAAGTCCAGCAACCATATGTGCTGAATATGGTTTAGAAAACAGTATTTTTAATAAAATATCCTCTTCAGCCTGTCCTGTTGAGAAATGGGAGGCAATAGCAATATGTTTCGGTCTTGACCTGAATCTTGCTGAAAGCAGGCAACTTCTTAAAACTGTAGGATATGCACTTACTAATTCCTCTGAAACAGATTTAATAATAAGATATTGCTTAGAGAATAACATTTATAAATTGAGTGATATTAATTATATCTTAGATAAAATATGTGAACGTAAACTCAACGAAATCAGTTAATTAATAATATAGAGTCAAAAAACATTTTATATTAGCTGTAAATATATATTTGTAGCAGGATAACACTCGATTTTAACATCATAATCTTAATGCAAAAGCTGTAAATATGGTAATATCTCTATTACTACATATCACAGCTTTTTGTTTTGTTTCCTCTAGATATCAGTCCTTTATAAAATGTGTCCGTCTATGATACACTCTCGATTTATGACGTATCGTGCCTAAGTTTATGCCGTCAGATGCAAAAGTTCAGTGCGGTAAATTTCCGTTCAAGCGAAGCGCGTTTGATTTATCGCACTGTAATAGACTTTGCAGATGACGGCATTTACTTAGGCTAGATTAAGGAATATGAGAGTTTGTATCATAGACGGACACTTTTTTATTAACTCTATTATCTACTCAGAGATGAATGCCACATATCCTTTTTTAGCTTCATATACATCAGCCTTGCTGACTGCCTCATGTGGTGCATGCATATTTAATACAGCAACACCACTATCTATAACATTCATACCATATAGAGCCATTATATATGCGATAGTTCCGCCGCCGCCCTGGTCTACTTTTCCTAATTCGGCTGTCTGATAAGCAACTTTATGTTTCTCAAATATTTTTCTTACTACTCCAAGATATTCTGCATTGGCATCATTAGAGCCTGATTTACCTCTGCTTCCAGTAAATTTATTAATAACGAGTCCTTTTGAGAAATATGCTGCATTTTTCTTTTCGAATACTGATGCATATGTTGGGTCATAAGCTGCACTTACATCCGAAGAAAGCATTTTTGAATTAGCAAGTACACGTCTTAATGTAAGTTCAGAATATTCTCCCATTCTGTCTAGGACTTCTGCCAAAGTATTTTCGAAGAATTTCGACTGCATACCAGTTGCACCTACACTACCTATTTCTTCTTTATCTACAAGTAAAAGGCATGCTGTTTTATTAACCTTTTTCTTCTCAAGCATTGCAGCAAGTGAAGTATATGCACACACCCTGTCGTCCTGACCATAGGCAAGAATCATACTTGAGTCTATACCTGCATTTCTGGCCTTGCCTGCAGGGACGATTTCTAATTCTGCTGACATAAAATCTTCTTCTTCAAAATCGTATTTTTCTTTAATTAGTTTAAGAATATTCTTCTTAACGGCATCTTTTTCTTCTCCCTTAAGTGGCTTGTTACCGATAATAATATTTAAGTCCTCGCCCTCTATTACTTTAGCGCCTTTTTTCTCAAGCTGTGTCTGCGCTAAATGTATTAATAAATCTGAGATAAATAAAACAGGGTCTTTCTCATCTTCACCGATTACAATATCTATCTTATTACCATTAGTCTTAACAACTACGCCATGGATTGCAAGAGGAATTGTAACCCACTGATATTTCTTAATTCCACCATAATAATGTGTATCTAAATATGCAATTTCTGTCTCTTCATATAAAGGATTCTGCTTGATATCAAGACGAGGTGAATCGATATGTGCGCCTAAAATATTCATTCCCTCTTCAATAGGTTCTTTACCAATATTAAAAAGTACTATTGATTTGTCCATATATGAACAATATACTCTGTCACCTGCTTTAAGCTTCTTGCCATTCTTAATAATATTTTGTAAGTCTTTATAGCCTGCTTCTTTAGCCTGACGAATAGTTTCCTTAACACATTCTCGTTCTGTCTTACCTTTGTCTAAAAAGGCTCTGTAATCATCATTTAACTTTTCTAATTCTTCTAATTCATTTTCAGAATAACTGTTCCAACAATTTTCTCTTTCCATAATGCAACATTTCCTTTCTATTTTTTACTTACATAGCATTCCATATACTATCTCATCTGCGAAACCGTGAGTCAAATATTAAATTCAGCTCTGCAATAAATGCTATTTGTGATACTGATATCATAAATAGCTATGTGCAAAATTGGCATATCAATTCAATTTTGCACATTATACACCCTCTAAATCAAAATCAGGTGTATATTCTTTTCCTGAACTGTCGCGGTTTTGCATATATCCGTTATCAATTCCAAGTCTCAATGCTTCATTTATAACGCTATCATACTCAAAAGTTGTGACCATTCTGTTAATTTCTTTAAAATCTTTACTCTTATATGCCGGTGTATACTGGCTCATAACACTTATAAGATAGCTTCCTTTATCAAGATTCTCACTTATCCATCTAAGAATCTCCATTGAATCTTTTCTTGCTCCAGGAAGCACCAGATGTCTTATTATTACACCGCTTTTAAGCATTTTACCAGGTTCATTCTCTTTATCATAGAATAATGGATTGCCGACCTGTTTAATCATTTCTTTGGTCGAGACTGAGGCATATTTGAAATAATCCGGTGCCTTAGAATATTTAACTGCTAATTCATTATTATAATACTTTATATCCTGTAGGTAAATATCTACATATCCACTAAGTTTCTCAATAGTGTCTGCATTTTCATAGCCACC
The DNA here is from genome assembly GCF_025567085.1 of Bovifimicola ammoniilytica. NCBI lineage: Bacteria > Bacillati > Bacillota > Clostridia > Eubacteriales > Bovifimicola > Bovifimicola ammoniilytica. The sequence continues at coordinate 76,588 of NZ_JAOQJN010000006.1, read as the reverse complement.
GCAATTGTATACAACAGGAATGTTTAATTTATGCTTAACCCTGTCAAGAGCCTTAATGATTTCATTAACATACATTGTACCTGTCACAAGATTAATATTATTAGCACCTTTATCCTGCAATCCTAAGATTATTTCACTTAATCTTTCATTACTTATTACTTTGCCAAAATTGTTATGTGAAATCTTATAATTCTGACAGAATATACATCTTAGATTACAGCCAGTAAAAAATATTGTCCCGCTGCCATTTTTACCACTTATACAAGGTTCCTCCATATAATGAAGTGCTGCTCTTGCTATTTTAATTTCATTACCAACACCACAATATCCTAAAATATCTTCTCTATTAACATTGCATTTTCTTGGGCATAACATACACCCGTTTGTATTATTATTCACCATTTATCCATATCATACCTTATCATTTTATAATGCTAACAATGAAAATTCTTCTAAGTTCCATACCTTATCTACAAGTCCATCGTAGAAATCAGGTTCATGGCATACTAAAAGTATTGCACCTTTGTACTCTTTTAATGCTCTTTTTAATTCTTCTTTTGCATCAACGTCTAAATGGTTAGTAGGCTCGTCTAATAACAAAATATTAGTTTCACGATTTATTAATTTACATAATCTTACTTTTGCCTGTTCACCACCACTTAACACTCTTACAAGGCTTTCAATATGTTTTGTGGTAAGTCCGCATTTAGCAAGGGCTGAACGAACTTCATACTGGCTATACGACGGAAATTCTTCCCATATTTCCTCTATACAACTGTTGTTGCCCGGTTTAATCTCCTGTTCAAAGTAGCCTATTTCAAGATAATCTCCTAATGCAACCTTTCCTGCAAGTGGTTCTATAATATTTAAAACACTCTTTAGAAATGTTGTCTTTCCGATTCCGTTAGTTCCGATAATCGCAATCTTTTCTCCTCTTTCCATTCTTAGATTAATCGGCTTTGAAAGTGGTGCATTTTTGTCATATCCGATTACTAAATCTGTTGTTTCAAAGATTACTTTGCCTGTAGCTCTGGCATTCTTAAATTCAAATTCAGGTTTTGGCTTGTCTTTCTTAAGTTCTATAACGTCCATCTTATCTAACTTCTTCTGTCTTGACATTGCCATATTTCTAGTCGAGACTCTTGCCTTATTTCTCGCTACAAAGTCTTTAAGGTCATCAATCTCCTGCTGTTGTCTCTTATATGCTGCTTCTAACTGAGCCTGCTTCATCTCATATACTTCCATAAATTTATCATAGTCACCAACATATCTGTTAAGTTCCTGATTGTCCATATGATAGATAATATTTACCACACTATTCAAAAATGGAATATCATGAGAAATAAGGATAAATGCATTCTCATATTCCTGTAAATACCTCTTAAGCCATTCTATATGGTTTGCATCAAGATAGTTAGTTGGTTCATCTAATAATAGTATGTCTGGTTTTTCAAGTAATAATTTACCTAATAATACTTTTGTTCTCTGTCCACCACTTAAGTCCATAACATCATGATCTAATGAAAGATCCAGAAGTCCTAATGCTCTTGCTACCTCTTCGACCTTTGCATCAATTGTATAGAAATCATGATTAGTAAGCATATCCTGGATAGTTCCTAACTCTTCCATCATTGCTTCCATTTCATCTTCTGATGCTTCACCGAGTTTATCACAGATTTCATTCATCTGTTCTTCCATCTCAAACAAATATGAAAATGCAGATTTTAATACACTTCCTATGGTCATTCCAGGTTCTAGGACTGCATGCTGGTCTAAATATCCTACTCTTACATTTTTATTCCATTCGACTTTACCCTCATCTGGCATTAATTTACCTGTTACAATGTTCATAAATGTAGATTTTCCCTCACCATTTGCACCTACTAATCCTATATGCTCACCTTTCAATAATCTGAAAGATACATTATTAAAGATTGCTCTGTCACCAAAACCATGACTTAAGTTTGTCACATTTAATATCATTTTATTATTTCCTTTCCCGATATTCGCCTAATTTTAAAAATGACCAGTTCATTTTGGTTTTCACCCTAACGCACTGGTCATTAACTGTACCATTTATTATATTTATTCTATTTCTCCGGAACTTGCGATGTGTTCAGTCGTTGGCTCGTTTTTAGTAGTCTCAGGTTCATCGTCCCCATTAACCTTAAGCATAATTGATATCGAACATGTTCTTCCGTTATTATCAGTAACAATATATGAAAGTTTTACATAGCCGCCTCTTGCAGGTCTGTATGAAACTTCATCTGATACCTCATTATTTTTTTCGCTGTATAATGTTTCTTCTGTAACATAATTCATATTCTCATCGTAGACTTTTGCAATAAGCTTCCATATATTTGATTTACTTCCTGATACACTTCCTTTGAAATATACTGTATCCGAAATATCTATCGTCATATCACCTACTGATGTAGAATTATCGCTTCCACTATAAGATACACTTCCACTATCTGAATCTCCGGAACTTGTTGATATTTTAGCATTAAATGAAAATGCACCTAATGTCTTAAAGTTTTCAAATTTCTCCATGCTTTCTTTAATTCCATCATCAGAATAACTATCCTTAAGTTCATCTAAAGTCTTACAAAATACTTTATATTCAACTTTTGCTCCGGCAGATAATTCATCTTCCGCTGCCACATCAAATATATACTGTTTACCATTGATTACCACAAGTGTATAACCACGATTCTCATACGATGTCTCTGTCTTTCTCTCACCATCTATATAATATGCTTCAAAGCCTAATCTTCTAAGTAAAACTGTGAAGCCACAGGCATAATCCTTTGAATCACCTGATTTAGTCTCAAATAACTTATTAGCACGATACATAAGTTCCATATCAAATGATGATGTGAATTCATAATTTGAACAGAAATCGTAAACTGTATCCTCATCTACGAATGAATTAGACTTAATATCATAGAAATACATCATATAATCGTAAATATTTCTAACATTTTCATATGTATTCATATCTGATTTTGTTGTCATCTTAAGTATATTATTAACATTATCATCTACTTTCGAATGACCTGTCTTAGTCTCATCTAACTTAACATCATTAATTAAATCCTTAATATTATCTGAAATATTTTCATCAGAATTTGTACTTACGAAGAATTCATTTTCACCAGGCTCTTTAGTTTCTTCCTGAGCTGCTGGTGTTGTCTCTGTCTCTGGCTCTGTTGCCTGAGTATCATCTTTATTTAACATCCCATATGCAACTGCACTATAGAATATTGTGAATGCTGCAATAGCAATTCCCATACCTGCTATAACCCTGTTTATAATCTGGCTCTTGGTAAGTTTCTGTTTAATATATTCGCCATTATAATCTGCATCTGGATTATATTCTATATCATTTTCGTCGAATTCATCGTCATCCTCGTCATCATCTAGATAATCCTCGTCCTCTGCCACCTCGTTATAATCATCATTTTCATAATCATCTTCATCATCTGTAACTTTCTCAAATTCAATCTTTCCATCTGACTTATTATGAGTATCTTCTATATCCTGTTCTACAAAATCATTATCTACAAACTCAATTTCTAAATCATCATCTTCTAATTCATCATTTTCCATATTATTATTAATTTTTTCTATATCTTTCATTATAATCCTCATTTCTGAGCGTTTTGTCATTAAATGACTATTATCTTATCGTCATTATATCTATCTGCCTTCGCCCAAAGCAAATAGTTATGTGAAAAATAACTTAATCATATAATTTTTCACAATATTCTATATTGTATTATATTTTTCATAACTATTCAAGAAATTTTGTTCTTTTTAGTAATTTTAATAATTTTAAAGAAAATTGTTATGATTCAGGATTGGGGTGTCAAACCGGTGCATCGCACCAACCATGCACAATATATGTGTATTGTATGTTCACTTTTATATCTTAATTACTTCAGGACTTTGCAAATATTCTGCCCAATATAGAAAATACAATAAATACGCACAGATTAGTAACTACAATGCATGCCCCCGTTGGAAATGAATACATATATGAAATAATAACACCCACCACAAAGCAGATAACTGATATTATACCGGAACTTATTATTACAGCTTTAAAATTTCTAAACATTCTCATTGAAGTAAGTGCTGGGAATATAATAAGGCTTGAAATAAGCATTGTACCCATTATTCTCATTCCTACTACAATTGTAACTGCTGTAAGTATGGCAAGTAATGTGTTGTAGAAGCCCGTCTTTATGCCTGTTGCTTTTGCAAAATTTTCATCAAAAGTAATAGCAAATATCTTATGGTAAAATAGTGCAAATATACTTAAAACCACAATGGCAAGTATAACACTTATATAGACATCACTTCCACTCATCGATAATACACTACCAAACATATAACTATTCAGGTCCATATTTGATCCGTTCGAAGCTGCATTTACAATAACACCTATTGCTATTGAACTGCTCGATATGAGTGCAATTGCAGAATCACCTTTAATCTTACTGTTATTACTTAGTCTTAACAGGAAGAATGCTGCAATTACAACGATAGGCATTGCAACCGTAAGTGGTGCTGTATCTAATGCTACAGCGATTGACAATGCTCCAAAACCAACGTGCGACAGTCCATCTCCTATCATCGAATATCTTTTAAGTACAAGTATTACGCCTAATAAAGATGCACATAAAGCAATTATTCCACCAACTATAATTGCTTTCTGCATAAATGCATAAGAAAACATTTTAATAATTTCATCAATCATAATTCAAAAAATCTTTCCCTTCCATATTTTCTATATATTCTTCTTTAGTTCCAAAGAAATAACCTTTCTCTTTCATATGCAATATTTTATTCGAATACTTCATTGCATTTTCCAGGTCGTGTGAAATCATAATTATGGTAAGATTATCTTCTTTGTTAAGTTTCGATATTACTTCATAAAATTCTGATGTCACCAGTGGATCTAACCCTGTAATAGGTTCATCTAAGAATAATATCTTATCAGTTGCAAGTAATGCCCTTGCAAGAAGAACTCTCTGCTTCTGTCCACCTGACAGATTACCAAATGTTTTCTGTGCTAAATCAGTTATACCTAATTTCTCCATAATCTTTTTAACACGTTTCTTATCATTCGATGTATAAAATGGGCGAAATCCTGCATTGGCCAGGCAGCCTGAAAGAATCACTTCATATACCGATGCTGGAAAATCACTTTGTGCTGCTGTATGCTGGGGCAGATATCCGATATTTTTCTTAGTTACACCACCCTCAAATATCACTTCACCCTTTCTGATTGGAACAAGTCCTAATATTCCTTTTATAAGCGAGCTTTTACCAGAACCATTCTCACCTACTATACTCAGGTAATCACCCTCATTTACTTCAAAACTCATATTCTCAAATACATTTACCCTGTCATATGCAATTGTTAAATTTTCACATTTTAATTGTAGTTTTTTCATACTAATCCTCATTTCCGAGCGACTTTGTCGTGAGGAGGCGATGAGAAATTCGCTAAAGCGATTTCTCATCTGACATATATGCTAATTGTTTTCGCCCCGAAACAATTAGCTGTGTGAAAAATAATCGCATCAGCATTATTTTTCACACTAATCTCCATTCTGCACTGCTATGTGTGACATTTCTCACATTTTCTTACGTTTTTTATTTTCTAACATTAATTCCCATTATAATTCAAACCTTTTTTCAGATTTTCAAGATTCTGCTTCATAAGACTTATATATGTCACACCTTTTTTGTACTCATCTTTCGAAATGTTATGGCACGAATGTAACAGATATTCCTTAGTGTTGGTTTCCTCACTTATCGTATCTGCTGCCTTATGATTAGATAATTCCGCATAGAATATAGCTGGTGCATTGTTTTCCTTGACTTCATCAATCATTTTTGCTACAAGCTTAGCACTTGGTTCTGTCTCTGAAGAGCAGGAATCATATGCCGATACATAGTTAAGTCCATAATCATGTACGAAATAATACATTGCAAATTTGTCTGCAAAATATATTGTTTTAACATCCGAATTTCTAACAACTTCTTTAAATTCATTATCTAATTCTGTTAGCTGCTCTAAATATTTATCAGCATTTTTTCTATAATAGTCAGCATTTTCTGCATCAATCTGTACCAACTCATCAACTATATTTGATACCATAATCTTCGCATTAGAAATACTTGTCCAGATATGGGGATCATATATATGATTATGCCCCTCATGTCCATGTTCTTCTTCATCTTCATCATGATGATGTCCCTCTTCATCTTCTGTCTTAATAATATCAACACCTTTTGAGACATCTAGAACATTGACATCTTTCTCAAGCCCTTTTATCAGTTTTGCCGCCCAGGTCTCCATATTATCACCTGTATAAATGAATAAATCACTTTCATTTATACTTGCAATATCTGATGGTGTCGGATCATAACTATGTGCTTCCATACCCGGTGATAAAAGCAATTTCACATCAGCCTTATCACCCGCTATCTGTCTTGTAAAGTCATATTGTGGAAATAATGTAGTCACAATTAGTAACCTGTCATCATCTATACTCTTCCTGCCACACGCTGAAAGTGGAACAACCATTATGCAAATCAGTGTAAATATAATTAATTTATCTAAAACCTTCTTCATACTTTCCTCATTTCTGAGTGATTTCTCATTTCTGAGTGATTTCTCATCTGCCATAATTGCTATTTGCTTTCGCTCCGATGCAAATAGCTGTGACTCTCTTAATAAGAATAAATAATGTCGCCTGCGACATTCTCCGCCTGCGGCGGGTTGCTATAGCAACATTTTCTGCTCCTCCGCAGTGCGCTCCTCGCGGAGCGTTTTTTACTTACCAGGACAATTTCAACGAAATTTCATGGTAAGTAAAAATACGGGTACAAATTGAAACTAAGTTTCAATTTGTACCCGATTATAATATACCTTATTTTTTATTTTGTCAATGTGAATTTGAAACTAAGTTTCATTTTCATATTTAGCATTAGATTTACTGCAACATTTCTCATTTGACTTTTCATCTCGCTGTTTGTTATTTTCTTCGTTATTACACTCTTTTTTCTTACGGCATTTTTCGCAGGTTCCATAGAATACTGTCTTACTTTTGTCTATCACAAAATTATGTTCATTTAAAATATGCTCATTTATTTCGTCCATAAATTCACACGACACATGAAACAGTTCGCCACAATCACTACATTTCAGATGATAATGTTCTTTGCAATGGTGTGTGCTATCATTACCAGTAAACTGGTAACATGCACCCTTCCCCTCTTCTATCGTATATTTTCTGACAAGATTCTGCTCAACCAAATTCTCTAAATATCGATAGACCGTAGATTTACCAACCGGTGTATCATTATTCTTTAGATATTCTAAAATATCCTCTGCCTTTACGTGTTCACCCTCTTTTTCACACAGATATTTTAAGATAAGTTCCCTTTGCTTCGTATTATATTTCATGAATAAATAATCCACTCCTTAATTTTGGCTCAAACCATGTAGACTTAGGCGGCATTAATTTACCTGCATCAGCAACATTGAATAATTCCTGAATAGATGTAGGATACATTGCAAACGCAACTTTCATATCAAGCGCACATCTTCTTTCTAATTCTGCAAGTCCTCTTATTCCACCTATGAAATCAATACGTTTATCTATTCTTGGATCTGCAATTCCAAGTATAGGATTTAAGACATTGTTCTGAAGTAATGATACATCAAGTCCCTCTACTGCATCATCACTTAATATTTCATTCTTTGCACTTAGCTTGTACCATACATTGTCAAGATACATTCCTACTTCACCCTTTTTCTGAGGATTATATGGCTCTGTGCCGACTTTCTCAATGTCAAATGACTTCTTAACTTCTTCTATGAATTCATCAGATGTTAATCCGTTTAAATCTTTAACAACACGATTATATGGCATAATCATTAATTCCTGCTCCTGGAATAATACTGATAAAAAGTAATTAAATTCTTCTGTTCCATCATAATCCGGATGTTCTTCTCTTCTCTTGATTCCGACCTTGACGGCTGAAGCTGCCCTGTGATGACCATCAGCAATGTAAATATTGTTAATATTTGAAAATTCATTTTCAATGGTTTTAATGTCTTCGTCTTTATCTATTATATAACCTACGTGCTTAATTCCATCATCAGCCACGAATGCAAATATTGGTTCTGTTTTTTTAACTTCATTAATTACTTCTGAAATCTTCTTATTCTCTCTGTATGCCAGGAAAATAGGTCCTGTCTGTGCATTACATGTATCAACGTGTCTTATTCTGTCTATTTCCTTTTCTGCTCTTGTATTCTCATGTTTCTTGATAACATTATTAAGGTAATCATCAATGCTTGCACATGCAACTATACCTGTCTGTATTCTTCCGTCCATTGTAAGTTCATAGATATAATAGCATTTCTTATTTTCTTTAACATATACACCTTCGTTAATCATATCATCTAATAACTCTTTTGCTTTAGCATATACTCTGTCATCATATGTATCTACAGATGAATCAAACTGTGTTTCTGCCCTGTCAATTCTTAGAAATGAGTACTTCTTACCTTTTACAGCCTCGCGTGCCTCTTCACGATTATATACGTCATATGGTAATGCTGCTACTTCTTTAGCTAATTCCTTTGTAGGTTTTATACATTCAAATGCTTTTATTGTTGCCATCTTCTATTTTCTCCATTCTTATAATACGAAAGTGCCGCCAGATTTATCTAACGACACTTTTCGTTTAAATTTAATCAGATAATATCTATCTGATTAAAACTCATTATTTTATTACTCTGACTTTAATTACACCCTCGATTGCCTCTATAGCTTTTACTACGCTATCAGAAGCTGTTGTATCAAGGTCTAACATTGTATATGAATAATCACCTCTGCTCTTATTTGTCATATCAGAAATATTAATGTTCTCATTTGCAAATGCAGAAGTAAACTGACCCAACATATTAGGTATATTCTTATGACAAATTGTTACACGGGCTGCTTTATCACATACTCCCATATCACAGTTAGGGTAATTTACTGAATTCTTGATATTACCATTCTCGATGAAGTCCATAATCTCATTTACTGCCATAATCGCACAATTATCTTCTGATTCTTCTGTTGAAGCACCAATATGAGGTGTTACAATTGCACCCTCCATATTAACTGATAATGGATTAGGGAAATCTGTCATATATCTCTTTACTTTACCTGATTTTAATGCATCTGCCATAGCTTCTTCATCAACAAGTACATCTCTTGCATAGTTAAGAATTACAACACCGTCTTTCATCATATCGAAAGCTTCTTTGTTAATCATTCCCTTTGTGCTATCTAACAATGGTACATGAATTGTTATGTAATCACACTCTTTGAATATCTCTTCTGTTGTCGCAATGTGTTTTACACTTCTTGATAAGTTCCATGCGCCTGCAACTGAAATATATGGATCATAACCATATACTTCCATTCCTAATGAAACTGCTGCATTGGCAACTTTAACACCAATTGCACCAAGACCGATTACACCAAGCTTTTTACCATATATCTCTGTACCAGCAAATTTTTTCTTCTCTTTCTCTGCTGCCTTAGCTATATTAGCATCGTCTTTTGCTGATTTAGCCCATTCGATACCACCAGTGATATCTCTTGCTGCTAATAACATACCAGCTATAACCAGCTCTTTAACGCCATTTGCATTTGCACCTGGTGTATTGAATACTACAATACCTTTTTCTGCACATTTTTCAAGAGGAATATTGTTAACACCTGCTCCTGCTCTTGCAATTGCTTTTAATGAAGCTGGCATCTCCATATCATGCATTGCTGCACTTCTTACTAATACAGCATCAGCTTCTTCGAAATTATCAACTGTATTATAATTATCTGTAAATAAATCAAGACCTACTTTTGCAATAGGATTTAAACAATTAATCTTTGTCATATCAATCTCCATTCCGCAGGCAATATTCTATTTATTCTCTGCTTCAAATTTTCTCATAAATTCAACTAATTTCTTAACACCTTCAATTGGCATTGCATTGTAGATACTTGCTCTCATACCACCAACTGTTCTGTGTCCTTTAAGATTCTCAAAACCTGCTTCTTTAGCTTCTTTAACGAACTTAGCATCTAAATCTGCATCACCTGTTACAAATGGTACATTCATTAATGAACGGTCCTCTTTAACAACAGTTCCTTTGAATAATTCACTCTCATCTAAGAAATCATAAAGTATTTTAGCTTTCTCGATATTACGTTTCTGCATCTCTTCAAGTCCGCCCATCTTCTTTAACCATTTGAATACTTTACCGCAAATATAGATACCATATGCTGGAGGTGTATTGTACATAGAACCATTGTCTGCGTGTATCTTGTACTGTAACATTGTTGGAACACCTTCAAGTGGTTCTTCTGGAATTAAATCTTCACGAATGATTACAATTACAACACCAGCAGGTCCGATATTCTTCTGAACACCACCATAGATTACACCATATTTAGTTACATCTACAGGCTCTGATAAGAAGCATGATGAAACATCAGCTACAAGTGTCTTACCTTTTGTATTAGGAAGTGTCTTATATTTCGTACCATAAATTGTATTATTTTCACAAATGTATACATAATCAGCATCTTCACTGATTGGAAGATCTGAACAATCAGGAATATATGAGAATGTCTTATCCTCTGATGAAGCTATTTTATTAGCTTTACCGAATTTCTGTGCTTCCTGATATGCTTTTTTAGCCCACTGACCTGTTACTATGTAATCAGCTACTCCATTCTTCATAAGATTCATTGGAATCATTGCGAACTGTGTCGATGCACCACCCTGTAAGAATAATACTTTATAGTTATCAGGAATGTTCATTAAATCACGTAAATCCTGCTCTGCTGCATCTATTATCTCCTGATAAGCCTTAGAACGATGACTCATCTCCATAACTGACATTCCTGTACCATTATAATCTAACATTTCTGCTGCTGCTTCTTTTAAAACCTCTTCAGGTAATACAGCCGGACCGGCTGAAAAATTGTAAACTCTGCTCACTTTTCGTGTCCTCCTTTTATATTACATCACATTAAAGTGTTAATGTCTTATATTAACTCATTCTACATCTCTTAATATTAACAGTCAAGACCTTTAGCTGCTAAATCCTCTGCCGAGAATGCTTCACTGATTGGTGCATTCGGTGCAACCATAGGGAATACCTTATCATCACTGCCTATCTGACAATCAATTACAACAGGGATATTAAGTGAAATAGCTTCCTTTAATACAGGCTCTAATTCTTCTGGTTTTGTAACCTTGTATGCTTTAGCGCCCATAGCTTCAGCTAATTTGACAAAATCTACTGAATCATTAAGAGTTGTATTAGAATATCTCTTTCCATAGAACAATGTCTGCCACTGTCTAACCATACCTAATACATGGTTATTAACAATTACTTCAATGATTGGAATATTATATCTTGTTGCTGTTGCAATCTCATTCATATTCATTCTGAAGCATCCGTCACCTGCTATATTAATAACGACTTTATCTTTATTACCAAGCTTAGCACCCAGGCTGGCTCCTAAACCATATCCCATTGTTCCTGCACCACCTGATGATACAAATGTTCTTGGTTTACTGTACTTATAATACTGTGCAGCCCACATCTGATGCTGGCCAACTTCTGTTGTGATAATAGCATCACCATTTGTCACTTCATAAATCTTTTCCATAATAAATGGTCCATTTAACTCATTTTTATTATATGTTAAAGGATATGTAGCTTTTAATTCATTTATGTGATTAATCCATTCTGTTCTGTCATGTTTTGTTAATCTTGCATTCAATCTTGTAAGAACTTCTTTAACATCACCTATAACACTTGCTGTTGTAGGGATATTCTTATTAATCTCAGCAGGATCAATGTCAATATGAAGAACTTTTGCATTTTTAGCAAATTTCTTAGCATTACCTGTTACTCTGTCGCTGAATCTTGCACCTATTGCAATAAGTAAATCACATTCCGTAACTCCAAAGTTAGATGTCTTTGTTCCATGCATACCTAACATTCCTGTATATAAAGGATTAGTTCCGTCAAATGCGCCTTTGCCCATAAGCGAATCACATACAGGAGCATTTACCTTTTCAACAAATTCCTTTAATTCATCAGAAGCATCTGATATAACAGCACCACCACCAACAAAAATATATGGTTTCTTAGATTTTTCTATTAATTTAACTGCTTTTTCAATATCTTCTTCTGTAATATTCTCTGTAGAACGCTCTATCTTCATTGGTTCTTTATAAGTATATTCTGTCTTATTAGCTGTAGCATCCTTAGTAATATCTACAAGAACAGGACCCGGACGACCTGATTTAGCTACATAGAACGCTTTTCTAATTGTGTCTGCAAGATTTTCTACCTCACGTACCATATAATTATGTTTTGTAATTGGCATTGTAACACCTACAATGTCAACCTCCTGGAATGAATCCTTACCAAGTGCTGCCTTTGCAACATTTGCTGTGATTATAACCATTGGTACTGAATCCATATAAGCTGTTGCAATACCTGTTACAAGGTTAGTTGCACCCGGACCTGATGTTGCCATACATACACCAACTTTACCTGTTGAACGTGCATATCCGTCTGCTGCATGGGCAGCTCCCTGCTCATGCGAAGTTAAATAGTGAGTTATTTCGTCGGAATGTTTATATAATTCATCATATACATTTAAGATTGTTCCACCAGGGTATCCGAATACTGTATCAACGCCCTGTTCTTTTAAACATTCAATAATTATTTCTGAACCTGTTAACTGCATTTTTACTTTCCTTTCTGTATCTTTATAACATTATTTAATCTATATTATATAGAATTCTATTGTTTAATATTTCTGATTAGTTAGTTTTTAAAATTGCACCTGTATTTGCTGAAGTTACAAGTGATGCATATCTTGCAAGATATCCTGTTGTTACCTTTGGCTCTCTTGGCTGCCATTTTGCTTTTCTATCAGCTAATACTTCATCTGATACATCAAGTGTAATCTTATTTGCATTAATATCAATCTTAATGATATCTCCCTCTTCAACTAAGGCGATTGGGCCTCCTACTGCTGCCTCTGGGGATACATGACCGATTGATGCTCCTCTGGATGCTCCTGAGAAACGTCCATCAGTAATAAGTGCTACACTTGAACCAAGTCCCATACCTGCGATTGCAGATGTAGGGTTGAGCATCTCTCTCATTCCAGGACCGCCTTTTGGTCCCTCGTATCTGATAACCACAACGTCACCTTCAACGATTTTACCACCTTTGATAGCTGCGATTGCATCTTCTTCACAATCAAATACTCTTGCTGGTCCTTCATGCTTAAGCATCTCAGGTACAACTGCTGAACGTTTAACTACACAGCTGTCTGGTGCAAGATTACCTCTAAGTACAGCAATTCCACCTACTTCACTGTATGGATTATCTATTGGTCTTATAACATTTGTATCTTTGTTAACAACATTCTTAATATTTTCACCGACTGTTTTACCTGTAACTGTCATAAGGTCTGTATTCAATAAGCCTTTCTTATTAAGCTCGTTCATTACAGCATATACACCGCCTGCCTCATTGAGTTCTTCGATGTATGTATGACCTGCTGGTGCAAGGTGGCAGAGGTTAGGTGTTCTTGAACTGATTTCATTAGCAATATCAAGATTTAATTCAACGCCTGCTTCGTGTGCAATAGCTGGTAAATGAAGCATACTGTTTGTACTGCATCCAAGTGCCATATCTACTGTTAAAGCATTTCTGAATGCTGCTTCTGTCATAATATCTCTCGGTCTGATATTCTTCTCAAGAAGTTCCATAACTTTCATACCTGCATGTTTAGCAAGCTTAAGTCTCTCTGAGTATACAGCAGGTATTGTACCATTACCCTGTAACGCCATACCAAGTGCCTCTGTAAGACAGTTCATACTATTAGCTGTATACATTCCCGAACATGAACCACATGTAGGACATGCTTTTGCTTCAAATTCTTCTACATCTTCAAGTGTCATTGTTCCTGCTGCATAAGAACCTACTGCCTCGAACATACTTGATAATGATGTCTTGCATCCTTTAACTCGACCTGCAAGCATCGGACCACCACTTACAAATACTGTAGGAATATTAAGTCTGGCTGCTGCCATTAATAATCCCGGAACGTTCTTATCGCAGTTAGGAATCATAACAAGTGCATCAAACTGATGTGCCATTGCCATACATTCTGTTGAATCTGCAATTAAATCTCTTGTTACAAGTGAATATTTCATTCCTGTATGTCCCATTGCGATACCGTCACATACTGCAATTGCCGGGAACATAATTGGTGTACCACCAGCCATTGCAACGCCCATTTTAACTGCATTTGCAATCTTATCTATATTCATATGACCTGGAACTATCTCATTATATGAACTTACGATACCAACTAATGGTCTGTCTAATTCTTCCTTTGTCATACCTAATGCATTAAACAATGAACGGTGAGGAGCCTGCTGCATTCCTTTTGTTACATTATCACTTCTTCTATCCATACTAATCTCCATTCCGCAGGCACATTGTGCCGGAGGAATCGCGAGCCAAATGTCAGATTTGGCTCTGCGATAGATGCTATTTGTGGTGCCCGCGACACAAATAGATGTGTGAAAAATCAGATATCAATCTGTATTTTTCACACTAATCTCCATTCTGATATCTAACTATCTTATTTTATTCTCTCACAAATTGCATCACCCATAGCTTTGCAGCCTACCTGAGTGTTGCCCTCTGACATAATATCAACTGTTCTGATACCATCTTTAAGTACCTGTTTAACTGCACTTTCTACTGCATCAGCTTCTTTATCAAGGTCAAATGAATATCTTAACATCATAGCTGCTGAAAGAATAGTTGCTATCGGATTAGCAATATCTTTACCTGCAATGTCAGGTGCTGCACCATGACTTGGCTCATATAATCCCATCTTGTTATATCCAAGGCTTGCTGATGGAAGCATACCGATTGAACCTGTAATCATACTTGCTTCATCTGATAAAATATCACCAAACATATTCTCTGTAAGTATTACATCAAACTGTTTTGGATCTTTTACTAACTGCATTGCACAGTTATCTACAAGCATATTCGTAACTTTAACTTCCGGATAATCTTTAGCGACTTCTGCCACTACTTTCTGCCATAATCTTGATGAGTCTAAAACATTTGCCTTATCGACACTTATTACGTTCTTACGTCTCTTCATTGCAATATCAAAACCTGTTATTGCAATTCTTCTTATCTCGTCTTCTGTATATGTGAGTGTATCAATTGCTGTTAATTTACCATCAACCTCTTTTGTACATCTCTCTCCAAAGTAAAGTCCTCCGGTAAGTTCACGTACAACTACCATATCAAAGCCTGCTTTTGCTATATCTTCTTTAAGAGGACAAGCTTCATTAAGTTCTTCATACAGATATGCAGGTCTTAAGTTAGCATATAATGACAATGACTTTCTAATCTTTAGTAGTCCTGCCTCAGGTCTTAAGTTTGGTGCAAGCTCGTACCATTTATCTTTACCCACGACACCACCGACGGCTCCTAATAGTACAGCATCGCTGTTCTTAGCTGTCTCTATAGCTTCGTCTGTTAGTGGTTCACCATATGTATCAATGGATATTCCCCCAATTAATACATCCGTAAAATTAAATGTGTGACCGTACTTCTTACCAACTGTTTCAAGTACCTTTTTTGCTTCTTCAACAATTTCCGGACCAATCCCATCACCGGACATAACTGCTATGTTGAAATTCATGAAAATCCCTCTTTTCTATGTACTGTAATTATCTTCTTATCTTAGTTAATGCAAATACTTTTTAATATATTTAACATCTGTTTTTAAATACACTAAAAATGTCGCCCTGTGGCGACATCTAGCAGTTTTGCTATGCAATTTTTGTCGATATCCACTACCTGATTGCATATCTTCATATACATAAGAAGAATATTAGGTAATATTTTATAATATTTTAATATATTTTTCAATGACTAATTAAAAAAAATTGATATCTGAATTTGGTTTTAAAGGATGGAAACAATTACCGGATAACATATCTAGGAAATATCATTTTGTACACTTTCCTAATGGACACCCTTTTTTCAGGACACCCTTTTTTTCTTTAGTATTCTCTTGTTTTCATAATTACCTCGCTGTATTTGGTATCTGTTGATATCCGTGTATCCGATTGCCGTGGTAAAAATGAAAAATGCATAAGTGTGATATACACAGTATACATGGAATCCGGCAAAAAAATCTTGGGTTATGCCCGAGAAATTGCTTATTTTTCAAAAACAGTCTTAAGGAAAGAAATACGGCACAGCGGTTTTTATGCCCTCTGTGCCGTATTTGTGATGTTTCCGTGATGGATCGTTAATTGTTACTTATACTTGATTATTTGACGTAATGTCTTTTCCTTTTATCAAATACCTTTACACCTTTCAGAACACCGCCGCTGATAAACAGCAGTGCGATCCAGAGGATCATATTGCTGTTGTCACCGGTTTTCGTGCTTTCTGCGCCAGTGCTCGGGTTGGTTTGCGTAGAATCGATCGGTTTTGTTGTGAAGCCGGTAGCCGGAATCTCAACTGCTGCCTTCTTGTAGCCACAAACCTTGCACTCCTCATGCTTAGAGCCCTTTTGCGTTGCGGTCGCTTCCTTGTCAACAATCCACTTGAAGTCGTGCACCGCCTTATCGGTCTTATCGCCACAGGAGCACTCATGCCAGTGGTTCGTAGCATCGTTCTTCCACTCGCTGCCGTAGCTGTGAGTATGTTCACTGCCGCCGGTTGCCGGAATCGTTTCGGTTGTCATCGTATAACCGCAGACGGTGCATTCCTTATGCTTTAAGCCGCTTGTGGTAGTCGTTGCCGGTGTATCAATAATCCAGTCGCTTGCGGTGTGTGCTGCAACATCTTTCTTATCGCCGCAGGAGCACTCATGCCAGTGGTTGTCTGCATCGTTCTTCCACTCGCTGCCGTAGCTATGAGTATGCTCATCGCCGGTTGCCGGAATCGTTTCGGTTGTCATCGTATAACCGCAGACGGTGCATTCCTTATGCTTTGAGCCGCTTGTGGTAGTCGTTGCCGGTGTATCAATAATCCAGTCGCTTGCGGTGTGTGCTGCAACATCTTTCTTATCGCCGCAGGAGCACTCATACCAGTGGTTGTCTGCATCGTTCTTCCACTCGCTGCCGTAGCTGTGAGTATGCTCATCGCCGCCGGTTGCCGGAATCGTTTCGGTTGTCATCGTATAACCGCAGACGGTGCATTCCTTATGCTTTGAGCCGCTTGTGGTAGCCGTTGCCGGTGTATCAATAATCCAGTCGCTTGCGGTGTGTGCTGCAACATCTTTCTTATCGCCGCAGGAGCACTCATACCAATGGTTGTCTGCATCGTTCTTCCACTCGCTGCCGTAGCTGTGAGTATGCTCATCGCCGCTATTGCGCAGAATCGTCAGTGTGTAGGTTTTAGCACCGATTCCCACGACAATGTCGGTTGTGCCGCTGTCGGGGATAGCAACGTTTGCGCTGCCGCCGGTGGACATAGCCTGTCCGTTGATGCTCACGGGCTCGCCGTTTCCAGACATCGCTGTGACTAGCGTAGATGTTGCTCCGCTATCATTTTGCAGCGTATAGGTATAGTTCGTTCCGTTGGCGGTAAAATCGCCGAGTCCCACTGCCAGACCTTCAAAGGTCAGAAGGTCATTACCAGGCACTGCGGCTCGCACCACTACGCGGGTGCCAAGCCGGGAGAAGGTGACGGTTTCCGTCTGGAAGGTTTCCCCGTAGATGGCACCGCCAATACTGGTCTTTTTCGTTTCCAGAACGGTCCCGTCAGCATCCAGCAGTGTGGCCACCAGCATTGCGCTAGTCTGAGACTGCAGGGAGTTGTTGCGCAGGGTAATGGCTGCGGTGCTGTGACCGTTGCCGTCGTTTCCCTGTGTCACATCCATCGTCATCCGCTCTCCGGTGCGGGCCAGTGCGCCAGTCATATGGACGCTGGCCTCGCTGTCACTGCCGTCATACTCCGGCAGGCGCTGATTGCTTCCCGTTCCACCGATCTGACCTTCCGCCCACGCCTCGGCGTACAGATAGGTACCCACATTTGGGATCTCTGTTTTGCCAATAGAGTTCATATACTTGCCCAGATCATAGGTCAGGTCCAGTGTAAAGGTTCCCTGATCGATGCGGGCGAGGGCGCTGTCTTCGGAAATGGTGATTTCATTATCGCGAACCGATACGCCGTTTGTGGTGCAGGCTACCTCTGCATGTTTGGTATGCAGATCATCCGCATAGAACGCAAGCTTCACCTCGCGACCCTTTTTGCCAGCCAGAGTGGCGGCAGAGGAATTATAGAGGGTCATGCGCACCGTACGCTTGCCGGCGCTCTCCGCAATCACTTCCATTTGCGAGATCCCAATGTCGGGATAATCCAGATACACTGTGCCTTTTTCGTTGATGCCGCTGGCGGCGGTGATGGTATAGCTCGGGTTGGTCACGAGGTTCCCCACATGGTGCCAGACGGTAAGGGTGGTGCTTTCATTTGGCAGCAGTGTTTCCGTAAGGGTGGCGGTTTCCCCGCTGCCAATGCTGACCTTTAGGTTTGTCACATCGTTCAGCCCGGTGTTGCGGATGGTAAAGCGAATAGGTGTCAGGCTGTTCAACGCCAGCGTTGCATAATCCACACCGATCTGTTCCACTGCCACCGCATCGGTGACAAAATCAGAGGTAACGGTATAGAGGTTCGTTTTCTCACCCGGAACGGTCACGCCGCCGATTACCTGCGGATTTTCATCGTCATAGAAGGTAGCCTGAATGACAGCCTGCACCTGATTGCTGTCGCTGACATAGGCATCAAAGTGGTCAGCCAGCGTGCGATCCGGCAGTTCTGCCAGTTCCAACGGTGCGGAGAGAGTGTAGGTATTTGTAGCATAGCGCAGCTTGGCCGCCTTCAAAATGCCGTGATTTACCGCGCCGTTGACGTCATTGACAGTCTCATTCCAGACAATGGTAAGATCATTGAGGCTGCGATGATCCCCGCTGAGGGAAGCGAAGCGGAAGTCTCCGCCCACGACGGCGTTGCCGCTGCTGGTCAGGGCAGACAAAGAGCCTGGGAAACTGTTGGACATGGTGCCGCTTCCGTCCACAGCCAACAGCTGAATATCGCTGCTGCCGTCTCGGATACTGTGCCAACCGATGACAAATCGGTCATCCCCGCTGCCGAAGTTGGCTGCAACGACCTGGGGGTTTTCGTCAAGATTGCTGTCACAGGTCGCCAGCATGGCTGTACCAGGAGTTCCGTCAGCAGCCACGGTACAATAGGCAATCTCGTAGGCGGAGGTATCTCCGGTTCCGCTGCGGTCCAGCGAGTAAACCGCCATAGCTGTTCCGTCGGGCAGCATGGCCGCCTGCAACGCCTTCACGCTGCCAGTAGCACCATTATAAAGCATTTTGGACTCGCTCCAGGTGCCATTATTCCTGTCATAGCAACAGTACATGATACAATCTCTGGTCGTGAAGTTCAGCAAGTTGCTGCCCTGCGTACCGGGATCTGGGGTGTAGACGCTGCGCCAGAACACGATGGCCTTGCCGTCGCCGCCCACTGCCGTGACTGGGGCCAGATCTGGCGTGCCGTCGTTGGTTAGGCGGGTGGAAGTCCAGGTTGTGCCGTCATAGACGGACACTACGATCTCCGTGCTGTTCATCAGCAGGTTTTGCTCTTCCAATGTCACGGGATCACCGGCATTTTTACCCGGAAGGTTAGTGCCCATGCGAACCCAAGCCGCCGCCGCGAAGCTGCCAGTGCCAGACAAAGAAATGCTCGTGTCGCCGTAGCCTGGGAACTCTGCTGGAGCGTCAATTTCACTAGAGAGAGTATAGACGCCGCCATTGAGGGTGGAGAAATGCGCCCGGCTATCGTAAATACTGCTGCTGTTGCCGTCGTTGATGTAGGCCAATACCTTCCCGTCATCGCTGATCTGTGGATAGGATGTAGGGTTAGCATTGGTCTGGATGTTTTCCAGCCCACTGGTTGAGTTCAGAGAGAACAGCATCATCCGCTGCTGGGGTTGGCCCCAAGTACGGGCATATTGCTCCAGATAGTCCCGGCTTTGGAGCGTTGCACTGCCAGAAGCTACCTGCATTCCGCTCTGAGCCGCTGCCATCCGTAGCGAGGCAAGGCTCAGCCCACTGGTGGCGTTATTCCAATAGTTGTCGATTGTTTTCCAGTCATTAAAAGTCTTGGTACCTTCAAGGGTTCCGGAGGCGATCACCGCCTCGTAGGAGATAAACAGGAAGGTTGCCACAAATTTGATTCCCACTTCGCTTTTGATTCCCAGGGCCTGACCGTTGATCTGGCGCTTTGTCTCGTCGGCAAGATAGGTGCGGGAAAGGAACTTATTCTGACTGTCCACATCCAAATTGCCGAATAGGCCGATCTTCAGTGCCACGACCGAATAGTCAAAGCCAATGCCGCCAAACGCGTGGACATAGGCGTTGATACGCAGCGTGGTCAAAAAGTCATTCACTGCCGTGGCTGTGGGATCGCTCCAGGCAAGCTCTGTACCCTCGCCCTGCTGGCCGTAGCGCACTGCGGTACGGAAATCCAGCTGAATGGCACCACCCAGCTCAAAGGTTGCTGTCAACGGCACGGGTCCAGCCATGGCGTTCACGCTGAAGGTGAAGCCCACGCCAATGCCGGCGGTAAAGCCGCCACCTACGGTGAAAACCTCCCACTCCTTTTTTTCGGCGTTATAGCGGATTTCCGCTTCGTAAAAGCCCTCCAACTGCAAGTTGAGATCCGTGTTGGTGACCTTGCCGGCCATGGAGTTGGCTTTGTACTCTCCATTTGGATTATAGGTGCCCTTGGCCATCTGACTCAGATCCCCGGTCCCGGGCACGCCCACTTCCAGGTTCTGCGTTAGCACATTCGCACCCAAGGCCACGCCGTCCTCGGAATAGTCCATGTCCTCCATCTCCAGTGTATTGTACCCGGCCCAAATCATGGCACGGAACACGGATGGATCTTCGCTAGGGGTGATAATCATTTTGAACACGGATGTGTCCACCGGACCGCTCAGATCATCCAGCCGCCCGGTCAGCACCTTGAGAATGTTACTATCGCCCACTCCGCCAAAGTCAACATCATTCACTCCACTGGAGTCCTTCATCGTCGCCAGAATACCGGTAACGCGGTCATCCTCTGTCACCTTTGGCACTCGGGTCAGATCAACGACCCGGAAGGGCATTATTTTCTCTTGCAGCAGGCTGCCGTTCAGGCTCAGCTGCGTTTTCATACCCACATCCTTGCCGTCGGCGATCCATCCGGAGGTGGTCATGGTGGCCTCGGTGAGGGTCAGATCGTTTTCCACTACGGGGATGGATGAGAAGGGATACTGCGTGGTACTGCTGCTCTGGGCGGCAGGAAGAACGCCGTATTCGTCTGCCAACTTGAGACTGTAATTCTTCGCATTGGCAATATCCTCGCCCCAGAGGAACATAGTGGTGTGCAGGATTGCTGTTTTAAAGCTGCTGTTAGGGCCAATCTTCCCAATCGAGTTGCGGACATCCACTTTCTGGCCGTTTGCAAGACCGTAATCAACGCTTTGCGCCACAATGAAGGGTTTGTTTTTCTCCCCCTTCGGCACGCGTTCCAGAGAGACAACGCCCTCTGCGGTACGCATTACATCGTCCACGCCCAGCTTGCCGTTGACGGTCAGCAACAGCGGATAGTACTTGTCGCCGTCAATTGCGCTGATCTCCAGAATGTACTCCAGCTGATCCAGAGCGGAAAGCGCCGTGGTGTTACTCTCGCCCTTTTCGGCCGACCAGAACTGGGTGGAATCCAGATAGACAGTTATATTTCCCGCCGCATCCGTGGTATAGGTGTCGCCGGTGATGCCGCTGACAAGTGCTCCTGCCCTGGAGCCCAGCTGAGCTGTCTCGCAGTAGCCTCCGTTTTTATAAACACCGCCGCGAACGGTCACCGTCTTGTTCGCCAGCGGATCGCCGCCCGGCGTGATGAGCGTCACAGATGCCCGGGCGACTCGCCGAAGGCTGAAGGTATTCAAAGGATAAAGCTGCAGTTTTGTGGCATCCCGCTCGCCGGAACGCAGATTTTCTTTATAGATGGTGCCCAGATAAATATCCGCGCCGGAGCCGGACCGTAGAGACACCTCACTTGCGATTCCGTTGGGTTCGTAAAGTGCCAGCACGCCTTCACTGTTGGTCGTGACCGTTTTGGACACACCTTTGCCGTCGGTGTATTGCAGAGTAGTTTCTGCTGCAGGCGTCAGCTGGAAGAGATAGAACTTATTTTTCAGTGTTTTCGCTGTCACCTGTACGGTGGCACTCATGCCCGTGGCGGCATGGGTAGCCGTGACGGTTGCGGTGCCGTTGGCCAAGCCGGACAGCGCCATTTTGGTTTCGGGAAGGTAGGAATCAAAGGAGAAGTTTCTGATGTCCTCATACAGTCCTCCCTGCTTGTAGTTGACGGAAATGGCATTGTTGTTGCTGGAGAGCCACCGGATTCCATCTTTAAAGGAGTTCCATCCGTACTCGTCATAGTTGATGCCTATGTACTCGATCAGCCCCAACTCCTGGCGCAGCTGCAAAATTTCAGCTGTATCGGTGGGCAGGCTGTCGCTGACCTTGGAGGTATTGTCCATGGTCATCTTAGAAATCGTGTTTCCTTTGTCGTCCTGCACCTTCAGTGCGTCGGCATCGTAGACATACAGTGGGAAGGAGTCGGTGCTTGGAGATTCCTCACCAGGGTTCTCCACGCTCAAAACCACTTGATAAGTGTCCTTTAGATTGCCGGCTTTCACACTCTGTAATGACAGGGAGAATCTTCCGGAGGTATCGGACAGGCGCTCACGGGCCACCACTTGGGTGTTGTTGTCCTCTGTGACCCGGGTAATGGTCAGCGTGGACTGTTGAGAGGCCCCATCAGTGGCGTTTTCCACCGACCAGTTGATATTGACGGCGCCGTCGGTATCCTTGAGGTAAATGCTCTGTGGCGGTGTCAGCTTGGCCGTGGCAGGTGGTGCCTGCACGATGATCCAGGCAAGTGCCGACAGGCGGACGTTCTCACCCTTTGCGTTGGGGTGCGGCATGGATACCAATACCGTGTAGGCAGGGGTATTGCCGTTGGAGAGCTTAGAGAGCACATTCTCCGGGATCCGCACGCTGTTTTTATCCTTGCCGGCGGTATAAGTCGCAACGGGATCGCGGCCTCTCAGCGCCGCCTCATTCGCGTAGTTGCCCTCATACAGGTCAATCTTGTAATTGAATTCTTTGTTCGGTGCCATCAGCGCGACGTTGGAGCTCCACAGCACGGTGGCGGGCTGATTTACCCGTGTCACGATGGACGAGCCGCCGGGAATCACCAGTGCCAGGGAATTGCCTGCCGTCACGGTATAGGACTTTGACTGGCCCGTCACATCATCGGCAGTGTCCTCAGTCCCGTTGTCCGCCGTAAAGGTAAAGGTGACGGTTCCCACCTCGGTTCCTGTGGTGGTAACAACGCCGGTATCCTCGTCGATGGTGGCAATGCGCGGGTCACTGCTGCTCCATTTACCGGTGGTGTAGCTTGCCGGCACATCGCCTGCCCCCAAAACCTCTGCCCTAAGCGTAGGGCGGGCGGCTTCGGCGAGGGAAATCGTATAGTCGACGTCATTCTCTTCTGGGACGACGTTCACCGTGCTCACGGAAACTTTCTTTGGCACCTTGAACTGCCGGGTCAGTGGAAGAACATTCACCCAGTTAGGAGCGTCTTTCGTGCCCTCGTTGGCCTGCAGCATCACCGTATAGGTGCGGGTGTAAACCGCGAGTGCGATTGCATAGTCGCTAATGGTGAAGGCTTCCTTCTCTGTGTCCAGATAGACCTGCAGATGGATTGGTTCAGTCGCGGAGTCGTACCTCAGCTCGAGGCGGAAAGGAGCTTCCTTCGGCTCTGTTCCTTCCCGGGTGTGATAATTGCTGTATACGGTCTTGTAGGCCTGCTCCATGTTGGCGTTCATCGTGAACGATGCCTTGCCGTTGTCGTAGACGGCGGTCAGTGCAGTTGGAGCATTGCGCATCAAGACGCTCTTCAGCGTAACGCCAGTAATCGGCTCGCTTGGATATTGTGTGGTATCCAGCGGATGGCCGAAAACATCTTTCACACCTGTCATACCATTGACGGTGACCGTGGTGGCATCCATATCCTGCACCGGGTACCAGAGCATTGCCGTGACACCGTAGTCGTTCATGGAAAGCTCAGCGGCGGTATACTCTTTGCCATTGATGGTCACGCGGGCGTTCCTAAGATCCACGAACTCGTTAAAGGTAACTGTGATGGGCACATGCTGTCCTCTGGCATAGATTCCTGCCGGGGCCGTGACGCTTTGAATGGTGGGAGCGTCCGTGTCCAACAGCCTGGTGGTGGCGTTGCTGGTCTTGGTGGTGGCGGAGGTATTTTGTTGGTCGCCATTTACATTCCTCAGATACAGCTCGAAGGGCAGATAGTACCGCTGATCCCCTCTGTTTTGCGTGGTAGACTGCAGGGAGATGCTGACCGTACTGTCCTTTTGAATCGTACAGTTCAGCGCACTCATTCTTTCGCTGCTGAGCTCCAGAGATGTTCCATTGAGCTTGTACTCCGTCAGATAGAACGGGGCATAGGGTCGGTTTTTATACCAGCCATACGGCGCATTGCCGGTATAGGCATCTGCTTTGCCATTCCACTCAAACCTGATGCTGGCGTCGATTTGGTATGGCTGATAAAATGGGGAGGAGCCGCCGGGAAGCACCGAATTGCGGGCACCCTCCAGAATTCCGATGGTATCGCTTAGCGCAACGAAGTCCTGATTGTTGGCACCGTCGCCGGCATTGTATCCATCTGCCAGCAAAGGAATATACATATCCGCATATAATGTGTCTGTATTTTTGAGTGTTTTTTCATAGTTCGGC
Source organism: Bovifimicola ammoniilytica (assembly GCF_025567085.1). Taxonomy (NCBI): domain Bacteria; kingdom Bacillati; phylum Bacillota; class Clostridia; order Eubacteriales; genus Bovifimicola; species Bovifimicola ammoniilytica. Next base: position 51,535 of record NZ_JAOQJN010000006.1, on the reverse strand, counting down.
GCGGTCATTGATGTTTTTATTGCGGGGGCGTCAACCGTCTTTATTAGCTTGAGCTGGCAGTGGTCGGCATAACCGGCGCCGTCATAGAACACCAGATTTTCCGCATCGTAAAATTCGATCATCCCCAGCAGGTCGCCATAGGAATAAGAATCCTTGAGCCAGCCTGGGTTACTTCCTTCGGTTGTAACCTCGACAGTGATTTTACACCCACTTAAAATGGAATTCGGGCTGTCATACTGATAGGTCAGCTTGTAGGACCCGTCGCTTTGCTTGACCCCACTCGTCCCGTATATCGAGACCTTCACATCGGTGATATACTTGCTGAGCTGGCCTTTTTTAATGCGGTAGGAAAAGCCGACCGGTTTTCCGCTGTATACAGCAAAAGTCCCGGAGTCCCATTTGTTGTTGTATGCTTCTCTCCCCAGCGTTTGTCTCATCATGCCGCTCATATCCACCGTCTCAACGCCCTCAGGCGCTGTGGCAGAGGCGGAATACCGCAAACTGATGCCCTGCAGCTCCAGCTGCTCCATCAGGCTATTGAGATTCTCCAGAGCTTCCCCGGTAAACTCCCTGCCGGAGAAATAGGTGTCCTTGATCCACTGCAGCTCCTGTTCGATTTGGATCATGGTCTTCAAATCGCCCAGTGCCACCGGAGTCCCATCCACGTCGGCTATACGAGTGAGATCCGTGGCGGGATTTTCCAGCAGCTCCATGACAGCCGCCAGTGTCAACACCTGGCCGTCCAGCGTGATGGTTTGATCCACCTTTAAATTGCCGGCTTCATCCAGTAGCCCCAAAGCGTTCAGCATGGAAAGCACTTGGTCGTTGCTACCGCCGGTCAAGGCGGAGAGCTGCTCCAAAATCGCCTGATTTTCCTCAGGTGTGTTGTCCAGCGAATCGCTCACCGATGCAAACGCCGCTGTTGGCAGCATGTTCAGCAACATGCAGCACAGTAACAGGATACTGAGTATTCGTTTTTTCATTGGTTTTTCTCCTCCTTTTCGTGTCGGGCGGACTTATCCGCTCCGCCTTTTCTATGGTTTTCTCTATTTCTGAGCCGAAAGCACAGTGCAGTGATCGCTGTCGCCGCAGCAAAGGAGACGACGCCCACCAGCACATAGCCGCCTGCGTCCTCCCGCAGCAGCATCGTGCCGAAGCTGCCCCATGCGGCGGTCTGTCCCTGCACTGCAAATGCGTCCACCGCCTGCGTCAGTGCTGCGCACAACAGCATACACGCTGCGGAGAGGCTTATTGCATCGCACCGCTGCCTTCGGCGGGTGTTTTCCCGCACCCGCTGCTTGACGAGTGCGACCCGTCTTGCAGTATCGTACATATCGTTTGAACCTCCTCTCTGGATTCTTTGAAATACGGCTTAAAAACCCCTTCACTTATATAGGTACAAAAAATCGAAAAAACTCTCACCCAAAACGCAAAATTTTTCAAAAAAAATTGAGAGTCGCCAAAAAGCAACTCTCAAGGAATGGATATTCAGTTATTGCTTCCGTGATAATCGGAAAACGGATAGCCTTCCCGCCACCACCAGCAGCACCGGCAGGGCGTAGGCGATGTACTGCGTCGTGCCGCCGTAAGCGATCAGCAGATTATAGATGGCGTGGAGGGTAATGGCCGCGCCCAACAGTCCGCAGGTGCCCGCGACCTTCAGCCACGTCCGCCGCCATGTGTAGGCAAGCCCTCCGCCCACAATCAGACCGCAGAGGACGTGCATGGCTCCCGTGCCAAAGCCACGGAAGAAGATGAAGGAGAATCGGTCAGCGCCGTTCTGGATGAGATAGCACACATTTTCAAAGGTGGCAAAGGCGAGGGATACTGTTATTGCTGCACTTTTGATTTTATCCCCCTCCGGCTCGAACACCAGAAGATAGAACACCAGCGGCAGCAGCTTCATCATTTCCTCCACCACCGGTGCGATCTCCGCCGTGGCGGCAAGGGCGTCCGCCTGACACACCGCCGCAAGGAAGGTGTTGATATAGGCTGAAAGCAGACACACACCCATCCCGGCAATGCTAAACAGGAAGAAGCGGAGCTGCCGCCTGCCCATGCACAATGCGGCCACCAACAGGGGAGATACCATGCAGAGGAAGATATTTTCGATATAGGTCATGCTTCCACCGCCTTTCTCGTGGCGGGCAGCAACCCCAGAATCGCAAGCGTCAGCAGCATATCGCACCAGAAGGTTGGGCTCGCCGGTGAGGTATCTGGCCAGAAGCAGCCCGCCGTCCAAAGCAGATACTCAGCGAACACAAAGCACAGCACGCCGATGTGAAACCACCGCATATTCCGCGACGCGCCCATCTGCGTTTTCGCATAGGCAAGCCCTCGAATGGCGCAGAAGGAGAGCCATATCATCATGCCGCACCAGATAAGGTTGGAGAGAATGTCCCCGAAAACACAGTAGAACGCCAGCAGCGGCACGCCGAACATAGGTGCAAGCCATGCCCTGCGGCAGCGGAAGGCGCGTTCCTCCGTGTCGGAGAGCGTGGCCTGTAAAATGTGCAGAAAAATTACGCTGGCTACCCAGCCGAACTCCGACACATAAAAGACCTGCGGCGTGGTATCGAACAGCAGCAGGTACAGCGTCCAGTAGAGCGCACCGAGGGCAAAGCAGCCATAAAAGCACAGTAGCAGAAAAAACGCCTGCCTGCGGCTTGTCCGGTAGGATATGCCGGAAAGCAGCGCGCCGACGAACGTGACCAGCAGTTGCAACAGGTTCTCAATCAGCTCCATGTGCATCCTCGCTTTCCTTGTCCTGCCCGTCCTCACGGCTCATCTGCCGCAGCCGGAAGCACAGAACGGTCACGCACACACCGAGAAGAAAGGCCAGCAACCCGATAACAATGTATCCCAAAGCCGCGCCAACGCCGTACATACTGGCCGCCGTTCCAAAGCCCGCATAGTCGCCTGCCTGGATGCTTGCGGCAATGCCGGGCATGGCGAAGGACGCGCCGATGAGTAGCGCAAGGCACGCCACCACGGTAGAAGCCATGGTGACCGTATTGCGCCGCAGCCGTTTTTCCCGCTCAATTTTTTCAATGCGCCGCTTTGTCTCCGCGACGCGCTCTTCATGACTCCGCATTTGTGATTCCCTCCCGTTCCAGTAGCCTTCGCAGGCTTTTCTTTCCGCGATACACCATGTTGGTGATCTGTTTTACCGTTTTTCCCGTGACCTCCGCCACCTGTGCGTAGCTCATATCCTCAAAATAGGTGAGATAGAGGACTTCCCGATAGTCCGGGTTCATTTCGCTCATGCAGAAGTGCAGGGTGCGGTTTCGCTCCTCCGTCCGTATAACCTCCTCCACCAGCAGCCGTCCCTCCGGCTCGTCGGTCAGTGCATCGAGGCTGAACAGGGGCTTCCTCCTGCTCTTATGGCGCAACGCCATGTGCCGCGCCGCCTTATACAGATACGCCTTGAGGCCGCCTTCCCGGATTCGGGGCTTTTTCGTGAACAGATAGGCGAAAACGTCCAGCATCAGCTCTTCTGACTCGTGAACGTCGTGCAGATAGCCGTCGATATACAGGGTCAGGGGGGCGCCGTATTTTTTCATCAGGGCTTCCAGCCCAGCGTCGTCGCCGCTAAGATATTGGCGGTATAGGGTTTCATCGCAGGCCATCGCACTCACCTCCTTTTTGCGGATGCTTCCAATTCCAATGCTGAAGGGATCCGTCAGGTGCTTGTCCTGCCGGGATCGCGGTGCTGTTCCTAAAAGCACAGGTCGGACGGCTTTTCCGCATTTTCCGGAATCGCCCATGAACGCCCGAACTGGGACTCGCCAGAGATCCGCCCCTCGACGCAATACTGATTGACCCGCCGCTCCGACACGCCACAACGGTAGGGCACCCCCCCGAATGGAGATATAGCCCTTGATCCCGTTCATACCGCACCTCCGCATGGATAATACTCAATGCAATACATTATATACGAATATCCGAATAAAAGCAAGTCGACACGGACGACTTAGCACGAAGGTTTCAGCATCGATTTCAGTGTCGAAGCACAGGAGTTGCTCTAACTCGGTGTCGTGGAAAGCGTTGAGCCTTGACAGTGCCGTACTCATAACACTTGCCATACTCTGTTCGGTGGTGTTCAGTGCCGCACCCGCAAACCATTTTGCCTTATGCTCGTTCGGCAGTAACTCCATCAGCTGCTGAAACTGATTCTTGCCTTTCTTTTTGGACGGAGCGAGTAGCTCTTGAATTACATTGAATACCGACACGATGTGCCGCTTCTCTGGCGCACAGAACACCACTCATATTCCTTGCCGGAGCGTTTTAAGTGTTCGCCCTGACTTTGCAGGAGTGCGACCAAGTCTGTCTGCCGGCGCAGCTTGCGGTCGATGCTGTTTCCTCTGCTTTTGCGCTCGTCCTCCAAGTGGTTTTGGATGATACGAGCCATGTGTCCGAGCAGGCGAAGAGAGGCAAGTGCCGCCGTCCAATTGCCGTTTACCTTAATGCTGTGGATGAGCTGTGCGGCATATTGATTGTCATGATCGGCGGCAAGATGAAGATAGTACATCGCCTTATCGCTATCTCTCGGAACATCTTTGCCGTAAAGATAGATTTTACCGAGACGGCATTCGGCGTAATCGTTGCCGTTATCCGCGGCTATCTTAAAGCTGCGGATACTTGTGCTGTTACTGGTTACAAATATCAGCCTTTCCACCAGAAAGTAACTGACTTCCTACAAAATGCTGAATATCCATTTTTGTACTACTGCCGAAGTACACCGTCAAAGTCAGACAACGCATTCCATACGGCAAATGCGGAACATATCATGAGGATGAAACTGGGTCAGTATTTTATGAATAAGGGTTACAACTTCCAGAAAGTCCGCCTCGATAACGATACAGAGTTAATGATAAGCAATCGATGGTATGATGCAAATACTCAATTTCAATGGACTTCTATGGAGCAGAAAATCCTATAATTTAAAAAAATCCATTATCTTAGATAATTTTGAACATGATGAAACCAGTAGATTTTTTGTCTACTGGTTTCACACAATTAAAATTTTTATTTACCATTTACAAATGTGACGTTTTCAGAATCAATATTTATAACATCATCAAAGTCAATAAATGTTATTTACTATAACTCTGTTTCACTAAGGATTAGGAAGTTGCCGCTATTAAAAGTGCATATTGTATAATTTTATTCCAGATTGGACCATTTATCATATCCATTCTGTTATTTAGTATATTTTGTTTCTCTTATTTTAATCCACCTTTAATAAGGTTAATCATTTCTATTGCAGAGCAGGCAACATCATAACCCTTGTTACCTGCCTTTGTTCCTGCTCTCTCAATTGCCTGCTCAATATTATCTGTTGTAATAACTCCAAATAATACAGGTACACCTGTTTCTAAGCTGACTGCGGCAATTCCTTTGCTGACTTCGTTACATACTAAATCATAATGACTTGTAGAACCTTTGATAACTGCTCCTAAACAGATAATAGCATCATATCTTCCGCTTTCTGCCATTTTCTTAGCTATAACAGGAATCTCATATGCTCCTGGAACCCATGCAAGTGTAATACTATCACTATCTACACCATGACGAACAAGAGCATCTTCTGCACCTGATACAAGTTTTGATACAATAAATTCATTAAATCTTGCTGCAACCATTCCTATTCTTGCGCCTGTGCCTACTACATTTCCTTCTAAAATCTTCATAATCTTTTTCCTTCTTTCTAATCTAATATAATTTTATTAATAGTTTGTCATATGATGCATTTTCTCTTGTTTTGTTTTCAGATAGAATAAATCATATTTACCGGCTTTAATTTCAATTGGAACACGTTCATCAATTGTAATTCCATATCCTGACAAACCTGATATCTTAGTTGGGTTATTGGTAAGTAATCTAAGATGTTTTGCACCCAAATCATATAGTATCTCTGCTCCGATTCCATAATCTCTCAAATCAGGTGCAAAGCCTAATTTAACATTTGCTTCAACAGTATCATATCCCTTTTCCTGAAGTTCATAGGCTTTTAACTTATTAATAAGACCGATTCCTCTTCCCTCCTGTCTTAAATAGACTAAAATTCCTCTTCCCTCTTTAGCAATCATTTTCATAGCTTCTTCTAACTGTTCGCCACAATCACATCTTGCTGAACCGAATACATCACCTGTAAGACACTCTGAATGAACGCGGCATAATACAGGCTCTCCGTTTGATATATCACCCATTGTAAGTGCAACGTGGTGATGTCCTGTCAATACTTCTTCATATCCATGTATAACAAATTCACCATATTTAGTTGGTAGTTTTGCTTTTGCCTCTTTCTTAACAAGTCCACCCATTTCTAATCTGTATTTAATCAAATCTGCAATTGTAATAACTGTGAGATTATGTTCATCAGCAAATTGTAACAATTCTGTTGTTCTCATCATTGTTCCGTCTTCACGCATTATTTCACAGCATAAACCAACCGGTTTAAGCCCTGCTAATGTCACAAGATCTACAGTAGCCTCTGTATGTCCTGCTCTTTTTAATACGCCACCCTCTCTTGCTTCAAGTGGAAACATATGACCAGGACGTCTGAAATCTTCAGGCTTAGCACCATCTTCTACTGTTTTCATTGCTGTATATGAACGTTCATATGCTGAAATACCTGTTGTTGTATCTACATGGTCTATTGAAACCGTAAAGGCAGTAGAATGATTGTCAGTATTTACACTTACCATCTGCTGTAAATCGAGTTTCTGGCACCATTCTTTGCTCATTGGCATACAGATAAGTCCTTTTGCATCAGATGCCATAAAATTAACATTTTCCTGTGTTGCAAATTCTGCTGCACATATCAAATCTCCCTCATTTTCTCTGTCAGGATCATCGATAACTAATATAACTTTACCATTCTTTAAATCTTCTAACGCCTGAGGTATTGTTCCTATTTCTTTCATTATTTTCACCTTAATAATCTGATTAGTATTTTATATCTATACTAACAGTGGTTATTCCTTTCTATAAATTAATATGCCTAAAAGCCGCATCTTGCAAGCAGTTCTAATGTTACATTACTACCTTTACTGCTGTCTTGATTGCCGCTTTCACTATCTTCTTTAAATGTCATAAGCCTTTCAACATATTTACCAATGATATCACATTCGAGATTAACTATATCTCCAGCTGATTTATATTGAAGAATTGTTTCACTTTTCGTATGTGGAATTATAGATACTTTGAAGCATTTATCATCAACATATGCCACAGTAAGGCTTATTCCGTCAATGGCAATTGAACCTTTTTCGACTATATATCTTAAAATCTTCTTATCAGCCGATATGGTATACCATATTGCATTTTCTTCAGGCTTTATCTCTGATACGGTTCCTGTCCCATCAATATGTCCTGATACAATATGTCCCCCAAATCTTCCATCAGCAGCCATGGCTCTTTCAAGATTAACGTGTGATTTCGCCTTAAGTTTACCAAGTGAACTTCTCCTGAAGGTTTCAGCCATAACATCTGCTTCAAATGTGTCTCCTTTTAACTTTGTTACCGTAAGACACACTCCGTTAACAGCAATACTGTCACCGATTTTTGTATTATTAAGAATTTTTCCTGTCTTTATATCAATAGTTCCTGAATTATTTCCCATATTGATACGGTTAACAGTACCGATTTCTTCTACAAGACCTGTAAACATCTCTTCTCCTTTCCGAAGATATTCTATATCGCAGGAAACGCGGGCCAAATTTCAGATTTGGCTCTGCGATAAACGCTAATTAGTATCACCTGTGATACTAATTAACTGTGTGAAAAATCGACATATCAATTCGATTTTTCGCACTATCCTTTCCGAAGATATTCTATCTTACATATCCCTCTATAAGAATATCGTTTTCTATATTTGTTACCGTTATATCTTCTAGATTAATTGCATCTTTCATAAGTGCAATTCCCTTGCCACCAATCGGAGATTTTGCATTTTCTCCCATAATAATCTTTGGTGCAATATATGCATACACTTTATTTACAATACCACTTTCGAATGCGGCAGCATTTACACTTGCACCGCCCTCAATAAGCACACTGTCTATCTTCATTTCACCAAGTTTAATCATTAATTCTTTCAAATCAACTCTTTCACCCTTAGTCTTAATAAATGTGATGCCTTTTTCACTTAATCTTTCGAGCTTAGCTTCTTCACATTTACAGTATGCTATAATTGTTTTGATATCATTAGCGGTATTAACGATATTACAATCTTCAGGTATTCTTAAATTCGAATCAAGAATTATCCTTACAGGATTAACTCCCTCCTCTATTCTGCAATTCAGCATTGGATTATCGGCTAAAACCGTATTTATCCCAACCATAATTCCTGAATATTTTTTTCTAAGCTGTTGAACATGAAGTCTTGACTGCTCAGATGTAACCCATTTAGAATTACCTGTGTATGCTGCAATCTTACCATCTAATGTCATTGCATATTTAGCTGCTACAAATGGTGTCTTTGTACTGATGTAATGGAAAAATATTTCATTCATCTTAATACATTCATCTTCTAAGATACCACATTCGACTTCAATTCCATGTTGTCTTAGTATTTCCACACCATGACCTGATACTAACGGATTGCTGTCCATACTGCCCACATATACTTTACTGATTCCTTTTTCAATAATTATCTCTGTGCATGGTGGTGTCTTACCATAATGGCAGCATGGCTCTAATGTAACATATAATTCAGCACCTTTAGTATCTTCCTTGCATCTTAACAATGCATTTCTTTCAGCATGAAATTCTCCATATCTTTCATGACAAGCCTCGCTGATTATTCTTCCATCTTTAACAACCACACAGCCTACCATCGGATTAGGTGAAGTATGTCCCATTGCAGACTTAGCAAGCTCTATCGCTCTTCTCATATATTTCTCGTCCATTGCAATCCTCCTTATCCGTTTAAATACATATCTGTAAATATCGATTGCGATATTATACACTGCCTTTTCTGTGCCACTTTTTCTGCACTACTTTTATATGACTGTACGTCATTACATCACTTTACATGACATTTCCTTATAGAAAAATGTGTGCACAAAGCAAAACCCCTGACAACTAATAGCTATAAACTGCCTAGTCATCAGGGGTACTTAGTATCACATTACCTGCATATATTAAGTTCTTCTCTCATCCAGACTTTACTGTCGGCTTCGGAATTAACAATTGTCTCACCGAATCATGCTTCTACGTAAATGTATCAGCTCGCGGGCTTTACCGCCGGTATGGAATCTCACCATGCCCTGAAGACTTCATATCTCATATAAATTTTAATATAAATATTTCTACATAAATATAAATCTATTATATTTTCTGTAGTTTCTAAATGCCTGCTATAAATAACAACTGCAATAAGTCATTTATCAACCATCTAGGATTATAATACATTTGTTTTTATTTTTCAATACCATCTGCTGCTTTTTCTACATCAACGATTGCAGCTTTCTGCATTGGTATTCTGCAGTTCTTGTTATTACCGAATTCTACGATAACCACATCATCATTAATATCTATTACAACACCATAGAAACCACTTGTTGTTAATACACTGTCACCAATCTCTAATGATGATAATAATGTATTCATCTGTGCCTGCTGTTTCTTCTGTGGTCTTATCATTAAGAAATAGATAAATGCACCAAATACGATTACATATCCAAGAATCATAACGATTCCCTGTCCTGCCGAAGCTGTTTTCTCTGCTGCTAACATTGCTAATGCTGTGTTCATAAATAATTCCTCCTAAAATAATTTCTATTTGTTATTATCATTTTCTAAAAAGCCCTCTAATTTCTGCTTCTTATATTCTTTATATCGGTTATTCTCGATAGCATCTCTTATCTCTTCCATCATTGTATTATAGAAATACAGATTATGAAGTACGCATAATCTCATTCCAAGCATTTCCTTAGCTTTAAGTAAATGTCTTATATATGCTCTGCTATAAGTTCTGCAGGCCGGACAATCGCAGCCCTCTTCAATAGGTTTTGAGTCTAATTCATATTTAGCATTAAACAGATTAATCTTACCTCTGTTAGTATATACATGTCCATGTCTTCCGTTTCTGCTTGGGTATACACAATCAAAGAAGTCAATACCTCTGTCAACTGCCTCTAATATATTAGCCGGAGTGCCCACACCCATCAGATATGTTGGCTTATCTGTAGGAAGATGTGGTACTACTTCATCTAATATTCTATACATCTCTTCATGCGTTTCACCTACTGCGAGACCACCTACTGCATATCCGTCCAAATCAAGTTCTGAAATAATATCTGCATGTTCTTTTCGAATATTTTCAAAGACACCACCCTGATTTATTCCGAATAGCATTTGATGTTTATTAATGGTATCATCAAGGCTGTTAAGTCTTTTCATCTCTTCTTTGCAACGCTTAAGCCATCTTGTAGTTCTCTCTACTGAATTTCTTATATATTTCTCATCAGCGGTACTTGGTGCACATTCATCAAATGCCATAGCAATTGTAGAAGCTAAATTAGACTGTATCTGCATACTCTGTTCAGGTCCCATAAAAATCTTACGGCCATCTACATGAGAGTTAAAATATACACCCTCTTCCTTAATCTTTCTTAAACCTGCAAGTGAGAATACCTGAAAACCACCCGAATCAGTAAGAATAGGTTTATCCCATACCATAAATTTATGCAGGCCACCCATCTTCTTAACCACATCATCTCCCGGTCTCACATGAAGATGATATGTATTAGACAATTCTACCTGAGTCTTTATCTGTTGTAAATCCATTGTAGATACAGCGCCTTTAATAGCTGCCGCTGTTCCTACATTCATAAATACAGGTGTCTGTATCACGCCATGAACGGTAGTAAACTCTCCACGTTTAGCCTTTCCATCCATATTTATTAATTTGTAATTCTTACTCATAATTTCTCCGTTCTATTTTCATAGCACATTATACTTTGTTCATTTTCTGAACACACAGTTGATAGTATATCTTATTTCTTAATCTATTGCAAGTTGCCACTTTAGATTTTATAGGTTTTTTAGATTTCAAACTCAAACTTAGCACATATATATGTAGCATTATCCATCTGTTAAAGTAAATTTGACAGATATAAATATCGAAATACCTTGTAAGAATTGTGTAAATTTGTAAGATATCTTTTTTCGGCTCAAATTTTGTGTACATTCAACAGACATACACTTAAGCCGAGATGTCCGTCTATGACACACGCTTTCATAATTCCTTTATCTAGTGCAAGTAAATGCCGTCATCTGCAAAGTCTATTACGGTGCAGCTAATCAAACGCGCTTCGCTTGAACGGTGATTTACTGCACCGACCATTTGCATCTGACGGCATATAACTTGCACACGATACGTCATAAATCAAGTGTGTGGCATAGACGGACAAATCGGTTTAAGTGTATGGCATTGAATGAACTCAAATAATCAAAAGAGCCGAAAAAGATATCTACAAATTAGCAATTCTTACAAAAGTTTCGATATTTATATATGCAAATTCGCTTAATACAGATGATTTGATTCTATTATATATGTGCTAAGTTTGAGTTTTAAATATCAAATGTATACAAATATAAGGTATAAACTTTCTAAAATAATCCATACTTTTACCATAGTAAATATTTTGTTCTTAAAAATATATGAGCGGATTTCTCCGGCAAGTACGTCTGCGGAATGGAGATTAGTATGAAGAATAATACCAAAATTCTAAATAAAGTATATGAAAATGAAAGTGATTTTATTAAATGCGGAATTACCGGCTGGTGTTTAGAGGTAGTATGGACAGGTATGATTAACTTTCTAAATAACGATAAAAAATTATCTTGTAATACGTCACTTATTATGTTTCCAATTTATGGTATGGCTTTTTTAATTAAACCTATCAGTAAATTAATTAAGAATCTTAATTTCTTTTTTCGTGGCTGTATATATACAGGATTAATCTTTGTAGTTGAATATGTAAGTGGATTAAATCTTAAAAAGCATAATATTTGTCCTTGGGATTATAGCAAAGCCAAATATAATATAAAAGGCATAATCCGTCTGGATTATGCCCCTGCATGGTTTACTGTAGGTCTGTTATATGAAAAATTATTATTGTTAGGCTGGCATCTAAGACGGAATGATTGAAATTCCCTTAACTACGCCGTCTAATCCATCATAAGTAATAGTCATTCCATTTTCAGTATAAGATAACTCTGGAAATTCTCCATTGTCAACTTCACATTCCCTGTCTTTATAGAACTCTATTACTGCCTCAAATGGTATGCCTAATCCTATTCCGTTAGAAAGTTTAAAATCTCTGTAGCCGGAATTCCCTGATTTATCATCTGTTTTCGTATTGTCTGACACATTATCTGCAATTCTTAGTCCATATACCTGACATTCCTGTATACTTTTAACCGTATCACTGTCATTCTTAAGATAGACATTTATAGTATCATAATTCTCAATAAGCTGAATCATTCTCTCGTCCTCTTCGGGTTGTAAATCTGATATATCAAATACACCTAAGTCCGCATTTACCACATAATTAATCTTCGCAAAATCATCAAGTGTACATGGTAATTCAAAACTTTCACCAGCCAGACTGAAACCTGTCGGCATAAATGAGCCATCACCACTAATCTCATATACTGTTTTATCCACAGAACTGCCATTATTATTGCTGCTCTTTCCACAACCTGTCGTAGATACAGCCACAATTATCACAATCTGTAATATTAATATCGCAGGCATACCTATGACGAATTTAGTGTGCTTTGTCTTATGTCTGAATAACTGCATTCCTGCAATTGCTCCGATGCTTCCACCTAATATAGCTGAAAGAAATAACGATTTTTCCGGAATACGCCATCTTCTCTTAATAGCTTTACTTTTGTCAATTCCCATCATTGCAAATGCAATGATATTAATCACTATCAGATATATTAATATAAATTTCTTCATTTCTTATTCAGCTTCTTTATCTTTATCTTCCTTATATGTGCTTGCAATATATAATTCGTCTAACTGCTTCTGGTCAACTACATTAGGTGCATCAGTTAAGAGACAAGATGCATCTTTAACCTTTGGAAATGCGATTACGTCACGAATATTATCTTCCTTAGCCATATGCATTATAAGTCTGTCAAGACCAAATGCAAGACCTGCGTGTGGTGGAACACCATATTTGAATGCATTTAAGAGGAAACCGAATTTCTCATATGCTTCTTCTGTAGTGAACCCTAATGCTCTGAACATCATTTCCTGAATATCATCCTGATGTATTCTTACACTACCACCACCCAGCTCTGTACCATTAAGTACGATATCATATGCTTTAGCTCTTGCTTTACCCGGATCTGTTTCTACTAAATCAATGTCCTCTTCCATTGGCATTGTGAATGGGTGATGCATTGCAACATATCTTTCTTCTTCATCAGAATACTCAAATAATGGGAATTCTGTAATCCATAAGAAGTTATATGTGTCTTTATCAAGCAAACCTAATTTATCAGCAATTTCACATCTTAATGCACCAAGTACGGCATAAACTATCTTATTCTTATCTGCTGCAAATAAGAGTAAATCTCCAGGTTTACCCTCCATTCTATCAACGATGGCGGCTAATTCTTCCTCTGTCATAAATTTAGCAAATGATGACTTATATGTTCCATCTTCATTGATTGCAAGATAAGCAAGACCTTTTGCACCATAACCTTTTGCAAATTCAACTAATGCATCTATCTTCTTTCTTGGCATTGATCCCTGACCATTAGCATTGATACCACGAACAGAACCGCCATTTTCCAATGCACTTGTAAATACTGAAAATCCACAGTCTTTAACAACATCTGAGATATCTTTAAGTTCAAAACCAAATCTCGTATCAGGCTTGTCTGAACCGAATCTGTCCATTGCTTCCTGCCATGTCATTCTCTTAAATGGTATCTTAATCTCTACACCTAAGATTTCTTTCCATAATTTTGCTAAAAGTCTTTCATTTACATCTATAACATCATCAATATCTACAAATGATAATTCCATATCTATCTGTGTGAATTCAGGCTGTCTGTCCGCTCTTAAATCTTCATCTCTGAAACATTTAGCAATCTGTAAATATCTGTCATAGCCTGAGCACATTAATAACTGTTTAAATAACTGTGGTGACTGTGGTAATGCATAGAAATTACCAGGGTGAATACGGCTAGGCACAAGATAATCTCTTGCTCCCTCAGGTGTACTCTTAGTAAGTATAGGTGTCTCTATCTCTAAGAAGCCTTCTTCTGCCATAAATGAACGTACTAATGTTGTAACCTTACTTCTTAAGATAAGATTTTTCTGTATATGAGGTCTTCTTAAATCAAGATATCTGTATTTTAATCTTAATTCATCTTTAACAGTCAGACCATCTTCAATTGGAAATGGTGGTGTAAGTGATTCTGAGAGTATTCTTAATGATGTTGCTCTTATTTCAATCTTACCTGTTGCAAGATTCTCATTAACTGCACCACCACGTTTCTCAACTCTTCCCTCTACTGCTATTACATATTCGCTTCTTATTGTCTCTGCCTTAGCAAAGCCCTCAGCCTTAACATCATTTTCATCAAATACAATTTGCAAAATACCTGAACGGTCTCTTAAATCTACGAATATAAGACTTCCTAGATTTCTTCTCTTAGCAGCCCAGCCCATTACTGTAACTGTTTCGCCTATATTTTTTTCAGATAATTCTGTACATCTGTGACTTCTTTTAAGTCCTTTCATTGACTCAGCCATTTTATTTTTCTTCCTTTCTTTTTATGAAATTTGCAATTTCGTCAAGCGAAATATTTGTCTGTTCTCCATCTTCCATACATTTAACATTAGCACTGTTTTCATTTATCTCATTTTCGCCGATAATGACTGTGTATTTAGCACCTATCTTATTAGCATATTTCATCTGTGCTTTAACACTTCTGTCCATATAATCTGTTTCTACAACAATTCCACTGTTTCTAAGATTATTAACAATACTATATGCCTTAGCCTTAGCTTCTTTACCAAGAATACCTACATATAATGCAACTGGTTCTTCAGGTTCAAGCGTAACACCCTCTTTATCAAGAAAATATCTGATTCTCTCGATACCCATGCCAAAGCCTGCCGATGGTATATCCTGTTTCTCATCTATTTCATGAACAAGTCCGTCATATCTTCCGCCGCCACATAATGTAAAGCCTTCTGAATTAACGAACTCAAATACTGTCTTAGTATAATAATCAAGTCCTCTTACTATTCCTGTATCGATTTCATATGGAATATTAAGTGCTGTAAGTATAGACTGTAATTCTTCAAAATGTGCCTTACATTCATCATCAAGATAATCAATTGTTCTTGGTGCATCGGCAACAATCTTCTTACATGTTTCTACTTTACAGTCAATTACTCTTAAAGGATTCTTGACCATTCTCTCTCTACATGTTTCACACAGGCAATCCTCATGCTGTTTTAAATATGCAAGTAATGCTTCATTATATGTCTTTCTGCAATTAGCACAACCGATACTGTTAATGTGTAATTTTGCATCTTTCAATCCTAATTCTCTTATAATTGTCGATACGAGTGATATAAGTTCAACTTCTACCATAGGACTCTTCGAGCCTACTATTTCTACACCAAACTGGTGATGCTGTCTAAGACGTCCACTCTGTGGCTTCTCATATCTGAATGCAGGTGTTACATAGAATAACTTAGTTGGTGCAGGTTCAGCATACATATTATGTTCAAGATATGCTCTTATTGCACCTGCTGTCCCTTCTGGTTTAAGAGTTATGCTTCTGTCGCCTTTATCAACAAATGTATACATTTCTTTCTGTACTACGTCAGTTGTCTCTCCAACGCCTCTCTGGAATAATACTGTATGTTCAAATACAGGTGTAATTATCTCTTTAATATTATATCTTTTAGCTACATCTCTACATATTTTTTCAATTACGGTACGCTCATGCATACTCTCTCCGTACCAATCCTGTGTACCTCTTGGTGCCTGTGTAATCATTCTTCTCTATCTTCCTTTCTCGTGATTTTATTTATATCAACATTATGAATTACTCGCATAAATGCAAGAAATATCTTCATGTCAAAATTCTTGACTTCATCAATCATAAGTTCAATTGCCGTATTGAAATCAAATGCTTTTCTGTATGTTCTGTTAGATATTAATGCCGCAAATACATCACTGACTCTTAGTATCCTTGCTGACAACGGAATATTTTCACCTGCTAAATTCTCCGGATAGCCGCTGCCATCATAATTCTCATGGTGATATAATACCGCATCTAATACATCATTAGAAAAACCTTTTTCAGACAGTATATCATATCCTAATTTAGAATGCATCCTTATATATTTTAATTTTTCTACATTCAAGGTATCATCTCCACCATATAAATATGCGTATACCTTAACTTTTCCTATATCGTGTACCATACCTGCCATCGCAAGCATATTACAATATTTATCATCTAACCCTAATTCTTTGCCAATATCATAGGCAAGATTGCTTACACATATTCCATGCATCAATGCTTCTGGTATAGAATTTATATTAAAGTCTATAATTTCATCAGCAGCATTTTGGATATCATTATCATCTTCTTTATTGATATCATCATCTTCTTCAACAGAAGCATTTTTGAAACATTCATTTTCCTGAATAAATCTGTTCTTTCTTTCAATCATTTCATCAATTTTCTCTATATATAAATCAACATCTTTGACATTTTCAATTCTCTCAATACGCTTTCCGTCAGGAAATACCATTTTCGTAGAAGCACCTGCACCTACTGCAAGGATTGTCTGTTTCTCTTCCATAATCAGGATATTATATATACCCTCTCTTGACTTTCTTGCATATCCAACATTTTCAAGGTTACCTGTCATATTCTTCTGTCTATACAGATAATATGGTTCTAAATCAAGTCTCTTGGCTGTTTCTTTAGTGATTTCCATAATTTCTTCACTATTTTCAAATGCATAATCCTTATATTTGTCCTTGAAAATATTTAGTCTTGCTGCCCTCTTAAGTGCAAGCGAGTGAATCGTAAGGCTGTCAGGTTTAAGCTCCTCAACCATTTTCATATTATATCTTATATCGTCTGCATTTTCATCAGGAAGTCCTAATATAAAATCCATATTAATGTTGTCAAATCCCTCTTCTCTTGCCATTTTATAGGCATTAATGAACTGCTCTACAGTATGATGTCTTCCTATTATCTTAAGTGTCTCATCTTTCATGGTCTGGGGATTAATAGATATTCTGGTAACTCCATGCTTCTTAATTACTGCAAGCTTCTCTCTTGTAATACTGTCAGGTCTGCCCGCTTCAACCGTAAATTCATATAATTTGCGGACATCGAAACATTCTTCTATCTTTCCTAATAATTTTTCTAACTGATAAGGTTCTAATGTCGTAGGTGTCCCTCCACCAACATATATAGTAGAAATCTTCTTATGTGCAAATGCATTTTTACAAAACTCTATTTCCTTGCAGACTGCATCTAAATAACTGTCAATTTTATTCCTGAATCTTGAAAGCGGATTAGACGTAAATGAACAATATAAGCATGTACTAGGGCAAAATGGTATGCCAACATATAGACTATATCCGTTCTTATAATCCATCTCATCAAGAATATTTAGTTCATTTCTTGAGATTTTCACACTTTCTTTTGCCTTAATATCTGACAGATAATAATTCTCTTTCATAAAATGAACTGCCTCTTCATCGGACATTCCATTTTCTAATAATTCCGAAGTTATTTTTGTAGGACGAATACCTGATAATGTTCCCCATAATAATTCTTTCCCCGAATAATTATGCAATATATCATAAAGTTTTCTCTTAAGAATATTCTTAGTCTCTTTACGGTCATACTTACCATTTAAGTCTGTTGCTGCCTTGAACTTTTCAATTGTTACCGGCTTAAATTGTGTATCATTTAATTTCTCTAACAGTTTAATTTCCAAACTTTCAGAATTAAAATCACATTCTAATATAAGTCTTGCATCATTTAATCGTTCTGACTTATCCGTACACATTTCCTCGCCCGGATAAAATGACCTTACTATTCCCTGTATATCGTATTCGAAATCAAATTTGTCTATATATTTAATAAAAATCATATAATGCCTTTTCCTGACCTATTGTAGTATCCATTTCATGTCCCGGATATACTACTATATTACTGTCTAATACTAATAATTTTTCTGTAATTGAACGTATAATTGCCGATTCACTTCCTGTTGGAAAATCAGTTCTTCCATGTGAATGATAGAATAGTGTATCACCACTAAATAATACCTTTTCAGCTTCAACTAAGTAGCAGCAGCTTCCTATTGTATGTCCGGGTGTATGAATAACCTTAAATGTTATCTCATCAAGTGTTATTTCATCTCCTTCATTAACAAGTATATCTGCATGTCCTGTTGTTGGTATTCCAAATGCCCTGCCAAGATTTGCTTCGCCGCTAATTACATCTTTCTCCTGTTCAAGCATATACGACTTAATACCAAAACGTGTTCTTAATGTATCTACTGCACCTATATGGTCGAAATGTCCATGTGTGAGAAGTATCGCAATCGGCTTTAATGTCTTAGTAAGAATCCTTCTTTCAATTACTTGAGCCTCATCACCTGGATCAATTATTATAACTTTATCACTGTCAACTCTTCTTACAAGATAACAGTTTGTCCTTACTGGTCCGACTATTATCTTCGTAATTTCTAAATTTTTCATACTAAACTCCATTCCGCAGACGTTCACGTCGGAGGAATCACGAGCCAAATGTCAGATTTGGCTCTGCGATAAGAGCTAAATGTGGCGCCTGCGATACATTTAGCTGTGTGAAAAATCGTCATATCAATTTGATTTTTCACGTTGAACTCCTATTTAATTTCTCTCAATATCTATAATGCTTTCAACTTTTCTCATATTATCAACAAGTTTCTTAAGTTCTTCCACGCTTCCTATCTCAAATGCCATAGAAATCGTTGCAAGTCCCTGTTTATTTGTTCTTACATTCATACTTGTAACATCAATGTTTCGCTCGGTTGTAATCTTTGATAAATCTGCAAGTATACCGGTTCTGTTATTAGCATATATCTTAATTTCTGCCATATATTTATCTTTCTCAGCCGATGAATCATCAGACTTCTGCCATTCTGCTTCTATAAGTCTGCTTCTTTCTATCTCAGGCATATTAAGAATATTTACACAATCTGTTCTATGAATTGATACACCTCTTCCTCTCGTAATGAAACCAACGATTTCATCACCCGGAACAGGACTGCAGCATTTTGAAAATCTTACTGCAACATCATGAATGCCTTTAACTGTTATTCCACCTTTAGATTTAGATACAACAGGTTTTTCCTTGGCTTCTGAAACTGCCTCAAGAATCTCTTCATCCGTAACTTCTTTCTTATGCTTCTTCTCATATTCCTCTACAAGTTTATTAATTACCTGTCCTTCCTTAAGGCCTCCATGACCTAATGCTGCAAGTACTGAGTCCCAATCTCTGAAACCATATTTACGCATTACTTTATCAGTAAATTCAGCTTTAGATAAATCACTTAGAACAATCGATTTGGACTTGCAGTATTTTTCAAGCATTTCCTTGCCTTTTGCTATATTATCCTCTTTAAGTTCTGAACGGAACCACTGATTAATCTTATTTTTAGCCTGTGTGCTCTTAACAACATTTAACCAGTCCCTGCTAGGTCCTTTTGAATTCTGTGAAGTAATAATCTCTATTCTGTCACCATTCTGTATCTGGTAATCTATCGGAACCATCTTACCATTTACTCTTGCACCAACCATCTTATTACCTACTGCGCTATGGATTGCGTATGCGAAATCAATAGGTGTTGAACCACGTGGCAGGTTCATAACATCACCTGATGGTGTGAAGCAGAATACATTTTCAGAGAATAAGTCTAAATCATTCTTAAGCAGACTCATAAATTCTCTGTTATCTGACATATCTCTCTGCCATTCAAGAATCTGTCTTAACCAGCTAAGTTTCTCCTCTTCAGTCTCCTGTGGGTTCTTACCCTCTGCATTTTCCTTGTATTTCCAATGTGCTGCGATACCATATTCAGCAGTTCTGTGCATTTCAAATGTTCTAATCTGTATCTCAAAAGGCAGACCCGATGGACCAATAAGTGTAGTATGAAGTGACTGATACATATTCTGTTTAGGCATAGCAATATAATCTTTAAATCTTCCCGGAATCGGTTTATACATCTCATGAATTATACCAAGTGCCGCATAACAGTCCTTTACCGTATCCACGATAATTCTTACTGCAAATAAATCATATATCTGGTCAAGTGTTTTATTCTGGTTAACCATTTTCCTGTAAATGCTGAATAAATGCTTTACACGTCCGTCTATCTTAGCTTCTATTCCTGCTTTTGAAATCTGTTCACCGACTTCTGATACGATTTCTTCTATGAATTTCTCTCTTGTTGATTGTTTTATTGCAATTTTTTCTGATAAATCTTTATAAATATCAGGTTCTAAATATTTAAGTGATAAATCATCTAACTCTATCTTAATCTTAGAAATACCAAGTCGCTGTGCAATTGGAGCATATATCTCCATTGTCTCTCGCGATTTCTCAATCTGTTTCTCAGGTGACTGATACTGCATTGTTCGCATATTATGAAGTCTGTCGGCAAGTTTGATAAGAATTACTCTTATATCCTTTGCCATAGCAAGAAACATCTTTCTTAAATTCTCTGCCTGAAGCTCTACCTTATCATGCTCATATGATAACTGGGTTAATTTCGTAACACCATCTACTAAAAGTGCAACTTCTTCTCCGAACTCTTTTGTAATATCTTCTGTTGTCATAACAGTATCTTCAACAACATCATGTAACAGACCGGCAACAATAGTTTCCTTATCTAACTCTAATTCTGCTAAAATTATTGCAACCGCAACAGGGTGAATAATGTAAGGCTCTCCTGATTTACGTTTCTGTCCCTTATGGGCATTATATGCAATCTTATAAGCCTTCTCAACCATTGTAGTATCTGTAGATGGATGATATTTATGAATTCCGCTTATAAGACTGTTAAACATTTCATCAGGGTCATCAAACTCTGACGTCTCTTTAACAAGATGTCCGTCGACCATTCTGCCCTGAGTATTACCTTCTGTATTATTAGCTGTATTACTATCGTCACTTTTTCCTGTTTTACCGTCTACTTTATCTTCTAATGTTACTGTGTCTTTGAGTTCAGTGCTAATATTTTCCTGCTTCATGGTATCGCCTCAGTTCTGTTAGATTTTTTATATCAGACTACAATATTTGATTCTCGCTATATACTGTTACAAGTACAAAAGTCTATATATCAGAATATTATAATAAGTTTTACCTCAAAATGCAATATTTTTACTATTAAGGCATGCACGAAAAAAACACTAATTGTTGGCTTTATCTTGTTCATATAGCACAATTAGTGTTTTATTCTAATCTCATTACAAATATTATTACCACCTAAATCATCATTTAATATTTATAAATTCGATTTTTAACTCCATATTCATTCCATCAGCAATTCTCTTTAATGTAGCCACAGATGGATTTGCAATACCTCTTTCAATTTTACTAATATCTGACTGATATATCCCCGTTATTTTTGAAAGTTCCTTTTGTGTCATATGTTTTAGCTCTCTTGCCCTTGCCACATCATATCCTAATTTTGATAATATACTAACTTTATGTGAACCTGTTTCAATGCCATTTTCCCAGATTTCTTCTGCATCTATATCTAATTCATCATTCCACGATATTCCATACCCTCCAACATCAACAATAACTTTTTCAAATAAACTTTTATCTAATTCTAATTCTCTTAATTGAGGAAAACTATTGTATAACCTTCTTATATTGTACTTTTTTTCTACACCATTTTGGAAGTATACTACTAAATTCATATTTTCCATTGTTTTTACAGATACAATCCTGTTAGTCATACTTATCAATCCTTTCCATTTACTATTTATTATTCAACAGGTGGCAATTTTTCAAAATCTTGTGTTTCCCACATTTCAAGCAATTTACTTCTGTAATGCTTAATAAATTCCTTTACCATTTGTTGTCCCTTACTCGGAATATCACCTTCAAACATTTCTCCATCAATTAATGAAAACATTCCAACACAGTCTTCATATATGGCATGAATATGCGGTGGATTATGTTCTTTCTGACGTAAATACATTTTTATTGTAATCCCATGAAATCTTGATATAACCGGCATATTAACTCCTCCTTTGTCTCTTTTATATTTTATAGGATATATCCTATATTGTCAAATAAAATATTTCTTTATTTAAACTACATCATTTTCACATTATAACTACTATCCTACCATAACCATTGAATTAAATTATCATTTTATATATTATTTTTAACATTTTGTATTTGTTACCTTATTTTTTTTCACAACACAAAAGTTACCACACCATTGGTATGATACCTTCAATATTTTTCAATATTTATTCCTTTTTTTATGCTTTGCTTTTTTCGTTCTACTCAAAAGTTTACTCCTTCATCTCCCTACTCACAAAAAGTCTCTCCTTGCTTTCGTTCTTTTTCTTCTTTCTGTCTTTCGCAAGTTCACAGAAATACATCTGAGATGATAACAGTTCCTTACCTCTTTTGTCAACCTTCTCGTATTGGTCGCCAACAAGTATATGTGCCTTAAGAGTATCTGCAAGCTGGATATTTAATATATTAATTACTTCAGTCTTTAATCTTTCATCTTCAACAGGGAATAATATTTCCACACGTTTATCAAGATTACGTGGCATCCAGTCTGCACTTGCCATATATACCTCTTCATTTCCTCCATTGCCAAAATAGAATATACGGCTGTGTTCAAGGAACGTTCCGACAATCGAACGCACATGAATATTCTCACTTATACCAGGAATCCCTGTCTTTAGACAACATATACCTCGAACAATCAAATTAATCTCAACACCTGCACTTGATGCCTCATATAGAGCAGCAATTATCTCCTTATCACATAGCGAATTCATCTTAGCTGTAATAAATGCCTTTCTGCCTTCTTTTGCATACATTGCTTCTCTTCTTATCAGATATAAAAATCTATCTCTTAACCAATATGGTGCAAGACTTAATTTATTCCACTGTTTAGGTTCACTATAACCAGAAATCATATTGAATACTGCTGTTGCATCTTCACCAATTGCCTCATTACAGGTAAGTAATCCCATATCTGTATACAATTTAGCAGTTGCATCATTATAGTTACCTGTACCAAGATGAACATATCTTTTAATACCCTCATCTTCCTTTCTTACTACTAGGGTAATCTTACTGTGGGTTTTAAGTCCCATAAGTCCATATATAACATGACAGCCTGATTTTTCTAATTTCTTAGCCCACTGAATATTATTCTCTTCATCAAATCTGGCTTTTAACTCTACTAATACAGTTACCTGTTTACCATTGTCTGCTGCCTTAGCTAAAGATGCTATAATTGGCGAATTGCCACTTACTCTGTAAAGAGTCTGTTTAATTGCAAGAACATTTTCATCATTTGCTGCCTGTCTTACGAAATCTACTACCGGATCAAATGATTCATATGGATGATGTAATAAGATATCATTTCTGCTTATCTGTGTAAATATATCCTCGTCATCATTAATCATCGCTGACTGTACAGGAATATATTTCTCATCTTTAAGGTACTCAAAACCTTCCATACCATATAGCTTCATTAAAAAAGTTAAATCAATCGGTCCTGAAATCTTATATATACTTTCATCACCGACATTTAATTCTCTCTTTAAGAACTTAATGATATTCTTATCGCATTTGTCCTCAATCTCAAGTCTTATTGCTTCGCCTCTCTGACGTTTCTTTAATTGCTTCTGAATCTCCTCTAATAAATCTGCTGCATCGTCTTCATCAATTGATAAATCTGCATTTCTTGTAATTCTGTATGGATATGCACAGATTACCTTATGATTACTGAATAATTTATCAATATTTCTCTCAATAATCTGCTCTAACAGAATTACTGTTCTGCCATTATCTGATGGAAGTTCCACAATTCTGCTTACTACTGCAGGCACTTGTACCGTTGCATAATTCTCTTCATCTTTACCCTTTAACAGAACACAAATATTCAATGATTTATTTCTTATAAGAGGAAATGGTCTGGCGGAATCTACTGCCATTGGTGTAAGAATTGGATAAATCGTTTCGTCAAAATAATCATCTACGAATTTACACTGTACCTCATTCATCTGTTCATGTGCTGTTAATATTGTAAGTCCCTCTTTATCAAGGAGCGGCAGTAATGAACGGTTAAATGCAGAATACTGTCTTCCCATAAATTCATGAGTTTCTTTTAATATTTCTACTAGCTGTTCCTTTGGCTTCATTCCTGCAAGGTCAGGTTTTGTAAACTTTGCATCTACCATATCTTTTAGAGAAGCTACTCTTACCATAAAGAACTCATCTAAATTAGATGCTGTTATACTTAAGAATTTAAGTCTTTCAAATAATCTGTTGGTTTTATCTTTTGCTTCTAAGAGAATTCTTTCGTTAAACTGTAACCAGCTTAATTCTCTGTTCTTATAATATTCAGGTTTCGTATATTCATTCTGAACTGCCATAGTCTACGCCTCCTTTTTCTGCTTTAATACAGGTTTTATGCCATACACTTCTTCGAAAAAGTCTGCTTTTCTCTTAAATAAGCCCTTTTCAAGTGTTATATCATCATGTGCATATGTAGTAATCACGAGTGTATTATCCTTAACTACTGCCTTAGAATCTTTGAATTTCTGCTTATGGCTCCTATCCATTGCATTTGCCACCCTTAGAATAGCTACTAACTTGATTACTGTAAGATAATCTGATTTATCACCCTCATATTGTTCATCATTATCATCAAAGAAATCCTCTGTATTATGTTTAACAACATTTGCAATTATCTGACGTTCCTTATGAGACAATCCAATAATCTCTGATGACATTATAATGTTATATGAGGCCTCTCCCGGCTGGCTCATACTGATATATTTACCACAATCATGAAGAATCGCACATAATTGCAACAATATTCTCTCTCTTTTACCAAGGCCATGGTACTTCTTCATCGCATCAAATATAGTCACAACATTTTTCTCAAGAATTGCTATGTGATTCTGATTTGCCCTATATCTCTTTGATATGATTTTTGCTGCATTGATTATATCCTTTTCAAAATCATGCTCTATCTTAATCATCTTTGTATTAATTGCATATTCTGCAACAATACCGTCACATAAGTCCACTCCCGCAAACCATATGTTATTCGTATCTGTCTCTTTAATTAACTTACTGTATACCTGAATACAAGGCATTAAAATTGATGCCTGTTCATCAGTAATTCCGATTTCCTTAGAGATTTCCTCAACATTTTTATTCATCATCAGTTCAAATCTGTTCTTAAATTCTTCCCTGTTCATAAATTTAAGCTGCTTACCATTTTCCTTTGCAAAATATCCGATATAATCTCCAACAGCAATAATATTCTTAATACTTCTGTCCTTAAGAAACAACTTTTTAAATGTCTGTATATCATTGTTAATTAACTCTTCTATAAGTCTGTTAAAATGCTGTCTGTCATTACTGAGTCTGTATAATAACTCTCTTATTCTAAGTGAACCAAGCTTAATATTCTGGGTTGTAACTAGCGAATCTTTATCAAATAATGATATCTGTATGCTGCCTGCGCCCACATCCACAATCGCTGTTCCCTCCTGTATAAACGAGAAGAATTCAGATTGTACTGAAAGTGCCTTATATCCTAAAAATCTCTGTTCTGAGTTACTTAAAATCTTAACCTCTATTCCTGTCTTTACTTTTATACGGTCTAAGATAATATCCTGATTATCTGCTTCTCTGATTGAACTTGTAGTATATGCTATGTAATCATCTACCTGATATTCTTTCATAATCTTTGTAAAATTATAAAGGATTTCGCATACCTCATCGATATGTTTGAAATCGACCTTACCATTTATATAGGTATCTTTACCGATTTCAATTATATGTCTTACATGATTAATCATGGTTATACCTTTCTTAGGTGATAACTCATATATCTTCATTTCTAGTTCATATGAACCAACATCAATAGCTGCTATCAATTTATACATAAATACCTCATTTCTGAACGATTGTCTCAAGGAAATATTGCAAGCTCTTATATTAAGCTTACTTATGTCTTAATGACTATCTGCTCACGTCCAGAAACAAATAGTCCTATGACATAATGTCAGATGCAAAAAGTAATTTGTCCTGACTTGACACTCACAAACTACTCCGCAACAAGTTAATTATAGATACATATTCTTAATTTTTAGTTTCGTCTATGTTAAATCCCAGTAAATAATTTATAAATTGCTGTGCTGTTCTTCCTGATAAACCACCATGACTTAATTCCCATTTATTTGCTTCTAATTTAAGTTTTTCTTCGTCCATATGAATATTATATTTCTCTGCAAGCGTTGTAACAATGTTCTGAAATTCTTTCTTACTTGGTGCAGAGTAGTAAATAGATACTCCGAATCTTGCGACAAGTGAAAGCTTCTCCTGAACTGTATCTGATGTATGTAATCCACTTGACATTCCCTCATTATCCTCAAAACTCTCTTTAACCAGATGTCGTCTGTTAGATGTTGCATAGATAAGCACATTATCTGGTTTCTTTCCTAAGCCACCCTCAATAATAGCTTTTAAATATTTATATTCAATTTCAAAATCCTCAAACGATAAATCATCCATATATATTATGAATTTATAATTTCTGTCCTTGATAGTTTCTATAACCTCAGATAATGCCCCGAACTGATGTTTATACACTTCTATCATTCTAAGTCCTCTATCATAATATTCATTAAGTATTGCCTTTATACTTGAAGACTTACCTGTTCCACTATCACCGAATAATAATGCATTATTAGCCTTTCTGCCCTCAATAAATGCTTCCGTATTGTCAGTAAGTTTTTTCTTCTGAAGCTCATATCCTACCAGGTCATCAAGGTAAATATGTTCAATACTTGTTATCGGTACAATCTGTGCTTCTCCTGCTTCATTTCCAACAATTCTGAATGCCTTATTAAGGCCAAATTTACCAACACCATATGACTTATAGAAATCTGTTACATATTTATAATACTCTGCTACATCTGCTGCCTTCTCTAATTCTCTTGTAAGTTCACATATTCTGTCTCTTACACGTTTATTGAATACCTTACTTGTTCTTCCACCATTTTTATAATCACTAATCATCGAAATTGCATCTACGTTAAGAGCCTTATCTATTTCAGTCATATCATAATCCATTAACTGCTTGAAAATCTCAAAATCATGTATCGCAATACCATTAATACTGCCCTCTGGTGCACCAATTATCTCACATGATGTAGAAAATGCATTCTCATTATTTGCCAGTAAAAAGCCCAGAAAATTATGATACAGATTTCCCTCAAAGCCGTAAGAGTTAGCCAGTTCTAACAATTCATTCACACACTCATATAATAAGGCTATCTTGTCCTCATCATTGTAATACTCATCATCAGCATTATTAATCAGCCATTCAAAGTTATCAAATAACTCCTGATGTTTAAAATTCTTGTAAATCATCAACTTTCCTGCATTAATTCTTAAATTCATATTCATGCAATATCACCTCTGTTTTAATAGTTTCCTAATATTTTCACTGAATTAGCTTCTTCAGTCAATCCTCTTAATGCGTTTAATGTTCCCGCTTCATCAAATTTACCATCAAATTCAACGAAGAATCTGTATTCCCATTTCTTGCCCTCAATAGGTCGTGATTCTATACCTGTAAGATTCAGACCATTATATATAAAGTGTGAAAGCATATTGTATAATGTACCACATGAATGTGGGAGTTCAAAACATACGCACACTTTAGTAGCATCTTCAGTATATATTTTGTTCTTGCTTACAATGATAAATCTTGTGGTATTCTTATCATTATAACTGATATTTTCTTCAAGTACCTTTAATCCGTAAATCTCTGCTGCAACTGTACTGGCAATTGCTGCCTGTGACTTAATATTCTCTTCTACAACTTTTTTAGCACTTCCTGCTGTATTCGCCTGTGCTATCTGCTGCCATTCTTTATGTTCTTCTAAGAACTTATGACACTGCATTAATCCCTGTGGATGTGAATATACAGTCTTAATATCATCAATTGTAGCATCTTGAGTTCCAAGCAATGCGTGTCTTACTATAACATCTGTATAATCAACTATATAATTATCAAATTCTACCAGCAAATCATATACATCGCTTACACTTCCTGCTGTGGAATTCTCTATAGGAAGTACTGCATAATCAGCTTTACCGTCCCTTATGCTTTCCATTGCTTCTTTAAATGTTTTAACATTAAAGTTATTAACATCTTTTCCAAAATAATTAATCATAGCCTGATAGCTATATGCACCAGGAACACCCTGATATACTACTGTTGCATTCTGAATGTCTAATTTATCAACTTTTTTAAAGCCGATATCATCACTTTTTCCATTCTGATTCAATAACTGATACTGTAATTTTCTGCTTATAGCCATAATCTGTGTAAATAATTCTTCTACACCATGCTTATTAAAATCATTATCAGCCAATTCAACTACTTTTGCTATCTTCTCATTTTCTCTTTGTTTATCTAAAACTTTTTTTCCATTTTCTATTTTATATAAAGCTACGTTTTTACATAACTCCATACGTTTTTCAAACATATCTACAATTGATGAATCTATCTCATCAATCTGCTGTCTTATCTCATTCAAATCTAGATTCACGTCTGTACCTTAATCACAATCCTGTGTGATATCCTTTCCTTTTTATTAGCTTAGTGGTGCCAAAAAAACAAATGTGCTTTCTGCTACTTGTTTTTTCACCTTTAGTTATCTCACGAACCCGCGCTTCGCGCTTTATCTCCTGCTATCGCAGGAGGTTCGTTCGATAGTGGTGTCCAAAAAACAAATACCGCTTTCAGCGGTGCTTGTTTTTTTGTTTGCACCACTATATCATATCGCGTATTCTCTGGTGTAAGAGTGGATGAATTGCATTTGGTGCAATCTGTTTCAATGGTTCAAGAACAAATGCTCTCTTATGCATCTCAGGATGTGGAATTGTAAGTTCATCATCTGAGGTAACCAAATCATCATATAGAAGAATATCTAAATCTAATGTTCTAGGTCCCCAATGTACTTCTCGTACACGATTTGCTTCACTCTCTAACTTCTGTAGAAATCTTAATAATTCCTGCGGTGTATAAAGTGTGTCAATCATCATACAGCCATTTAAGAAATCGTCCTGTTCTACCGGGCCATATGGTTCCGTCACTATAATATCTGAAATCTTAAGTAATTTACAATTAACATCATTTTCAATGGCTTTTACAGCATCTTCTAAATATTTAAGTTTATCTCCCATATTAGAGCCTAATGCCACATATGCCCTGTGCCAGCTTCTCTCAATTTCTACTGCCACATAATCAAGTGGAAGTCCTATAGGAGCCCATGGTTTCTTAATTGTAACTTTAACACTCTGTATTAATTCAAAATGTGCAAATATTCCTAATACAAGATGTTCTGCTGCGGCCTCTATCAGTTTAAATGTATTTTTCTGCATAAATTCATTAATAAACTGGCATACCTTACCATAATCAACTGATAATTCTAATGCATCAGTAATTCCTGCTTTTCTTGTACTTAATGAAATCTCGGCACTTACTAAGAATTTCTGTCCTAAAACATTTTCCTCTTTATATACACCATGTTTTCCAAATACTTCTAAATCTTTAATTACAATTTTATCCATATCTTATTTCTCCTTTTCCGCAGACGTTTACGTCGGAGGAATCGCGAGCAAAATTTCAGATTTTGCTCTGCGATATGGCTAAATGTGACGCCTGCGACACATTTAGCTGTGTGAAAGAATTGGTGCATCGGCATTATCTTCGCACTTTTTCCGGCAACTTGTTTGCAAAGTGGCAACTTGTTATGCCGACAATATTGCTTCTGTCATAACAACTGCTCTCTTATTCTCTAATACATCATGAACTCTTATAAATGCGCAACCTTTCATAACGCCCATAACTGTTGTAACAAGTGTTCCCTCTAGCCGCTCATCTTTTGGTACATCTAAAGTAAGTCCAATCATCGACTTCTTAGAAGTTCCTAATAATATTGGGTATCCTAATTCCTTAAGCCAGTCCACATTATTCATAACATTAAGATTATCCTGCAATGTTTTACCAAAGCCTATTCCCGGATCAGTAATAATCTTGTTCTTCGCAACTCCTGCTTTAAGTGCAATATCTATACTTTCCTGTAAATCAGTTAACACATCATACATTACATCATTTCCATAAGGATTCTTCTCTAAATCTCTGTTATGCATAAGACAACACGCAACATCTCTCTTTGCTATAACATCTGCAATCTTCTTATCATACTTACAGCCCCAGATGTCATTTACCAGATCTGCACCTGCTATTACTGCTGCATCTGCTACCTTGCTCTTATATGTATCAATTGAAACAGGAATATCAAAATTAGCCTTTATCTTCTCTATAACCGGAACTACTCTTTCAATTTCTTCTTCATCAGGTATAATTGTATAACCCGGTCTTGTAGATTCACCACCGACATCAATTATATCTGCACCATCACGTATCATTTCTTCTACGTGTTTAATAGCTCTGTCTATATCATTATATTTTCCACCATCCGAAAACGAATCAGGCGTACAATTCAATATGCCCATTATATAGGTCTTATGTTCAACATCAAAATTCTTATTTCCAATTCTCATAATCTTCTCCATTTCCGCAGACACAAAGTGCCGGAGGAATCGCGAGCCAAATGTCAGATTTGGCTCTGCGATAAATGCTAAATGTGATGCCTGCAACACATTTAGCTGTGCGAAAGAATTGGCACATCAGTGCAATTCTTTCGCACTATCTCCATTTCCGCAGGTGTCTACTTAACACTATCTAGAAATTCCTGCCTCGCCTCTTTATTATCCTTAAATTCACCTAAAGCATACAATGTAACAGTCTTACTTCCCGGCTTTTTGACACCTCGCATCGACATACACATATGCTCTGCTTCTACTTTAACCATTACACCTTTTGGTGATAAATAATTCATAATGGCCTCTGCTATCTGGGCTGTCATCTGTTCCTGAATCTGTGGACGTCTTGCAAATACCTCAACAGTTCTTGCTAATTTACTGAGTCCGACAACCTTGCCATCTGGAATATATGCAATATGCACCACTCCATAAAATGGTAACAAATGGTGCTCACAGGTTGAATAAAATGTAATATCTTTCTCTATTACCATATCAACTGATGTACTTGTAAATGTTCTTGATAAATGTGTGGCTGCATCTTCTTCTAAACCACCATAAATCTCTTCGTACATCTTAGCAACTCTCTTAGGTGTATCTAGCAATCCCTCTCTGTTCACATCTTCTCCCATTCCCTCAAGCAATAATCTTACACCCTCTTCTATCTTTGTCTTATCTATCATTGGAAGTCTTATCCTTTCTTACTTCTTACTATTTCCTTAATTCTGCCTAAATACGATAATGAACCAAATACAAATAATACTCCGTCATCACCGGCACATTCAATGCCACGGTTAACTGCCTTTTCTAAATCATCTGCATATTCTGCCGAAGTATTATACTTTAATGCTGTCTTTAATAATTCTCTGCCGTCTAATGACCTTGCATTATCAGGTGGTGTCACAGTTATTATATGATTTGCAAGCCCTCCCGTAACAGACAGAACTGTATCGTAGTCTTTATCAGCTAATACTCCTATTATATATACTAATTTCTTATTTGTAAAATACATTTCCAGAGTATTCTTAAGATTAAATGCTGCTCCCGGATTATGTCCGCCATCAATATATATCGCAGGTGTATCATTTATTCTTTCACATCTTCCACTAATAGATGCATTTTTAATTCCATTTTCAATATTCTCTTTATAGATAAAGAAACCCTCTGATTTTAATGCTAATATAGTCTCAATTGCGGTAGGGATATTATGTATCTGAAACGTACCAAGCATTGATGTCTCTACATTAAACTCATTACTAATTCCAACATATCTTCCATATGTTTTATCATTATTAAATCTTACATTCTGAAGCTCATTACATACAATAAGCTTAGAATTATTCTTAATTGCCTCTTCTTTAATAACCTTAGCCACCTCATCACACTGAATCGCACTTACCACCGGACAATTTTTCTTAATTATTCCCGCTTTATTAAATGTTATCTCTTCAAGTGTTTCGCCAAGGAATCTTGAATGGTCTTTACTTATTGAAGTAAGAACACTTACAAGTGGAGATTTTACTATATTAGTAGCATCCAGTCGTCCGCCCATTCCAGTTTCGATTATTGCTATATCACATTTATTTCTGTAGAAATACAGATAAGCTAATGCTGTCTCGATTTCAAATGGTGTGGGAAGTGTCATATGTTCTGCTTCCATTTCATCAATTGCTTTCTTTATTATTGTCATATTTACTGCATATTCATCTTCAGAAATATTAATATTATTTATGGTAAACATTTCCATATAATCAAAAACAGCAGGCGATGTGTATCTTCCCACTGTATAGCCTGCTTCAATTAATATCTGAGTAATATATGCAGAAGTTGAACCCTTGCCATTAGTCCCGGCAATATGCACAACCTTTAAACGGTCCTGCACATTACCCAACTTATTCATCAGGTTAACAATATTGTCAAGACCTAAGACACTTCCCCTTGAGGAAGCGTCCTGTATATATTTTCTTGATTCTTCATAGTTCATTATTCCGCACCTACCTTAGTCCAGTATTTATCATATAACTTGTCACCGTCTGTGCCAAGATAATTATATACCTTGCATCTTTCTAAGATTGATTCATCTGGAAATGCAATCTCACTATTTCTGATTTCTTCATCTTCTATAAGATTTCTCGCAGCATCATTTGGTGTTGAATATGTTATATAATCAAAATTCATAAGTGCAATATCTGGTCTGCACAAGAAATTAATCCATGCTTCTGCTCCTGATTTATTGGTACAGTTCTTAGGAATAACCCAGCCATCTATCCATACATTAGAGCCCTCTTTTGGAACAACATATTCCAAATCTGGATTTTCTCTCTGCATATAGATAGCCTCGCCTGAATAGATAACTCCGATTGCGGCTGCATTCTTAATCATCTTGTCTCTGACCTGATCTATAACATACGCCTGTACAAGAGGCTTTTGTTTGATTAATAAATCAGTGGCTTCCTTAATCTCATTTTCATCTAAAGTATTAATACTGTAGCCGAGACTTGAAAGTGCTACACAATATGCATCTCTTACACTATTCTGCATAAGAATGTTGTTCTTATATTTATCATTAAATAATATTGACCAGCTGTCTACTTTCTCATCTACCATCTTAGTATTATACATAATTCCAACTGTTCCCCAGCAATATGGAACACTGTATTTATTACCCGGATCAAAGCCCTCAGCACTTTCCATATACTGTTTACCCATATTAGAAATATTAGGAACATTTGAATAATCTATTTCTGCAAGCAGATTATTTTCAATCATTTTCTGAATCATATAATCAGACGGACATACAACATCATATGTTCTTGCACCTTTGGCAATTATTGTATACATCTCTTCATTTGTTTCAAACTCTTCATAATTAACCTTGATGCCTGTCTCTTTTTCAAACATATCAATTACTTCTGGATCTAAATATTCGCCCCAGTTGTATACATATATTTCTTCTTTGTATGTGTTCTTGGCAAATATATTCTTTACAGAATATACTGTACTTACTGCAACTAATGCTATAATTACCACGATTGTCGCATATTGCATACATTTATTTATAATTTCTGCTCTCTTCGTTACGACTTTCTTCTTAGCCGGTGTCTTATTAATCAATAGAAGTAACACAAATACTGTAACAAATAATAACGTTGACAATGCATACATCTCTGGTTTTATACCTTTTCTTACTTCGGTATAAATCTTTGTAGACAATGTATCAAAGCCTGAACCTCTTGTGAAATGTGTAATTATAAAGTCATCTAATGACATTGTAAATGACATAAAGAAACCTGACAAAACACCCGGCATTATATCTGGTAATGTAACCTTGAAAAATGCTAATGTCTTAGATGCTCCTAAGTCAAGGGCCGCTTCATACATACTGTTATCCATCTGCTTAACCTTAGGCATAATACTTAATACTGCATATGGAATACAAAACGTTATATGCGCTATAAGAACTGTCGAAAAACTAAGCGATACACCAATTCCGATAAATAATAACATAAATGCAAGACCTGTTACTATTTCTGCATTTAACATTGGAATATTTGTTATACTTGTAAGTATTGCTCTTGGCACTTTCTTCATTCTGTTTATGGCAAGACAGGCAACTACTCCTATCACCGTTGCTATAAATGCTGATATTACTGCTAATACAAGTGTTGTCTTTAATGCATTCATTATTGAGTCATTTGCAAAAAACTGTTTATACCATTTAAAAGTAAAACCTTTCCATGTTCCAAGTATCTTAGAATCATTAAATGATGCCACAATAAGTACAATAATCGGAAGATATAGAAACAGAATTATAAGTGCTAAGTATATTTTCTTTGCTGCATTTTTCATTATAATACATTTCCTCCTTCACCCTTATCGTATTTTGCCGTAAATAACATATTTAAAACAATGAATATCATAAGTATAAGTGAAAGTCCCGCACCTAAATTAATGTTATCTGCTTTAACCTTATTTTCCACAAGATTACCGATAAGTAATAGTTTACCTCCACCTAAAATGTCTGATACAACGAAAGTAGTAAGTGCAGGAACAAATACCATAATTATTCCACTTGCAATTCCCGGAAAGCTGAGTGGCAGAATTACTTTTCTAAGTGTCTGGAAGTAATCTGCTCCTAAATCTCTTGCCGCATTTATCGTATTGTCATCGATTTTAACTAATACATTATATATAGGTAAGACCATAAATGGCAAAAAGTCATATACCATACCTAATACTATTGCTGCCGGAGTATTAATTATATTAAAATATGGTAAATGCAGTGTATTCAACAGATGATCAAGTACACCATTTATATCTAATATTGCCTGCCATGCATAAGTTCTCAACAGAAAATTCATCCACATCGGCATAATGAATACAAATACAATAAAACTATTCTTCTTCATATGCATATTTCTAAGAATAAGTGCTAACGGATACGCAAGTAACAGACATACCAATGTACTTATAACTGCAAGGATTATAGATAAAATCAATGCATTATAATATTCTTTCTGTGCAATTACGGCAACATTATCGAAAGTAAAATGTCCATTTGCATCAGTAAATCCATAATAGAATACAAAGACTAACGGAATTACTATGAAAGCAATTATCCATACAATATAAGGTCCCGCCATTAATGTATTCTTGAATGAGGCGCTAAGTGCCCTATCCTTTTTTTCTTTATTCTTCAATTGGTACTGCCTCCTCATCTTCTGATTCAGGCTTATGCATTATCTGAATATTGAATGGATCAACAGTTATACCTACTTCCGTTCCAACCGGCTCAAATGTTGTACTATGCACTAACCATTCATAACCATTAGCCATAACCTCCATCTCGTAATGAACTCCCTTAAATATGAGATGTGTGACCCTGCCATCTATTATTCCTTTTCCTTTTTCAACTAATTCCACGTCCTCAGGTCTTATAACTGCATCCACAGGTTTATTATTACCAAAACCTGTATCCACACATTTGAACTTTGTTCCAAGTATCTCTACAACTTTATCTTCTATCATAGTAGCAGAGATAATATTGCTGTCACCAATGAAATCCGCCACAAATGCGTTCTCAGGCTCATTATATATATCTTCCGGTGTACCAATCTGCTGTATATATCCCTGATTCATAACCACGATTGTATCAGACATAGTAAGTGCTTCTTCCTGGTCATGTGTTACATATATAAATGTAATTCCAAGTTCATTCTTTAATCTGATAAGTTCATACTGCATCTCCTGACGGAGTTTCAAATCCAATGCTCCTAATGGTTCATCAAGTAACAAAACCTTAGGCTCGTTAACAATGGCTCTGGCTATTGCAATTCGCTGTTGTTGTCCACCACTTAATGAATCTGCCATTCTGTTTTCATATCCATCAAGGTTAACAAGCTTTAAAGCATATTTAATCTTGTCATCAATATATTGTTTGCTTTTCTTCTTTATCTTTAATCCAAATGCTATATTTTCAGCTATTGTCATATGTGTAAATAAGGCATATTTCTGAAATACTGTATTTAACTGTCTCTTATTGGGCGGAAGCTTTGTAATATCTTTCCCATCAAAAACAACTTTTCCATTATCTGGCTGTTCAAACCCACCTATGATTCTAAGGGTCGTAGTCTTACCGCAACCACTTGGTCCTAATAATGTTAGAAATTCATTCTCTCTTATATACAGATTTAATTCATCAAGAATTAAATTGTCACCGTATGATTTTGAAATATCAACTAAATCTATAAGTCTTTTTGTCATCTCAAAATTCCTTTCTGGTTTATCTATGCCACAGCAAATTCTATTAATAAACTGATGTAAAATTT
Organism: Bovifimicola ammoniilytica; assembly: GCF_025567085.1. NCBI lineage: Bacteria > Bacillati > Bacillota > Clostridia > Eubacteriales > Bovifimicola > Bovifimicola ammoniilytica. The sequence continues at coordinate 14,726 of NZ_JAOQJN010000006.1, read as the reverse complement.
ATTTTCAAAATTCATTTTCCATCTTGCGTTTTTACATAACGGATTCACATACCTGAAAATATCCATAAGACTATTAATCTCGTTAAGTCAGCCAAATTGAATTGTAATATTATTAACTGGTACTGTCAATAATATTTTATCATTAAACTCCGATTAAAACACAAATAAAAAAACATATATTTTCACAAATAAAATATATATTTTTCCAAGAGTATAATTGCAAATAAAATATACATATTTTCAAGAATATAACTTGCCCATTTCTCAACTGTTCGGTATACTTAAAGTTACCTGACAATTGTGTGGCAGGCAACACAAAATTGTCTTTTATAACAACTTAATTTAACAAAATATCTATAGCCTGCAGACTGGAGACAATACAAGATATGAGAAAGATTTTTAAATCATTTATTGCATTATCATTAGCCACTTCTATGGTTCTGTCCTTAGCAGGCTGTGGTAATTCTTCTAAGAAAGAAACTTTTAAAGAAGATGAAGTGGTAATAGGCGAGCGTACGCAGGCTGACTGGATAGATACAGCCATAATCTATGAAGTTAATGTACGTCAATATACAAATGAGGGTACATTTGCCGCATTTTCAAGTCATTTAGAAAGACTTAAAAATATGGGTGTCAATACACTCTGGTTTATGCCTATCTATCCTATTTCCGAGCTTAATAAAAAAGGTACTCTCGGTTCTTATTATTCTATAAGAGATTATAAAGAAGTAAACAATGAATTCGGTACTCTTGATGAATTCAAGGAATTAGTAAATAAAGCTCACGAAATGGGCTTCCACGTTATCTTAGACTGGGTTGCTAATCATACAGGCTGGGACCATACCTGGATTACTGAACACTCTGAATATTATGCTAAAGATGAAAATGGTAATATCATTTCACCTCTTAATACAGACTGGAATGACGTAGCACAATTAGATTATACAAATAATGATATGAGAACTGCTATGATTGATGCCATGAAATTCTGGATAGATGATATCGGTGTTGATGGTTTCAGATGCGATTATGCACAGGGTGTACCACTTGACTTCTGGGAACAGGCACGTACTGAATTAGATAAGGTTAAACCTATCTATATGGTTGCAGAAGATGGTACAAACAGTGATTCACTTCTTAACAAAGCATTTGACAGTAACTATAATTTCGAATTATATGATGCACTCAAGTTAGCATCATCAGTTCCAAATACTGCTGACAAATTAGAAAGCTACATCAAAAAGGACCTCCCTTACGGAGCTTTTAAGATGAATTTCATCGATAACCACGATAAAAATACTTATGACGGAACACTTGCTGACCGTTTCGGCGAAGAATCTCTTGGTGCTTTATATACTGTAGTATTTACTGCTGAGGGACTTCCTCTTATATATTCAGGTAATGAAGAAGATTCAGATATTTCCCTTGAGTTCTTCGAAAAGGATAATATTGATTTTGGCGATTATAAATACGAGAAACTCCTTACTGATTTCTGTACAATAAAGACTGAGAATGAACCTCTTTATACAGGATTAGCCGGCGGTAAAGTCAGAATGATTACGAACGATAACAAGAGCATATTATCTTACGAACGTGTTAAAAATGGTAAGAAGATTACAGTTGTTGTTAATCTTTCTAATAAAGAACAGACAGTTAAATATGATAAGAAGATTTCTAAAGGCAACATCTTATTAAATGGTGATTCAACAGGAATTATCAATGATGAGAAAACTACTCTTAATACTAAAGACCTCAACACTCTAAAACCTTTTGAATATTATATTATTCTTTCAGAATAAAAATATAGGCTCTTTATCCATTTTATATATGAAACAACATCATATATAGACCGGGTAACGAGCCTGATTTATTATAATCCTGTTTATTGTCTTATAATTATTCTGCCCCTGTTATTTGTAAATGTATTAATTACTTCAGCCTGTTTATCTTACTGCTTATCTTACTGTTTATCCTACTGCTTATCGTACTTTTTATTTTATTTTTATGCAAGATATCCTTATTTTCGGTGTATAATTAAATAACGTATATTTTATGAACGGAGAAAGCTTATGACATCATATATATTAGGAACAGGTTCTGCTGTTCCTGCAAATATTGTAACAAATAAATATTTTAGCACCATTGTCGATACAAGTGATGAATGGATTACTGACAGAACCGGCATCTCAGAACGAAGAATTTCAAATAGTGATACAACTGCCACATTATCAATTAAAGCCGCTATAAAAGCTATTAAAGACTCCCATATCTCACCGGAGGATATAGATTTAATTATTGTAGCCACATTAACTCCTGATGGAAAAATGCCAAGTACAGCATGCAAAGTCCAGGCTGCAACCGGTGCCATAAATGCTATGTGTTATGATATAAATGCTGCCTGCACCGGATTTATGTATGGATTACAGACGGCCCATGCTTTCATTTGCTCTGGATTAATTAAGCATGCTCTTATAATAGGTGCTGAAACACTTTCTAAAATAATTGACTGGACTGACAGAGGTACCTGTGTATTATTCGGTGATGGGGCCGGTGCTGCCATATTAGGTGTTTCCCATTCAGATAAACGTGGCATACTATGTTTAGAACATGGTTCAGACGGAAGTAAAGGCGATGTATTAACCTGTGGAAATGCTCCACTAATTAACCCTTTTATTCAAAATAATTATACCTCTCCTTATGTCCATATGAATGGTCAGGAAGTATTCAAATTTGCCACAAGAAAAATCCCGGAAATTATTGAATCATTATCAACAAAATCCGGAATAGAAATAAAAGATTTTAACAAAATATTACTACATCAGGCAAATAAACGTATTATTCAGTTTGCCGCTAAAAGATTACATCTTAGCGATGATATTTTCCCTGTTAATCTTGATAAATATGGCAATACTTCAGCTGCAAGTGTGGCAATCCTCTTAGATGAGGTATTACATAACGGAACCGTAAAACCTGGCGACCTTATTGCTTTAGCTGGTTTTGGTGGTGGACTTACATGGGCTGGTATTCTTATGACATTATAATAAGATTGTCCTTGAATATGTAATTTACGCCTGTCGCTAAATCGTATTATTATAACATTATAATAAGATTATTCTTATTACTTTTCCCTGGCTGTATTTTTTAAAGCTCCGGTTATAGGATCAAGAAAGTATTTCATAATACTTCTTTTTCCTAAATCAAATTCTACGGTTGCAGTCATTCCCGGGAGTAATTTAATCTTATCATTATTATTTTCTATGCTAAGCTTTACAACATATACATTCTTAACTTCATCTGTTGATACTGCGCCTGCCGATATGTAAGTTATCTTTCCTGTTAATGTACCATATTCCGAATATGGATATGCCTCTAATTTAATAACTGCCGCTTTACCAATCTTCAAGTCTGCAATATCACTGTTTTTCACATAACAGGTTAACTCCATAGGTGTATTATCAGGTATAATATTCATCAGAACATTTCCTGTTCCAACGACATTTCCTGTAAGTCCCTCCTGCATATTCGTTACATATCCATCAGTTTCTGAATGAAGTATTTTATTATCCAGAATATTCTCTGCCTTTTTAATACTGTTATCAATCTCAGAAATCTTCTCATCATTGTCAGCTATTTTAGAAAGTACAGACAGATTATGTTGTTCTTTGTTATCAACAATTGAACCTTCATTCGTTTTTGCTATATACTTTTCCTGTGTAACTATATAATTAATTGTATTCTTCATACTTTCATCGTATTGATTTATATCAATTGAACTTATATCCTGATTATCTAATATCATCTGATATATTTTATTTTCTTCTTCTAGCAATTTCTTTTGTGCAGACAGATTTTCAACATCTATATTATCGTATGAGGAATCTATTTTAACCAAAATATCACCTTTATGCACATACTGACCATTACTTACCAGAACCTCATTTACCACGCCGTCCTGCTTAGCCTGAACATTGATAACACTTCCTTTTGGATTAACTGTTCCTCCTGTCGTAGATACGACATCGATTTTAGATACTGAAGCCCATATAATGGTTACTACAAGCAATGTAAATATGCTCCAGATAATAACCTTTCCACCTATATGTGCCGGTTTCTCAATTATTTCAAGAAGCTCAGGCATAAAATCATACTTAAGGTTTCTATCTCTTTTTCTACTATATTTCTTCACATAATTAAGCATTTCTTTTCTCATTAAACTCTTCCCTCTTTCTGCATATTATACAGATAATAATAAAGTCCCTGGTTACTCATTAACTTCTCTTTAGTATCGAATTCAACAAGTTCGCCATTATCTATTACCATAATCTTATTAGCATCTTTAAGTGTTGACAATCTATGTGCAATTATTAATACAGTTCTGCCCTTACATATTTCCTGTAAATTATTCTGAATAATACTTTCTGATTCATAATCAAGTGCCGAAGTCGCTTCATCAAATATAAGTATTCTAGGATTACTAATTATAGCTCTTGCAATTGCAATCCGCTGTTTCTGTCCTCCTGATAAGCCAACACCCTTTTCGCCAATCATAGTATCATAGCCATTTTGCATATGCATAATAAAATCATTTGCACCTGCTATTTTCGCAGCAGCAATAATCTTTTCCATAGATACCCCAGGACAATGTATCGATATATTTTCTGCAATACTTCCATTAAACATAAAATTTTCCTGCAGAACCACACCTATTTGTCTTCTAAGCCATGCCGGGTCGACTAAAGATATATCAACGCCATCTACCATTATCTTTCCACTTTCCGGAATATATAATCTTTGTATAAGTTTCGAAATGGTACTTTTACCTGAACCGCTCCTTCCCACTACTCCTATAATCTGTCCCGGTTCAATATCAAAACTTATATTTTTAATTACTTCCGGTGCATCAATTCTATATCTGAACTTCACTTTCTCGAAAGTAATTCTGCCTTTAATTGATGGAAGCGACAACTTATTTATATCAACTCTTGGTTCTGTTGATGTATTAAAAATATCACCTATTCTCTTAACAGACATTGATGCCTGCTGATACTCCTGCCACAATTGGACAAATCGTAATACAGGACCACTTACTCTGCCTGATAACATTCTGAAAGCAACTAATTCACCTACCGTAAATCTACCAGCCATTACATACTTAGCTCCCATAAAAAGAATTAATAAATCAAATGTTTTCTGTATAAACTGTCCAAGTGTATTAGCTGTACCTGCAACCATTGAAGTCTTATATCCTGCTTTAACATAATCAGCCTGAAGACTTCCCCATTTCTTTTCAACTTTAGGTTCTAAGGCAAATGACTTAATTGTCTGAACGCCTGTGATACATTCCACAAGATATGATTGTGTTTCTGCGCCTGCGTTAAATTTCTCATCAAGTCTCTGTTTGAATAATGGAGTTACAATAATTGATAATATTGCAAAAACCGGCATAGATGCAATTACTACAAATGTTAATGGCACACTATAAAAGAAAAGAATTATTATATAAATTATAATGAAGAATAAATCTATCAACGATGATAGAGGTGTTCCTGTCAGAAAGGACCTTATACTATCTAATTCTCTTACTCTTGCTACCGTTTCACCCGTACGTCTTGATTCAAAATATCTAAGTGGTAATGCAAAAAGATGTTTAAATAATTTGTCACTTAACATTACATCAATTCTGTTAGTTGTATGTGTAAATACATAACTTTTTGCCAGACCTATTATCATTTCAAATACATACCCTAAGAATAAACCTATCACCAGCACATAAAGCGTTGACAAAGTCCTATGTACCAGAACTTTATCAACTATGACCTGTGTTACAAGCGGTGTCAGAATTCCTAATATCTGAATAACAAAAACTGCCACCAATACTTCTATAAATTCTTTCTTATATTTTAATATTGTCGGAATAAACCACTTGAAACCAAACACAGCCTCTTTATCAATAATGCTTTTATTACTAAGCAGAATAACTGTTCCCGAAAAAATATCTCTGAACTCTTCTACAGATATTAATTTTGGTGGCTTATTTGCTTTTAGAATCATCACCTTATTATTATCTGTTTTTCCAACAATAAAATATGTATCATCTTTAGCTTTACATATTACAGGAACATTCAATTCTTCTAACTGTTCATATTTCAGTTCCTTAATTTTTCCCTTTATCTTTAACAATCTTGCGGCTGTCATCATTTCTATTTCAGTCATATCCCCTACATTTAAGGAGAGAATATGATTCAACTGTTCCTTAGACACATTTACATTGAGCAAATGTGTCATTGTCAGAAATGAAGCCATTCCACTGTTTATTATATTTTCCACTTTTGTACCCCCATTATTCTATTGATTGCTTACAAACAGCTGTGTATCTGTCATATTGTTATCCTGTGTTGTTATATTAACCATCTCTGAAACATTTCCATCATCTGATGTTGATGCCATGCTCTGTACAAGTAGTTCTGACTGTTTAAGCGCTGATTCATATACATATGTTCCATTTATTATTGAACTAAAATCGTTCTGACTTAATGAACTTCCATCTGCAAATTCTGCATTAAAGTTCTGATATGAAGAATTTATAAAATAATCATTAAGAATAATTTTATCTGTAGTATCACTGATACTTACTTCAAGATTATTTCCGTTTTTTGTCATCATAAGGTCTTCTATGGATATATTTTCTTCAAATGACAATATATTACTACCTGAATTATCAACAATGGTGTCTATTCCATCACCTCTGCCAAAGATATAGGTATCATTACCATCTCCACCGTAGATTGTATCATTTCCGACTCCGCCGTAGAATGTTTCATTTATGTTATATACATCTGTTCCTTCATATCCTGTAAGAACATCATTTCCAGCTGTTCCATTCTTGATACTTATAAGTTCTATGAGTTTATCTTTGTTCCATACTGTTCCGTCACTGAATTCTATGTTTTCAACAAAGTAATAACCGTAGCCACAGTATCTCTTGTAGCCATAGGCATTCTTTATTGTTATTCGGTCTGCGGCACTGTAACGGATTATTATATCGTTTCCAACTCTTTCTATCGTTACGTCAGATGGATTTATTCCTTTTCCGAAAACTATTCTGTCTCCATTTACATACTCTCCGTCATCATAGATTGTATCTTCTCCATCTCCAAGTTCAAAGTAGTATGTATCATCTCCATATCCTCCGTTTAGGGTGTCGTTTCCGACTCCTCCATAGAGTTTATCATTTCCGCCTTCTCCATTCAGGATATCATCTCCGGCTCCTCCATAAATGGTATCGTCTCCATCTCCTCCATTTACCGTATCGTTTCCTGAGCCTGCATACACTAAGTCGTTTCCATCGTTGGCATTTATTATGTCGTCTCCGGCTCCCGCATAGAATGTCTCATTTCTGTTATATACATCTGTTCCTTCATATCCTGTAAGAACATCATTTCCAGCTGTTCCTGTCTTTATACTTATAAGTTCTATGAGTTTATCTTTGTTCCATACTGTTCCGTCACTGAATTCTATTTTTTCAACAAAGTAATAACCGTAGCCACAGTATTTCTTGTAGCCATAGGCGTTCTTTACTGTGAATTTATCTACTTCGCTATATTTTATTACAAGGTCATTTCCTATTCTTTCCAAAGATATATTTTCAGGACTTATTCCCTTTCCGAAAACTATTCTGTCTACATTGACATACTCTCCGTCTTCATAGATTGTATCTTCTCCATCTCCAAGTTCAAAGTAGTATGTATCATCTCCATAGCCTCCGTTTAGGGTGTCGTTTCCGACTCCTCCATAGAGTTTATCATTTCCGCCTTCTCCATTCAGGATATCATCTCCGGCTCCTCCATAAATGGTATCGTCTCCATCTCCTCCATAAATGGTATCGTTTCCTGAGCCTGCATACACTAAGTCGTTTCCATCGTTGGCATTTATTATGTCATCTCCAACTCCCGCTATAACTGTAACATTGCTATTATTACTTATATTTATAGTATCAGATTCATTTGAACCAACTATCAGATTTGATGGTATTACATTCTTTAATTCTGTTATAATTTCAGGATATTCTATATATTTTTGAATATAATTAACCAAGTTAATCTGATTATCATTCATAACTGCAATATATCTGCCTATATCTTTTATAATGCCTTTTACATCTATTCCTTCTGAAATGCAAATACTCATATAAGTATCAAATATTTCTGTATTTATATAATCATCATTCTCGATAAATACCATTTCCATATAATCCTTAAGTTTTGTCTCTGCATTCAAAAGATTATAATACAGTTCATGTATATTGTTATACAAGCCATTCAATATATCTGCTGCTGTATTTACAGGATTACTTCCTTCTGTTCCAATGAAATTACGTCCCATGAACATCTCTATTACTCTGAGTTTCTTAGCATCAATATTTCCACCACGACTTCCACCAGATATATTATCTGCTCCAGTTATAAAGTATAATATTTTAGTTATTATCTCACTTTTTTCATTATCATTATCTGATTTAGCGAACAAGTTTACATATTCTGCTAATCTGCCTGTTGTGTCTTTCTGCATTAATGTATGCAATGATGCTACATTTCCTATTGCATTTACATCTGGCATCTTCTCGATATCTTCTGATATACGCTCTGATTCTTTTTCTATTGTATTATATGATTCTGAATCAAACGAAAACTCACCTATCTTCCTTTTTCGTCCATCAAAATACTTAATATATGCAGTATTTACACCATCAATTTCCTCCGTCTTAAGTGAAATTGATTCTATTCCTAATTCTTTTAATGTCTTTAATTCATTCGCTTCTGATATTCCATTTCTATTATTATCCTGCCATACAAGTAATCTGTAATATGCACTGTCTTTTTCATCTATTATCCCATCACCATTTTCATCGTATTGAGCTAATGCTTCAAAACCTAATCTTGCAATTGAACCATCCGGCATTACAGTTGAACTTCCAAACAATTCTGATCCATCATTTATAATTCCGTCACCATTTAAATCGATTGCTAATAATCCATCGTCTGACGATACCCACTGCGTCTTCTCTGAAAGCCCGTAGTTATCATTATCAAAATATACTCCATTTTCTACATCAGTTAATTCAAAGCCATCTCCATCAAGGTCAATTACTAATGGATCTGATATATAACGTACTGATGCTGAAGCTTGTCTATAACTTTTATCTAACCACCCAAACAAATGCTTAATAGATTTCCATTTGAATTTCTTATCTAATGTAATATACTTATTATTTTCTGTCCACTTACACAATCCGTCTATGACCATTTTACTAAATGACTTACCAAAATCCAATACTGTATTTACTTTATCAAATATACCTTTGGATACGCATTCAATTATAATTGAACCATCTACTATATTACAAATTTCATACAACGCTTGCAAATATTTTCCATTCGTTATTAACTCCTTGATTTCTGATATCCCTTCATTATACTTATTAACGAGTTCATTAAATTCATTATTTTGTCTTAATTCTAAGTTATTTAAAAATGTATCATAATAAAATACTCCACTAGCTACATACAAATATTCTTTAACATCTTCATTGTTTATTAATTTGTTCCATGAGACCTCTGCATCATTCCCCTCTGCCATCATTTCATCAATAAACTTCCCAATTCCATCACTTGCATTTTCCATATTTATATTAAATATATTATTTGCAATAAATACAGATTTTGATGATATTGATTTTATTAAACGGCTAACAAAACTTGAATCTCCCTCCTCCTTAAAATTACCATTTTCATCTAACAATTCTGCTGGCATATGATAGCCAACTCCAAATGAATTCGGACTTCCAATGTTTATATATTTCTTTTTTATACCTGGAAGACTCTTTAATAAGGATCCCACAAAACTTACTGTTGGTTCATAACATATTATTTTATCTGATTTTTTTTCAATATCTTCCTTATATTTATTTATAAATTCGTTTGAAAAACCTTGTCCATCAAACGAAACACATCTATCAATATCATTATTCTGTAAATAATTTTTACCCTGATTCTTCTCATACGCAATCGTCACATACTGTGCCTGATTTCCACCTGTTGAATGTCCACATACAGTTATATCTATATCTCCATCAATATTATTCAATTCTTTTCTTGCCGCATTAATAGCATCTTCATAAAATTTTAATTCTCTTTTTGGCGACTCCGTATCTGATACACATGAACCTTTAACATTTTCTGTCCATTCACTTATATTTATCTGTTTCCCATCATCATCTCTTACTATATAGGGACTATCAATATAATTTCCACAAAAAACTACGTATACTTCTGATGTGTCCTTATTAATAAAGCAAACTGATGATGTAGTAGTATCTTTTTTGTCAGGATATATCAGTTGTAAATTCATTAACTCACTATCATTTTCTATAAATGATATAATTTTATCCATTCCAAGTTCTTTATCTGTATATCCTGCTATCCCATCAAAACATGTTGTTTTTTCAACTTTCTTTATATCATTTATAATACTTTTAACGTTTTTATTACTCACATCTACAGTATCAATATTGTAATATGTTAATGCTGATAAATATAATAACTGTTCATTACTTAGACTCATTTGTTTCCTCCTCTATAAAAAAATCTATTTCATCTGTTCCAATCAATCCTCCAATTTCTTCATATCCTTTTTCTTTATATATTTTTTCTCTTTCTAAATATGTTTCTTCTGGATAGGATACTATTGAAATAGATATGCTATCATCTGACATTTTAGACTTTAATATTTTCTTAAAATACTTTTCATAATCCTGATTAAATTCATTTTCAGGAACTTCAATTCTATATGATATACATACATTTGCATTTTTTAATAATCCATCTAAAGTATTATTTTCACTTTCAATATAAAAGCTACTTGCAAAACCGCAAAAACCTTTTATTTGACATATTTCATATACAGATATATCACTAATATATCTATTAACTCCCATTTCATTAGATAAAGTATCAAATTCTCTTTTCAAAATATTTTGTTTTACCAATTCACTCATATAGTCATCTGATATTACTTTGTAAGAATCATAATATCCATCATTATCTATATCTTTATCTCCGTCTGGATATAATATAATCCAATACTCTTCTTCTTCACCTTTAATTTTAACTATAACTCTTGCATAATTATCTGAACCAATATATTTTCTCATTTGCCTACTATCTACTACTTCAAAGTCTTTTTGGTATTTATTCTCCATATATTCAAGAGCCACTTCTGCACACTTGTCTGCATTCATTACTGTTTTTTTATCACACCCTGTAGCACTTATAATTACTACTGAAAATATCGCCACTATTAACATACTTTTTTTTATCTTTTTCATTCATTTCCTCCTATAATATTTATTTTCCTTTTCTTTTGTATTAATATCTTCTGCCCTCCTTTACTTCTTTTATGCTTTTTATTTTAAAATTAAAAAAAGCATAACGAATACGTTATGCAACCGAACTATCTTAGGTATTTATTATACTAACAACTTACTTTCCTCAATAACTACCCGTAGACTCCTGGCTTTGCGTCCATACATTTCTGTATGTTTGCCCTTTATCTCTCTTTTACATTTACAGTATAATTTATTAACTTACTTTTTTCAACATTTTTTTCATTTCCAATACTTCTTTTCATACGCAATTGTCACATACTGTGCCTGATTTCCACCTGTCGAGTGTCCACATACAGTTATATCTATATCTCCATCCACATTATTTAATACATTTCTGGCAGCACTTATAGCATTATTATAAAACTCTACTGCAAGTTTTTGCTCTACTGTATCACACTCAACTGCCCCTTTCATATTACTAATCCATGTAGAATTACTATTAATGTTTCCATTTTCATCTTTATACTCATAAGGACTATCTATATAATTGTCGCAATATACAACATAAACTTCTGACGTTTCTGTATTTACAAAACATACTGATGATGTAGTATTATCAATACCACTAGGATATACCATTTGTAATTTCATTAATTCACTATCATTTTCTATAAATGCTATAATTTTATCCATTCCAAGTTCTTTATCGCTATATCCTGCTGCTCCATCAAAACAAGTTGTTTTTTCACCTTTCCTTACACCATTTATAATATTTTTAACATTTTTATTACTCACATCTACAGTATCAACATTATAGTATGCTAATGCTGATAAATATAATAATTGTTCATTACTTAGACTCATTTGTTTCCTCCTCTATAAAAAAATCGATTTCATCTGTTCCAATCAATCCGCCAATTTCTTCATATCCTTTTTCTTTATATATTTTTTCTCTTTTTAAATAAGTTTCTTCCGGATATGATACTAAAGAAATCGATATTATATCTTCTGATATTTTAGGCTTTAATATTTCTGTAATATTCTTTTCATAATCCATACTAAATTCATTTTCAGGAATTTCAATTCTATATGTTATATATACATTTTCATTTTTTAATAAACCATCCAAAGTATTATTTTTCTCATTAAAACTGAAATCGCTTGAAAAACCCCAAAATCCTTCTATTTTTGATATGTTTCGTTCTGTTATATATATATCACTAATAAATTTATTAACTATTACATTCTTAACATTACTGTCCAATTCAACTTTAATTTTATTATTAACAATATCACACATATAATCATCCGATATTACTATGTAAGAATCATAATATCCATCTTTATCTGAATCATCATAACCATCTGGACACATCATAATTCGATATTCTTTTTCTTTTCCTTTAACTCTAACATCTACTTCTGCATATCCAGCTCTTCCTATAATTCTTTTCTTTTCTTGGCTATATGTTACCTCAAAATCTTTCTGATATTTATTTTTCATATATTCCAATGCCACTTCTGCACATTTATCCTCATCCATAATCGGCTTACTTTCACAACTTGTAGAACTTATAATTACCATTGCAAATACGACTATTGCTATCATACATTTTTTTATCTTTTTCATTCATTTCCTCCTATAATATTTATTTTCCTTTTCTTTTGTATTAATATCTTCTGCCCTCCTTTACACCTTTTATGCTTTTTATTTTAAAATAAAAAAAGCATAACGAATACGTTATGCAACCGAACTATCTTAGGTATTATTATACTAACAACTTTCTTTCCTCAATAACTACCCGTAGACTCCTGGCTTTGCGTCCATACATTTCTGTATGTTTGCCCT